>VBDQ01000104.1 GCA_005889075.1 Chloroflexota bacterium
TTCCGGCCACCTTACTCGGCCATCCAAGGAGCGTGCGAGCAGGTCCTCGCTAGGGCGGGCGCCCGCTGGCCTGCGGCTTGCACGTCTTCTAGGCGGGCGAGCGTCCGCCGTTTCTTATCCGGCACATAAGGTCGGCCGTTACCGTCCACGAGGAGAGCCAAGTGACGAGGGGCAGAGGGCTTGGCGTCGCGCTTCCGCTGGCCGCCGCGATGCTCGTCACGGCCTGCGGCGGCCTCGGCGCGGATCAGAACGGCACGGTCTGCCCCGCACCCTCGCTTACACCGATCGCCACCCCGTCCGCATCGGCCACGCCGGTGACCTACGGCTTCCTCGTCGACCGCGCCTACACCGGCGACGCGAAGCGCTCTCCTTCTTATCCCTGGCCGCAGCTGCCGAGGACCGCGCTCGACACGATCGCGGGGGCGCTCGCGCAGGTCGACCTGCATCCGGGTGACTCGGTCTTCGGGGCCTGGATCAGCCACAACTCCAACGACGTCCGCGAGATCTTCCTGCCGCTCGGCCAGATCCCGAAGAGCGCCGTGAGCGAGCTGCCGACCGCGCCGGAAAAGCCGAAGGCCGCGCTCAACCAGCTCGAGTGCAACGACTACGCGTCGCGCGTGCGTGCGTACAACACCGCCGCTCAGGACTGGCAGTCGAAGGTCAACGACATCCAGCAGCGCGCGGCCGCCACTGACGCCGCGGCGGTGAAGTCGTTCATCGACAGGGCGCAGGCCGCGATCCGCGCGGCGTCCCCAGCGCAGGATCCGGTCGGCACGGACATCTTCGGTGGTCTCGCGGTCGCGGGCGGCGTGTTCGGCATCAATCCGGGACGGCACAAGCTCGTGGTCTTCTCCGACATGACCGACACCGTCGGCAATCCCGTCCGTCCGGATCTTGGGCAGAGCGACGTGGTCGTCGGGCTCTATCACCGCGACGATCCGAGCGATCAGAGCACCGGACAGAAGGACTGGGAGGCGACCTTCAGAAAGCTCAACGCGCGCACACCGGTGTTCTTGCCGTGGGCCGCGACGACCGCGGACAAGATCGCCGAGCAGCTCAAGGCAAGCGGCCGATGACGCTCGATCCGATCCTCCAGAGCTGGCCGCTCGTTTTGGGCGCGATCGCGCTGGTGACCCTTCTCGGGATCCCGATCCGCATCCTCGTGGGCGCATTCGCGAAGCTCCTGCGCGTGCCCGCGGACTTCACGCGCACGGACATCGATCCGCTGCTGCGTCGCGCCAGCCCCACTCTCCCAGCGCGTCTTCTGCGCAATCTCCGCGAGTACTTCCGACCCGTGCTCGATCGTCCCGCGCGCTCGCTCGCGCGCGCGATCGCCGCGCTCTTCGGCACCGCGCGCGACGCGCCGCGGTGGCCGGTGGCCGCGATCACAGGAGCGCTCGTCGGCCTCGTGAGCCCGCTCGTCGATCAGGCCGCGACGCATGCGGAGAACGGGAGCGCACGGCTCGGCGCGCAGGTGGACTCCGCGTCGACCGAGCTGCGCGGCCGCTCGAACCGCTGGGCCGGCTGGCGCGTCATCGGCGGCGTGCTGTTCTTCGCGGCGCTGTGCCTCTTCGTGTATGCGGACGCGACGCTCTCGATCGCGAGCCACGAGAAGGCGATCGGCACGTCCGTGAGCTTCCTGCCCGAAGCGTTCCGCGAGATCACCATCGCGTACGCGATCGCGTCCTTCGTGGGCGCGCTGACGCTCGGCCTGGTGTTCTTCGACCTCATCGGCATGACCCATCTCGGTCCGTGGGACGACCT
Source organism: Chloroflexota bacterium (assembly GCA_005889075.1). Classification (GTDB taxonomy): domain Bacteria; phylum Chloroflexota; class Limnocylindria; order P2-11E; family P2-11E; genus 3-1-20CM-2-70-9. The sequence continues at coordinate 1,765 of VBDQ01000104.1, forward strand.
CGACCCCGCCCGCCGCGCGTGGCTGACGCGCCTGGCGCTCGGACTCGCGGTGTGCTTCCTCGCGCTGTCGCTGTTTCTCGCCCTCTGGCGCGCATCGGTCGTCGTTCCGGACTTCCTGCCGGCTGAGCTCGCGAGCTTCCTCGAGGGTCTCGCGCTCACCTTCCCGATCCCGCTCATGCTCCTCGCGACAGCGCTCATCGCGTGGGGCGCGATCGCGATGCCCTGGCTCGCGTGGATCCTCGCCGTGGGCGCGCTCGCCATCGTGATGCTCCTTCTCGCCCTCGTGCTGCGCGCCGTGAGCCGCGCGCTCCCGCCGCTCGCGGTGCTGCTCGGCGGCCTGCTGCGCTTCCTCGGGATCGTCGGCCTCGTCGCGCTCATCGGTGTCCTCGCGCTCGCGAGCGCGGCGTACTTCGCGGTGAGCGTGCTCGCGGTGGCGGTCGTCTTCATCGCCGCGTTCGCCGGACTCGCGCTGTGGGCGGCGGGGTGGCTCGTCGCGGAGGCGATCGTCTACGTGCTGCGTCTCGTCGCACGGCTCGGCGACGCGATCGCCGCGGTGCTGATCGCGATCATCGACGCGCTCATGTGGCCGGGGCGGCTGGTGTGGAACTGGTTCGCGAGCTTCGACCGGGTGCGGGCGATGCACATCCAGCCGATCCGCTCCGAGCCCCGTCCGCTGCGCCTAGCGCCGGGTGAGCCGCCGGCGCTCGAGGAAGTGGCCCGCTAGAGGCCCTATATTTCCGCGGACTTCAGGGGAGGGATCCATGCCCAAGCGGATCACGCGTCTGCTCGCGCTCGTCATGCTGTCGGTCCTTGTGGCCGCCTCCGGCGCCGGGACAGGGCCTACGAGCTCCGCGACCAACGATCCAGCGATCGCGTTCGTGCCCCTCATCAGCGATTGGGCGTTCATCAGCTCCGATGGGACGCCTCCCAGCCAGGCCGCCTGCGTGGCCGTGAACCGGCGTTGCTTCGGCCCCGCGGCGATGGCGAACTCGTACAACTACGCCGTCCTGCACGCCGCAGGGAATCGGGGTCAAGGCAAGACGATCGTCGTCGTCGACTCGTTCGGCGCCTCCACCATTCGATCGGATCTCGGCATCTTCAACACCGCCTTCGGGCTGCCGCACCTCTGCGGCGAAAGCGGGCCCAGCGATCCGTCGGCCAACTGCGCGTCGACCGTATCGCCGCGCTTCGACATCGTTTGCGTGCAGGGTTGCCCGCCACCAACGCCTCCGCCGCCGAGCAACGGCACCGGACTCGAGAACCACAACCTCTGGGACCTGGAGGTCGCGCTCGACGTCGAGTGGGCGCATGCAACCGCGCCGCTCGCGAACATCGTGCTTCTGACGACCCCGACCGCCGAGGTGCTCGGCGTCCAGGGCTTCCAGCAGATGATGAACGCCGAAACTGCGCTCATCGACAGCGGAAAGATCGACGTGATCAGCCAGAGCTTCGGCTCGGGCGAGGGCGCGTTCAATGATGGACTCGCCTCACTCAAGCAGCTTCGTACCACGTTCGAGAAGGCGCGTGCCGCGAAGGTCACCGTGTTCGCTTCGAGCGGCGACGGCGGCACGACCAACAGCATGAAAGTGCCGGTGAAGAATTCTCGGATCATTCCGTACCCGAGCGTGAGCTGGCCGGCATCGGACCCGCTCGTGACGACGGTGGGCGGGACGTATCTCTGCACGAACGCCGTGACCGGAGCGGGCGTCGATAGTGTGAGCCCGCCGGTGAACTGCCAGAGCGCGCCGGGCGATCGCGAGCCGGGCTGGGTCGCCTCGGGCGGCGGCTACAGCATCTACTTCGACCGCCCTGACTATCAGAACGTGCTCCCACCCGGCAGTACGTACACAGGCACCTCCGCCGGTGCTCCAGGAAAGAACGCGAACATGCGCGGGATCCCGGACATCGCCTATCAGGCAAGCGCGCGAACCGGCGTGCTCGTTTATCTGACCGAACCGGACACCAAGGGCGGCACCGCCGGATGTGGCGGCGCGAATCCCTGCAGCACCGGCTGGTACACCGTCGGCGGCACGAGCGCGAGCGCGCCGCAGTGGGCGGGCCTGATCGCGATCGCCGATCAGATGGCCGGTCACGATCTCGGCTTCATCAATCCGGCGCTCTACCGGATCGCCAACAACTCGGCGAAATACGCCGCGGACTTCTACGACGTTATCCAGGGAACCAACAAGGGTGGTGAGTTGCCCGGTTACGACGCCAGCAAGGGCTGGGACGCGGTGACCGGCCTTGGCACCCCCAACGCGGCCAACCTGCTGCCCGACCTGATCACGGAAGCCAACGACTAGCGCCGCGCGATGTGCGAGGAGGCCCGCACGCGGCGGGCCTCCTCATGGCCCCAACGCTGTCCTGAGCGTGAACCCCTGCGCGCCTCGCGGGGCCGCCTGCCCGTTTTCGAGATCGAGCGCGACGATCTGCACCACTGCCTCAGCGCCCGCGGTCACGCGCGCCGCGTCCTCCTGCGGGCAGCAGGGATCGGCGAGGATCAGTGCCGGTCTGGTGCCGACGGCGAACGTCAGGCCGAGGTGGTCGCGCGGATCGTCCGCCATGACGCTCACGTCGAGGCCTCCCGCCTCGAGGCCGCTGATGTGGACGACGCGGCACGGCCACGAGCGCGGCGGCTCGGTCGCGCTCGCGCGCACCGCGTAGCACAGCCCGTCTTCGGGAGCGACGACTAGGTGTGTTGTCGTGCCCGCGTCGACGCGGATGATCGGGCGGAGCTGCGTGTCCAGGCGCGGCTCGGTGGAGCCGACGCGGAGCTCGCGAAGGCTTGCCTCATAGCCGGTCGCGCCGATCGACACGTCGGCCGGCTCGTTCGTTCGGATGGCGAAGCCCATCTGGTAGCTACCGTCGGCAACGGTGATCGTGTTCGCGAGCTCCTGACCTTGATCGACGCGGATGAACGCGTGCGCGATCGGCGCGCCGCCCTCATCCGTGACCCTGCCGGTCATCGTGACCGTGAGCGGGATGATTCCGGCAAGCCCCAGCAGCGTGCGTCCCGTGCGCTGGACCGGTTCGAGCGTGGCCGCGAAGAGCACGAGGACGATCGCCGCCGCGAAGATCCCGACGACCGCCGGCCGACGGCCGCGTAGCGGCGCTTCGTCGGCATCGACGATCTGGCTCACGTACGCAGGATGCGCAACCTTGGACAGGCAAGGCAGCTTTCCAAGGTTATTGTGCTAACCTTGGATAGTGTCAAAGGCTAACCAAGCTTCTCCGTATCGGGCCAGGCGCGGCCCAGGCCCGGGAGTTCTCCGGCGATGGGCGCCGAGTCCCGATAGCCCGGACCATCACGCTCGGCGGGGCTTCTCGTACTACGCGTTCAAAGGCTGGCCGCTCCGGGGGCTGCAGCTGACTTTGTCGTCCGAGCTCGCGCAGGAGCTCTCTCGCGGCGAAGCCGAGATCCTGCGCCTGAACGACGATCCTCCCCGCACGCGCTTGCTCGAGGCCGTTGCGCGTCAGCTGCTCCGGGCGGAAGCGGTCGCGTCCTCCCGCATCGAGGGATACGAACTGTCACATCGGCGCCTGGCCGAGGCCGCGTTCGACCCTGACCGCGCCGCCGGGACGGCTAGGAGCGTGTACGCGAACGTACGCGCGATGGAGGAGGCGACCCGGCTCGCCACCGAACGCCGCGCCATCGGCGTGGGTGACATCCGCGCGATCCACCGGCGTCTCTTCGAAGGCACGCGTGATGAGCGCTTCGCCGGGTTGATCCGCGAAACGCAGAACTGGATCGGAGGAAGCGACTACAGCGTGTATGCCGCCGAATTCATCCCCGTCCCTGAGGACGAGGTCCGCCCGTTGCTCAAGGATCTTTGCGCCTTCTTGGACAGAGACGATCTGCCCGCGCTGGTGCAGGCCGCTCTGGTCCACGCTCAATTCGAGACGATCCATCCATTCATGGATGGCAACGGCCGTGTCGGACGATGCCTCATCCACGTCGTCCTCCGCCGGCGCGGCCTCGCCCCGCACTACGTTCCGCCGATCAGCGTGGCACTCGCTGCGAACGCCGACGAGTACGTCGACGGCCTGACGGCCTATCGCGACGGACGCTTCGAGGATTGGCTCGTGATCTTCATTCGTGCGACGTACGCGGCTGCGCGGCACGCCGAGGCCCTCAGCCGGGAGATCGAGGAGTTGCAGGCGAAGTGGCGCGAGCAGGCAGACCACCCTCGTACTGGATCGGCCGCTGACAAGCTGATCTCAGCGTTGCCGATCCACCCCGTCGTAGACCTGCGTACGGCCGAGAAGGTGCTCGGCGTCAGCGACGAGGCCGCACGTCAGGCCATCGACCGGCTGACAAAGAGCGGCGTCCTGCAGGATTCACGAGATCACGCTCTTTCTCGAGCTCGGTGACGGTCGCGGCGACCTTGCCCTTCGCGAAATCGTCGAGCTGGACGTTGGGCACGATCTGCCAACCGCCGTCGCCTCTCGAGTGCAGCGGAAAGCTCGACACCAGGCCCTTCGGCACGCCGTACGAGCCATCGCTCACGATCGCCGCGCTGAAGCAGTCGCCCTTGGGCGTGGGCGTGATGAGCGAGCGCACGTGGTCCACGAGCGCCTGCGCCGCGGAGAACGCCGACGACGCGCCGCGCGCCGCGATCACCGCGGCGCCGCGCTGCTGCACGATGCCGATGTACTCGGCCTCGAGCCAGCGGCGGTCGACTACCTCGTCGGCGCGCTTCCCGCCGATCTCGGCGTTGGTGAAGTCGGGGTAGAGCGTCGTCGAGTGGTTGCCCCAGATCGCGAGCTTCTTCACGTCGCTCACCCGCGTCTTGGCCTTTGCGGCGAGGAGCGAGCGCGCACGGTTGTGGTCGAGCCGCGTCATCGCGCTCCAAGCGTTGTCCGGGACCGTGTGGGCATTTGCGTGCGCGATCAGGCAATTGGTATTGCAAGGATTGCCGACGACGACGACGCGCACCCCCGACGAGGCGTAGCGCTGGATCGCCTTTCCCTCTTCCACGAAGATCGGGCCGTTCTTGCGAATGAGATCGCCGCGCTCCATGCCCGGACCACGCGGCACGGACCCGACCAGCAGCACCCAGTCCGCGCGATGGTGCGTCTCGGCGCGGTCCGCGCTCGCGACGACGCTGGCGAGCAGCGGAAAGGCGCCGTCCTCGAGCTCCATGAGCGTGCCCTTGGCCTTGTCGATCATCTGCGGGATGTCCGAGAGGCGCAGGTCGACCTCGGTCTCGGGCCCGAACATCTCGCCTGCGGCGATGCGCGGCAGGAGCGCGTAGGCGACCTGTCCGGTCGCTCCGGTGACGACGACGCGAAGGCTGTTCATTTCTTGTCGTCCGCACCGCCGTAGACGGCTTCGGCCTCGATCTCGACGAGGATCTTCGGGTCGATGAACTCACCCACGCGGACGATCGTCGTCGCGGGACGGATGTCGCGGAATGTCTCTCCGTGGATGACCGCGACGCCGTCGATGTCGGACGTGTTCTTCACGTAGATACGGGTCATGATCACGTCGCCCAACCCGCAACCGAGATCCGCCAGCGCGTCCCGCATCGTCTGGAGCGCGGCGCGCATCTGGTCTATGACATCGTCTGAGACGACCTGCCCATCAGGCCCTATGCCCGCCGTGCCCGCGACGCGCACGACCCTGCCATGGCGGATCGCGCGCGAATAGCCGAACTGGAACTCGTACCGTGAGCTCGTCGAGAACAGAAATCGGTCGGGATTGTTCGGATCGACGGTAGGCATCAGTTCCGCATCCTCCTTATCACCGCGTCCGCGAACTCCTTGGTCCCCACGGCCGTCGGGTCATCGCGATTGGCCTTCAGGTCATACGTGACCTCCTTGCCCTCGGCGACGACGGCCGCGATCGCGCGCTCGAGGCGGTCGCCGGCCTCCTTCTCGCCGATATGCCGCAGCATGAGCACCCCCGCGAGCATCAGCGCCATCGGATTCACCTTGTTCTGTCCGGCGTACTTCGGCGCGCTGCCGTGGATCGCTTCGAACATCGCGATCCCACCCTCGCCGATGTTCGCCCCCGGCGCGACGCCGAGACCGCCAACGAGCCCCGCGACGAGGTCGCTCACGATGTCACCGTAGAGGTTCGGCAGGACGAGCACGTCGTAGAGGTCTGGCTTCAGGACGAGCTGCATGCACATGTTGTCGACGATGCGGTCCTCGAACGCGATCTCGGGATAGTCCCGCGCGACCTCGCCGGCGATGCGCAGAAACAGGCCATCCGCGAACTTCATGATGTTCGCCTTGTGCACTGCGGTGACCTTCTTGCGGTCGTTGTTGCGCGCGTAGTCGAACGCGAACTTCACGATCCGCCGCGAGCCCTCGACGCTGATGGCCTTGATCGCGAGCGCTGAATGGTCGCGGATCTTCGCGTTCGCGAGCCGCTCGATCACTGTCTGCACCTCGCGCTCCTCGGCGGTGTCGACGTCGAACTCGATTCCGGCGTAGAGGTCCTCGATGTTCTCCCGCACGACCACGAGGTCCACGTCGCCGCGCGGCGCCGGGACGCCGCGGTAGGTCTTCGCCGGGCGCAGGTTGGCATAGAGGTCGAACTCCTTGCGAAGGGCGACGTTCACCGACCGGAACCCGGTGCCGAGCTCGGTGGTGAGCGGTCCTTTGAGCGCGACGCGGTTGCGACGGACCGACTCGATCGCGTCCTTGGGAAAGGGTGTGCCGAACTTCGCGATCGCGGGCGTGCCGATGTCGTGCACGTCCCATTCGATCTGGATCCCTGTCGCTTCGATCGCATGGCGTGTCGCCTCGACGATCTCCGGGCCCGTGCCGTCACCCGGGATCAGCGTGATGCGGTGGGCCAGTGCGTCCTCCCCCTAAGCAGGTGCGTCGGGCATCGTACTTCCGCGCGGCCAAACGTCGTCGAACGCCCCCTGCTCGCGCGCGAGCTTGATCCGCCCCTTGTGCGGCCAGCCGACGCGGCCACCGGGTTTCCATCCACGCACAGGTCGTCCGCGCGGTGGCCGATATGCGCGACAGAGCTCGCCTGCGGGCGCACCACAGTCCGGACAGGGACCGTAGGCGTAGGCGCGTGGAGATACTGGCTGGCGGTCGGGATTACCGACGACGCGATAAACAGTTTCGGGCACACGTGCCGCCTGCGCCTTGCGGCGCTCTTCGCTCTGTAGCCGCTTCTGCTCCTTGTCGGCCGCGGCCGCGCCCGCTGCTGTGGCTTCCGTCTTACTGAGCTGCTCGGCTTCTCTCCGTCGCGCCGCGGCGATCTCGTCGACCAGCCTCACCAGACCGCTGACCGATCCCGCGACGTCATCGAAGCCGGCCGCCTCGAGGTGCGCCGCAACCTGTTGGAGCTTGACCTTCTGTCGGCCGAGCACGCTAATGCCGAGCGCGATCTCGCGAAGACGCCGGGAGCTGGGGCGAGGCATGCCCATAACCGTAGAGCCGTTGAGCGCCTGACTGTGCTTCGCGCAGAGGAGAGCTCTTCCGCACCGCGGACGATCGCATCGCGCGTTTCCCGGCGCGGGTCAACGAGTGCACCCGCCAGGAGCACGTTGAGTAACGCCGGCTGGTTAATCCGTTCGGGTGAACTAGTCAGCGGGCCGACCGTCCTACCCCGAATGAGGGAGAGCGGCCTCGGCAGCGTGCGTTAATTCGAGCGTGAACAACAGCATCGAGTTCGTGTGCGTCAGGCCGGAGCATCAGAACGATTCCCCGCGGGAGTCGCTCACGATGCACGAGGACGCATGGGCGTACTGCCCAAGCGGCGGCGCCGCGGCGGGCCACACCTGGAAGGCGACCGCGCATTTCACCGTCGCGGAGGCCAAACAGACGCTCGCCTAGCCCGAGGCGCGAAACTAGCGGCGTGAAGACGGTCACCCTTCGCGGCAGGCGCTACTCCTATCAAGAGACCGGCGACGGCCCGCCGCTCGTCCTCTTCCACGGCTGGTCCGGCTCCTCGGACAACTTCCGCACCTGGCTCCCCGTGCTCGAGCAGCGCTACCGCGTCATCGTCCCCGATCTCCCCGGCTGCGCGGCGATGCCGCCGCTCGACTCGCGACACACCGCGTCCGCGTACGCCGACTTCGCGCACGAGTTCATCGCTGCGCTCGGCATCGGCCCCACCGCGGTCGGCGGCCTGTGCTCCGGCGCGAGCGTCGCGATGGCCCTCGCGGCAGCGCATGCCGACGACGTGAACGCGCTCCTGCTGCACCCGCCGTTCTTCCACCCGAGTGTCATCCGGCGGACGATGCGCGCGCAGCTCGCGCTCCTCGGGACGCCCGCGGGCGAGGTGTACGAGGTCCTGCGCAAGAACACGCTGATCGCGAACACCTATCGGCGCTTCACCGACGGAGGCGGAGTTGCCTCCGACGAGGAGGAGCGCAACCGGCGCAACCTCGCGCGAGCGGACTCGCGCTCGCAGCGCGAGCTCGCGGTCGATCTGGTGCGCGGCGACCATCGGGCGCTGCTGCGCTCGTGGCGCAAGCCGCTCCACGTGATCGTCGCCGACGCGGATGCGTTCGTGCGTATCGCGCCCTTCCGCGCGCAGCTCACCGAGCTCGCGCCGCACGCGCGGCTCTTCGTGATCCGCGGAGGGCACGGCTGGACCGCGGCGTACATGGCGCAGCAGCAGGAGGCACTCGCGGCCTTCGGGAACGGCAACTAAGGCGGGAGGCCCCGCGGCGCGCGGGGCCTCGGTTCGCCTTCAGGCGATCACATGCGGTGCTGCCGGCGCCCGTCGTCCTTCTTGGGCAGCTTGGGCGGCTTGAGCGTCGTGCCGGCTGTGTTCGCGGTCGTGATGTTGCCGGTGAACGTCGGCTGGGTCCGCGCGTGCACGGCCGCCTCGAATCCCGAGGCGATCTTGATGAGGGTCGGCTCGCTGAACGCGGTGCCGAGGAAGCTGATGCCCATGGGCATCCCGAGCACGTTCGCCGCGGGCACCTGGATGATCGGGTAGCCCGGCGCGGCGGAGAGCGTCGAGCTCGCGAAGATGAAGTGATCCGAGAGGATCAGGTCGGTGGTCCAGCCGGGGCTGTCGGTCGGCGCGACCACCGCGTCGATGCCGAACTGGCTCATTGCCGCATCGATGCCCTTCGCGCCCGCGTCGTGGTCGATCGCGAGCGCCTGGTTGTAGGTCAGGCCGCCGAAGAAGGGCTGCGGGTTGTCGCCAGGATTGGTTCCGCTGGTGTCCATCGACTGCGCGAGCTCGAAGATCTCCTGGAAGAAGTACGGCATCTCGCTCGAGGCGTGCGCGCTGTTGAACGCGATCGCGTCGGCGAGGGTCTTGTTCGCCATCGGGACGCCGACGCGCGTGGCGAAGTACTTCTGCACGTCGAGCTTGAAGTCGTAGAGCAGGACGAGGAACTCGCCGTCCGCGGGCGCGAACTTGAAGCCGGCGCCGTCGAGATCGACGACCGTGGCGCCGGCCGCGCGGATCTGCGCGATCGCGTTGTCGAACGCGGCCACCACCTGCGGCGGGGCGTTGTCGATGCCCTGCCGCGTCACGCCGAGCTTCGCTCCCCTGAGCCCATTGGCGTCGAGGAACGCGCTGTAGTCGGCGGGCAGCGAGGGACGAGTGCGGCTCGTGCCCTGCCAGCCGAGTGGAACGCCGGACGTCGCCGCATCACGCGAGTCCGGCGTGCGGCTGACGATGACGTTGAGGATCGCGACGGCGTCGGCCACGGTGCGCGCGTGCGGGCCGACGGTGTCCTGGGTGTGCGAGATCGGCACGACGCCGCCGCGGCTCACGAGCCCGATCGTCGGCTTCAGCCCGACGACGGCGTTGACGTTCCCGGGGCAGACGATGCTGCCATCGGTCTCGCTCCCGAGGCTTACCGCGGTGAAGTTCGCGGCGACGGCGGCGGCCGAGCCCGAGCTCGAGCCGCAGGCGTTGCGGTCGAGCGAGTACGGGTTACCGGTGAGCCCGCCGCGTCCGGACCAGCCGCTCGTCGAATAGAAGGAGCGGAAGTTCGCCCATTCGGAAAGGTTGGTCTTCCCGAGGATCACCGCGCCGCCCGCGCGAAGCTTCGCGGCGACCGTCGAGTCGTCCTGCGCCGGCTTGCCGACGAGCGCGAACGACCCGGCGGCGGTCTGCATCTTGTCGCCGGTGTCGATGTTGTCCTTGAGCAGCACCGGGATCCCGTGCAGCGGTCCGAGGACCTTGCCCTTGGCGCGCATTTCGTCGGCGTTCTGCGCCATCCGCAGCGCATCGGGGTTGAGCTCGATGACGCTGTTGACGTTCGGCCCGTTCTGGTCGAGCGCCATGATGCGATCGATGTAGTACTGCGTCAGCTGGACCGAGGTCAGTGTTCCCGCTGCCATCTCGGCTTGAAGCTGCGCCACTGTTTCTTCGTTGTGGTTCGTTCCGAACGCTGACGTGCTTGCGCCGGTCTGCGCCGTGGCTGTGGAAGGGAACAGAAGGGCCGCCGCGAGGACAGCGACAAGAATCCTGCGCATGTTGCTCCTCCCAAAGACGCCTTCGCCGATCGGCGAGGCGCCGACGTGCTAGCACGCTTTGCGGGCGGTGGCAAAAGTTGGCAAAAGTGACGATCGCGAGACGCGCGCGTGATGGAGCCGCGCTGATCCACGCGAGTCCCCAGAACGAATCATTTGTGGACGACCCTGTCCGCATTCCTCAAGGAGGTGCACGATGCGCAGTCGCATCGCTCTGACCAGCACGCTCGCGCTCGGTCTCTTACTCGGTACCGGTGGGATTGCGAGCGCGACCGGGCAGCCCAACCAATCGTGCGAGGACCAGACCACGCGCCCCGGCAACGCCGCGTCGGCGCCCGGCTCCGCATTCAATCCAAACGGCACCGCAGGCACGAAGTACGCGGGCGAGCAGCCGCAGAACTCGAACAATCCCAACTCGGTGAGCCAGTACGACGTGGCTTGCACCCAGGTGTCATCGCACTAGATCCCAGGCAGTCGCGCGCAACGTAGAAGTCGCGGGCGGGCGCTCGTCATCGTCCGTACGGACGACACACCGAGCGCTCGCGCGCGGCTGACCACATGGCCTGAAGGGCGACCGGACACCGCGTCCGCTAATCACCCGTCACAAAGGGCCCGAAGTTGTGAACAACTCCCTTTACGGGCCGTCATCTCGGTGGGATGGTGCGCTGAGATCGCGGGCTGAGCGATCGCCACAAAACGCTCCCAACTGAAATTTGAGGAGAAGTTATGCAGGCGACCTTCTATGACCTTGAGATCGTCCTACAGGACAAGCCAGGAACGCTCGCGAAGGCCACCGAGGCGATCGCGCAGGAGCAGATCAACCTCGAAGGCGGCGCGACGTTCAAGTGTGGCGGGGAAGGGATCTTCCACGCCCTCTTCAAGACCGAGAAGGACGCGACCAGCGCCAAGAAGTCGCTCGAGAAGATCGGCTTCAAGGTGCGCGAACAGACACCGGTCGTCGTCACGGATGCTGAGGACAAGCCCGGCGGAGCCGCGAAGATCTACCGCTCGATCGCCGAGCAGGAAGTGAACGTGAACTTCACGTATCTCGCGACGAACACCCGCGTCGTGATCGGGGCCGACGATCCTCAGAAAGTGACCGATGCGCTCCGCTCGCCAACGAGCACGGGAGTCCGCCGCTAAGCGCGCGCTCGCTCAGCCCGCGAGACCGCGATCGACGACCTCGCGCACGCGATCGGCGGTGGCGCCAAATTGCGCGAGCACCGCCGCACCGATGCTCTCGCTCTGGCGAACGACCCCCAGGAGCAGGTGCACCGGTTCGAGCTCCCGCTCCTTGCGGGTGCTCATCTCTTCGTGTGCGAGGTCCATGGCCTTTTTCGTCGCCGGCGACAACGTGATCTCACTCGGCGACGTGGCGCCGCTGCCCCGCGGCACGATCTTGCCGACGGCTTCGCGCAGCTGCGGGAGGGCGAGACCGAGCTCGGCGTAGATTTTCTTGAGCGTCTCGTCGACGACTCCGCCTTCAGTCAGACGCCCGAGGCCGAGGATGAGATGCTCCGTTCCGATGTAGTTGTGGTTCATCCGAACTGCCTCGTCCTGCGACAGCGCGAGGAGGCGTTTGCTGTTGCTGCTGAACCAGCCGAAGGCACCGGGCGGGTTCGCGCGCTCGGGCGTCGGAGGCGCAGGCTGACCCAGGAGTGCGTACAGCTGGCGACGCGTCTTCTCGAGCGACACGCCGAGGGATTCCAGCACGCCCGAGGCGATGCCCTCGCCCTCGCGCAGCAGTCCAAGCAGCAGGTGCTCGCTCCCGACGAGCGCATGGTTCAGCCGGCGCGCCTCGTCGATCGCGAGCTCGATGACCTTCTTCGTGCGCGGGGACATCGTGATCTCCGCCGGCGTGGTTGGTGCGTCGCCCCGGCCGATCACGAAGCCGACGGCTTTCCGCACCTTCTCGAGCTCGACGCCGGCCTCATGGAGGAGGCGCGACGCGAGGCCGTCCTCGCGCACGAGACCGAGCAGGATGTGCTCGGTACCGATGTAGTTGTGGTTGAACAGGATGGCCTCGTCCTGGGCGAGCGCGAGGACGCGCTTTGCGCTGTCGTTGAACCGGTCGAACGGACCACGCGTCGGACTTGGTGCAGGCGGGGTAATTACGCGCCCTGTCCATTCCGACTGCGCCCCCGATTGCGCCGCGGCGGAGCGCCGGGTCAGGCGCCGGAAGAGCGGGCC
>VBDQ01000139.1 GCA_005889075.1 Chloroflexota bacterium
ACCGTCTCTCATAACCGGGCGCGCTCGGCCGGGTACTCCTGACAACACAAGTTAGGAGGAAGCCCATGAAGCTCGACCCCGCAAAGACCCTCGTCACCGCCGGCGTGCTCGCCCTCGGACTCTCGGGCGGCATCGCCACCGCGGCATATGCACCAGACATCACGACCTCGGTCGCCTCGGTGTTCAACAACATCGGCACAAACGCCGCGGACAACGGACCGCACTCCGCCGACTACTTCTCCGCCGCCGCGACGTACATCGGCATCACCGTCGACCAGCTCCGGACCGAGCTAGGCACCGACAAGAGCCTCGCCGACGTCGCCGTCGCGCACGGCAAGACCCGCGATGGACTCATCCAAGCGCTCATGACCGCCGCGCAGGCGAACATCACGACCCTCGTCGACCAGAAGGGCATCGGCGCCCAGCGTGGTCCGGGGGGTCCCGGCTTCGACGTGCGCTTCGACTCTCTCGCCGCCGCAGCCACGTATCTCGGGATCTCGCAGACCGACCTCCAGACGAAGGTGCAGTCGGGTCAGACGCTCGCGCAGATCGCGGCCGCGACGAGTGGCAAGTCGCGTGATGGACTGATCGCCGCTCTTGTCGCCGACGCGAAGGACAAGATCGCCGCCGCGCAAACCGCCGGCACGATCACCGCAGCTCAGGCGACCCAGCTCACAAGCGACCTGCAAACGCGCATCACGCGGGACGTCGATTCAACTCGGCCGATGGGACCGCGTGGCCCGCGCCCGTGAATACCCACCACCTCCCTCTCCTTTCCGCGAAGGCGGTGCCGGGCACACAGCCCGGCGCCGCCCGCCGCAAACCTGCGGGTAAGGTCCCGGCGTGGGCGCTGAAGCTCGGGACGCTCTTCACCACGCTCTCGATCTTCGCGGGCTCGTTCGGCTACGCGACCACACATCTCTACGCGACGAACGCGCCGCTTCAGCCCGCGACCATCGCGGCAGCGGACTCGACGAGCGTGGCGTCGACCGGCACCCCGTCGACAAGCGGATCGACCAGCACGAGCTCGACCGCCACGACGACGCTCACGTCCAGCGTCCGCACGACGACGCAGACCGCCGTCACCACGACACGGCACAGCTAGATGGATCTCTTCTTCTGGGAGCTCGCTCGTGCGAGCGGGCTCGCCACGTACGCGGCGCTCTGCATCGCGGTGCTCACCGGACTGGCGCCGCGCACGCAGGTCCTCGGTTTCCTCGCGCAGAACCGTGCGATACGCGCGCTCCACGACTGGACGCCCTGGATCATCATCCCGGCGGCGATCACGCATGTGGTCGCACTCTTGCTTGACGCGACGGCGCAGATCAGCCTGTTGGACGTCGTCGTGCCGTTCCAGACAAGCTACGGGCAGCTCGCGATCGGGCTAGGGACGATCTCGCTCGACCTGCTCGTGATCGTGCTCGTGACGACCTGGATGCGCCGCTCGATGAGCAACGGCGCGTGGCAACTCTTCCATCGGTTGAGCTACGTCGGCTTCGTCGCGATGTTCCTGCACGCCGTGCTGTCGGGGACTGACCTCGCATCGCCCGCGATCTCCGTGATGACCTGGGCCACCGCGCTCGCGATCGCCTACTACTCGCTCGAGCGCGCGGGCAAAGGCCTGGGGATGGTCAAGGCTCGCGCGTAGGGCCTAGACTGGGTATTGCTCCCTGGCTCGCATGAAACCTAGAGGTGGGCCGCGAGCTTTGGAGGGACCCCACGTGAGCTTTCAAGACAAGACCCTGACCTGCAGGGACTGCGGGCAGGAGTTCATTTGGACTGCCGGCGAGCAGGAGTTCTACGCGAGCCGCGGTCTTCAGAACGCCCCCACCCGCTGCCCGGCTGACCGTGCTGCGCGTCGCGCGCAGGGCGGCGGACGCGGCGGTGGCGGCGGATACGCCGGCGGTGGCGGTGGTGGTGGCTACGGCGGCGGTGGCGGCGGTTACGGCGGACAGCGTGAGATGTTCACCGCGACCTGCAGCAACTGCGGACGTGAGGCGCGCGTTCCCTTCCAACCACGCGGCGACAAGCCCGTCTACTGCAGTGACTGCTTCGAGCAGCGCCGACCGGCGCGGCGCTACTAAGTGCCGAAGCAGAAAGGCCCCAAGCGCGACAAGCAGGAGAAGAACCGAATCGCGGCGCTGAAGCAACAGAAGCAGCGTCGCGGAGGCCGGTTCTCGGAACGCCCACGATGACGAAATTCAATGCCAGCGTCAGCGTGAAGCTGCACGGCGGTCCCCTCGATGGCAAAACTGCGGTCTCGTACGGCGCCCAGGTGGGCAGCCTCATCGACGTGAACCATCACGCCTACCGCGTGACGAGCGTCGAGTCCGTCCCGCGCTGGAACGAGCTCGTCGGGAGCGCGACCTGGATCGCAAAGAAGCCGCTCCCGAAGACCCGCTGAGCTAGGCGACCTCGAGGAAGAGCGCGAGCCATCCCGGTACGTCGCCGCGCTCCTCGCGCCGCTTTCGCGCGCCGAGATGGCGCACCACTGACGCCCAGGTGAGCGCACGGCTGATCCGACCCAGGCGGCGGGCGATCGCGTAGCTCTGGCGGATCTGCTTGGGCGTCGCGACGTGAGTGAACGACTCGAGGTACGTGTCGAGAACCCGGCGCAGCTCGTGCGAGTCGTCCTTCAGCTTGAACGTGTAGGCGATGCTG
>VBDQ01000140.1 GCA_005889075.1 Chloroflexota bacterium
AGGGCACCATCACGTTCCATCGTTCGTCATATCAAATAGATGAGACGCAGCGCCGGATGCGCGCGCGCGGCCTCCCGGCGATCCTGGCCGATCGGCTGGCGTTCGGGCTTTGAGCTCGCCCTCGCCGTCGCGGTCGCGTGTTCGGGAGGATCGGCCGTGACCGCGCAGCCGGTGACGTTCACCGATCACGGTATGACGCAGCAGGCCGGCAACGATGGCGGCGCCCGCATCGCGGCAAGCGTCGACGCGGCGCGGACCGGCCTCGGCGATCTCGCGCCCGCCGGAGTCACGGGCCGCCTGTTCATCGCCGTCTTCGCCGGCGCGCAGCGGACGGGCGGATACACGGTGCGCGTGGAGAGCGTCGAGCGGAACGGCGATCGTCTCGTGGTCCGCGCGAGATTCGTATCGCCGTCGCCAGGCGCGCTCACGATCCAGGTCATCACGTCACCCGCCCAGCTCATCTCGATCCCTGCCGCGAGCGCGACGAACGTCCGCGAGGCCGTGCTTGTCGATGAGAGCGGGGCCGAACGCGCGCGCGTTGAGGTTTCGTTGAGCACCCCGTGACACAATCGACGCCCTGACGTGACGGACAACGAGGGAAAGGACGAGCCTCCCGAGACACCATCCCTCGAGGACCGCACCACCAAGTCCGGCCGGCTTCCCGGTAACCGCTACGTACGGATCCATCACCAGACCGAATTCCGCCGCCGTGGTCGGCATTACGTGGCGAGCCAATCGACGCTCCGCCCAGAGGGCGCGTTCGGGCGCGCGTTCGAGGCCATCCGCAGGGTCCTGTTCGGCCCGCCGCTCGGCATTGAGGCTGAAGCCACCGAGCGGCTCTCGGTCGTCACCGGTCTCGCGATCCTCGGGTCGGACAACATCTCGTCGAGCGCGTACGCCACCGAGGAAGCGATGCGCGTGCTCGCGCTCGCGGGGATAGGTGCATTCGTTTTCCTCACGCCGGTGTCGCTGGCGGTCGTCGGGGTGCTCGCGATCGTCGTCCTCTCGCAGTCGCAGGTCATCGCCGCGTACCCGAACGGCGGCGGGAGCTACGTCGTCGCGAGCGACAACCTGGGGACGCTGCCGGGACTCGTTGCGGCCTCGGCGCTGCTCGTCGACTACGTCCTCACCGTGGCGACCTCGACCGCGGCCGGCGTCGCCGCAATCTCGAGCTTCGCGCCGGTCTTCTACGACCAGCGGGTCCTGATCGGGCTCGCGTTCATCGCGATACTCATGCTCGGCAACCTTCGCGGGATCCGCGAGGCGGGGATCGTGTTCGCCGGCCCGACCTACGTCTACGTCGCTTCGATCGCGGCGCTCATCGTCTACGGCATCTACCGCGTCGCGACGGGAGATATCCCGCCTCCCGCGCAGCCGCCGCAGCCGTTCCCCGCGGAAGGCCTCGAGCCGCTCGCCATCCTTCTCGTGCTCCGCGCGTTCGCGTCGGGAGCCGTCGGTCTTACCGGAAGCGAGGCCATCGCGAACGGCGTCCCGAGCATGGAGCGCGACGAGCGCCGCAACGCGACGATCACGCTGGTGATCATGGGCGCGCTGTTCGGGTCGATCTTTCTCGGCCTCACGTTCCTCGCGCAGACGATCGGCGTGACGCCTGACCGCTCCGAGCAGGAGACCCTCAACAGCCTCATCACCAGATCGCTGGTGGGTGTCGGGCCGATGTACTACCTGGTCCAGCTCTCGACCGCGATCATCCTCGCGCTCGCCGCGAACACCGGGTTCACCGGCTTTCCGCGGCTCGCGTCGGTGCTCGCGAACGATCGTTTCATGCCGAGGCAGTTCGCGTATCGCGGTGAGCGGCTCGCGTTCTCGTTCGGGATCGTCGCCCTGGCCCTTGTCTCGGCGGTCGTGCTCGTCGCGTTCAAAGGGAGCGTGACCAACCTCATACCGCTCTACACGATCGGCGTATTCCTCGCGTTCACCCTTGGGCAGACCGGCCTCATCCGGCGATGGCGGCGGCTCCGTTCCGCGGGGTGGCAGTGGCGGGCGGCGATCAACGCCGTCGGCGCGACGGTGACGGCCGTCGTCCTCGTCGTCGTCATCGTCGCCAAGTTCGCCGAGGGTGCCTGGATCACGCTCGTCCTGCTGCCGGTCCTCGTCGTCCTGCTCCTCGCGATCCACCGCCACTACATGGCCGTGCAGGACGCGCTCGTCCTCGAGCGGCTCGACGAGCCGCTCCCCGCGACGCGCCCGCCAGTCGTCATCGTTCCCGTCGGCCGGCTCGACCGCGCCGCGGTGCAGGCGATCGCGTTCGCGCGCTCGATCTCGCCGGCGGTCCGCGCCGTGCACATCACCACAAGCGACGAGGGTGCGGAGGAGTTTCGCGAGCGGTGGGAACATTGGTCGGGGAAGGTGCCGCTCGACGTGATCGTCTCGCCGTATCGTGCGCTCGTGCCGCCTCTGCT
>VBDQ01000105.1 GCA_005889075.1 Chloroflexota bacterium
GGCCCGCTCAAGAACTGCAGCCTCGTCACGTCCGCGATGAAGAAGGAGGACCGATCCGGGACACCAGCCTCGCGCGCCCTGCGCCGCGCCTTCGCGATCGCGCGACCGACGAAATCGACGCCCACCGCCTCCCAGCCGTGCCGCGCCAGGTACACCACGTTCGTCCCCGTGCCGCACCCGAGGTCGAGCGCACGGCCAGGCGGAGCGTTCGCGACGAATCGCTCGAGCTCCGGCGGAGTCGTGCCCGTGTCCCACCGCGGCCGCCGCGGCAACCAGTAGAGAACGCTGAAGAAGATCCGACGCACCGACTGGCGAGGGTAGGCGTATCCCAAAGGTCGACCGCGGGAGACGCGCCGGCGCCGGCCGCGACGCGCTTGCGGGTCCGAGCGGCACGCGCCCCCCGGGTCACTTTCCGCGACGCCCTAGAAACGAACCGCTCGCCCGTCCACCCTCTAATGTGATGGTGTTGGCGACACCGTTCCGCGCACCCACCCCGAACGACTCGGTGCTCCGGCGCGGAGACTTCATCGCCCCTGTCCTGCACGAGATCCACCGCGTCATCGTTGGCCAGGATTACCTCGTCAACCGCCTGCTCATGGGCCTGCTCTGCAACGGCCATCTGCTCGTAGAGGGCGTGCCCGGACTCGCAAAGTCGCTCGCAGTCAAGACGCTCGCCGACACGGTCGATGCCGATTTCAGGCGGATCCAGTTCACACCGGACCTGCTACCAGCGGACCTGAACGGAACGATGATCTACAACCCGGTCGATCAGACTTTCCGTCCCCGGCTGGGCCCGATCTTCACCGATCTGCTGCTGGCCGATGAGATAAACCGTGCGCCGCCGAAGGTGCAGAGCGCCCTGCTCGAAGCGATGCAGGAGCGACAGGTCTCGATCGGGGGCGAGACGCATCGTCTCTCGGAGATCTTCACGGTGCTGGCCACGCAGAACCCGATCGAGCACGAGGGTACGTATCGGCTGCCCGAGGCGCAGGTCGACCGCTTCATGATGAAGGTCGTCATCGGTTATCCGACGCCCGATGAGGAACGCGTGATCATGGACCGGCAGACGATCGAAGAGCCGGTGACGGTCCGCAAGCTCGCCACGCCCGAGGCGATCCTCGAAGCGCGCGCCGCGGTCCGCGCTGTGCACATGGATGAAGCGGTGAAGGACTACATCGTGCGCATCGGGTTCGCGACGCGCGACCCGCAGGGTCCGAAGCTGGCCGATCTCAAGCCGCTCATCGCCTACGGGGTCTCACCGCGAGCGACGATCTACACCTCGCTCGCCGCGCGGGCCCACGCGTTCCTCGATGGGCGCGACTACGCCCTGCCCGACGACGTCAAGGCCGTCGCGCTCGACGTCATGCGACACCGTCTAATCGTCACCTACGAGGCAGAGGCGGAGGAGATCTCGCCCGAGGCCGTCATCGGCCGCGTTCTCGACAACGTCGCCGTCCCCTGAGATGGCCGCGCGGGTCGCGAGCATTCCCAAACCACACGTGGAGCCGGTGCCGGCCGAGGTCCTTCGCGTCGTGAAAGAGGTCGAGATCAAGGCGCGCATCCTCGCGGACGAGGCGCTCGTTGGCACGTATCGCAGCGTCTTCCGGGGCTCCGGACTCGATTTCGAGGAGGTCCGCGAGTACGAGCCGGGAGACGATATCCGCTCGATCGACTGGAACGTCACCGCCCGGATGAACGTTCCCTACGTCAAGAAATTCCGCGAGGAGCGCGAGCTCAACATCTTCCTCGCGGTCGACGTCAGCTCGAGCGCGTGGTTCGGGACGTCGGCCGTCTCCAAGCGCGAGCTGGCGGCTGACGTGGCCGCGCTGCTCGCGGTAACGGCGCTTCACAACAACGACCGCGTCGGCCTCGTGCTGTTCGCGGATGGCGTCCGCGAGTTCCTTCCGCCTCGCGGGGGTCGCCACCATCTGCTGCACCTTATTCGTCAGCTCTTGTTCGCCGAGCCGCGACGCTCGCGGACTGAGATCGCGAGCGTCGCCGACCTGCTCGCCAACGTCACGAAGAAACGCAACGTCGTCTTCGTCGTCTCGGACTTCCTCGACGTCGACTTCGAACCGCCCTTGCGCGCGCTCGCGCACAAGCACGACGTCATCGCGCTGATCACGAGCGATCCGCGCGAGCTGGAGCTGCCGGAAGTGGGCCTCATGGCGCTCGAGGACGCCGAGACCGGACGCGTCGCCTACATCGATACCGGCGCCGCCGATCTTCGGCGCACATACGCCCGCGCGGCTCGGGATCGCAGATCGGCGCGCCTTCGTGCCTTCAGCCGGATGGGAATCGATCGCGTGGAGCTCTCGACCGATCGTCCCTACGTCCCGGCCCTGCTTGCCCTGTTCAATGCGCGATCGAGGCGCAACTGATGCGGATCGCGGCGCTCGCCGCGCTGTTGCTGTTGGCGATGGGTCAGCTCGCCGCCGCCGAAGCCCCGGTAAGCGTCGCAGCGACGGTCGACAAGAGGGGTATCACCATCGGGGATCCGATAGGCCTGACCCTCGTCGTCGAAACGGATCCCGGATACCAGATCACCGACACCGGGGTCGGTCGGGTCATCGGCGAGTTCGAGGTCCTCCAGACGCAGCAGCCGCAGCTCACGAGGATCCAGAACGGCCGGACCCGATACACGTTCCGTTACCGGATCACGGCCTTCAGGGTGGGGGACCTGGTGTTCCCGCAGCCTGCCCGGGGCCGCCCCGGTCGTGCCGCCGCTCGTCATCCAGAGCGCGCTCGCGGTCGTGGTCCTCGCGATGCTCGTGCTGATCATCCGGCAGACCCGTCGCGCGGGGGCGAAACGAGGGCGCGAATCGGATCTCGAAGGAGACGTTCAGCTCACTCCGGCGCAGCGAGCGATGGCCGAGCTGAATCGCGTCGCCACGCTCGGGCTCCCCGAGAAGGGTCGGTACGCCGAGCACTACGCGCTCGTGGGGCGCACCCTCCGGTTCTACGTGCGCGATCGTTTCGGGCTCGCCGCGACCGAGCGGACGCCGAAGGAGCTCCGCGAAGACATGCTCCGCGCCGGGATCGATCGGACCGAGATCGCCACCATCTACGAGATCCTGCGCGACGGCGACGTCGCGCGCTTCCATCGATCGGTGTCATACCCCGCCCGCGCCCACCATGCGGTGCGCTCCGCGCTCGAGACCATGCGGCGCGCGGCTGTCGCCGAGCAGTACGAGCTCATGAAGGGTGGTCGGCCATCGTGAGCGATCTCGCCTCGGTTCGCTTCGTGGATCCCTGGGTGCTCGCGCTGCTCGCCGTCGTCCTCATCGGGATCGCGCTCAGCTTCCTCCGTGGGCGTCGCCCGTCGGGTGGCCTCCTGTTCCCATCGCTCGGCCTTCTGCCGGCGGGAGCGGGCGGATGGCGGGTGCGTCTGCGCTGGACGCTGGTCGCGCTGCGTGTCGCGGCGATCGTGCTCTTCATCGTCGCGCTCGCGCGACCGCAGATCGTGCGGGCATCGGTCGAGTCCGTCTCGGAAGGGATCGACATCGCGCTCGCGATCGATGTCTCAGGGTCGATGTCCGAGGCAGGTTTCGGAGGGACCACCAAGATCGACGCGGTCAAGCACGTCGTGCACGACTTCCTCGGCGGCCTCAAGAACGATCGCGTCGGCATCGTCATCTTCAGCGGCGAGGCGATCGTGCTCGGCCCGCCAACGCTCGATTACGCGGCCTCGCAGAAGCTCGTGGAGCCGCTGGACACCGGGTCACTTGCTGGCGGCACCGCGATCGGCACCGGCCTCGCGACAGCCGTGAACGTGCTGCGCGACTCTGCCGCGAAGTCGAAGGTGGCGATCCTCCTGACGGACGGGGAGAACAACAGCGGGGACATCTCGCCGCTCGATGCCTCCAATATGGCGAAGCTGCTGGGCGTCCGCGTGTACACCATCGGCGCGATCAGCGCCCCGGTGCAGCGCGGAGGCGACGAGCCCGAAAGCGGCACCGTCGACGAGCAGCTGATGCGCAAGATGGCGGGGGACACCGGCGGTCAGTACTACAGCGTCTCCGACGCGAACTCCCTCGCCGAGGTCTACCGCGAGATCGAGACCCTTGAGAAGTCGCACGTCGGCACGCGCGACTTCGTCGATTACGAGGAGGCGCACCTCTTCTTCCTTGCCGCCGGTGCCTTACTGCTGTTCATCGAGATCTCTCTTGCAGCGACGGTGTTCCGGAGGAGCCCGTGAGCTTCTCGTTCGCTCACGCAGAGCTCTGGCCGGTCTTCGGCGCGGCACTCGGGATCGCCGGTCTCGCGGTCACGAGGCTGGTGCGGCGGCAGCGGGCGCTCGCGGCGTTCGGCGGGCGCGGCGCGACGCTGACGACCGCCAGCCCGACGCGGCAGATCGTGAAGGTCGCGCTTGTGCTGGTCGCGTGCCTCGCACTGGCGGCCGCCCTTCTCGGACCCGAGATCGGCGAGACGCCGCGGCGGGCTACCTCCGGGACGGTCGACACGGTCATCGCACTCGATGTCTCGCAAAGCATGGCCGCGCAAGACGTCGCCCCGGACCGTTTGCACGTCGCACAGCAGGCGATCGAAGAGATCGGTCGGGACCTCGCCGGCGCGAGGCTCGGCCTGACCTTGTTCGCGGGCACGAGCGTCACGCGTTATCCGCTCACCGCCGACACGAAGATCGTCGGTCCCGCGCTCGATACCTCTGGCCGCGGGTTCCGCATGAACGCCGGCTCCTCGCTACGGGCTGCGCTCCAAGGGGCGGCGAGCCTGTTCCCGACCGACGCGGCCGCCAACGCGCGGCCCAAGGCGATCGTGCTGGTCTCCGACGGCGAGGATCTCTCGTCTGAGCTCCCGCTCATCGAGCCGCTGCGTCAGCGCAATATCGCCGTATTCACCCTTGGCGTGGGGACTCCGGAAGGTGCGCCGGTCCCGATCTACGACCAGTCGAACAAATTCATCCAGTTCATCGTCGACGCGAACGGCACCCAGGTCATCAGCAAGCTGGACGAGGGCCGTCTGCAGTCGCTCGCGACTGCCGCGGGCGGACGGTACTGGCGGTATCAAGGCGACGCGACAGCGCAGGAGCTGGCGAATACGTTGCGCGCCATCGACGCCGGCGGCTCGGCGACGATCGGCGGCGTGACCCCCGAGGATCGCTATCAGATCTTCCTCGCGATCGCCGTCGCAGCGCTCCTCGTGGAGTGGCTGCTCGACGAGCGCCGACCGATGCCGCGACCGCGGCTTCCGCACGGGCGTCCATCGCGCCGGCGGGTACTCGGGGTCGTCGCCGGCGCGATCATCTTCTTGGGCGCCTGCGGACCGAGCGATCCGCTGGCCTCCGACGTCGACGCCGCCAACGACCTCTATCAGCGCGATCCGACGGCCGCGCTCGAGCGCTTCCGAGCGCTCGCGGCGGCGCGGCCAGCGTCGCCCGAGATCGCGATCGATCTCGCGAACACCTACGCCAAGCTCGGCGACTACGACCGAGCGCTCGTGCAGTACGCCCGCGGACTCGACAACGCCAAAGGCGAGACGCGGGCGACCGCCTTCTACGACCGCGGCAACGCCCTTTTCCGGCAGGGTCGGCTGCTCGACGCGCGCGCGTCGTACGTGGAGGCGCTGCGACTCGACCCGACCGATCGCGACGCCAAGTTCGACATCGAGATCATCGACCGCCTCCTGCGGACGGTGGAGCAGACCCTTCCCAGGCCAGTGGGCTCAGCGGCGCCGTCGGCGCCGCCTCGGCCTGGCCAGCAGGGCAGCGGAACCAGCGGGCCGACCGGCGCCAGCGGAGTCGGAGTCCCCTCGGGGACCCCGGCGCCCGGCGCATCGGGAGCCCCACAGGGCACGCCGCCGCCGAGCGTGCAGACCGCGCTGAACGAATTCCGCAAGGACCTCACCACTGACGACGCGCTCCGCCTCCTCGACGCGCTCCGCCACGAGCAGCGCGGGATCGAAGGGTTGATCGACGGCACCGGTGTCCGCAGCGGCGGCAACGTCGACGTGCCGTATTAGCGATTGAGGGGGCTCAGCCCCTCAAGACCCCCGGGGAAAGTTGGAACATGTCGTGCTGAGGTATGAGCCCGGGGTTGGGGGCAGAGCCCCCAATGGCCGGAGGAGAGCATGCGCATCGATCTCGACGCCAGGGTGAAGACCGCCGACGGGCATGACGCGGGACACGTCCGCCGAGCGCTGATCGACCCGGCCGCTCAGCGCGTGACCGGATTCGTTGTCGGAACAGGTGGCCTCCTCGAACGCGAGGTCATCGTCGGCGAGGACGATTTCGTGCCCGACTCGCCCGAAGGCGATGCGCTCGTCCTCCGGCTCTCGCGTCAGGAGCTCGAAGCGCAGCCGACCTTCGAGCAGGGCAATTTCGCTCCGCCACCCGCCGGTTGGGCGGCGACCATGGGATACGGCTTCCCCTCGAACGCGTATCTCATGCCGGTCGACACCGCTGCCGATTTCGTTCCCGAGCCGCAGCGGCCGACGCTCAAGAAAGGCGACGTCGTGAAGGATCGCGACGGCGATGTCGTCGGCGTCGTCGAGGACCTTCGGTTCGACGATCAGACGAAGCAGCTCACCGGCTTCTTGGTGAAAGCCGGCGCGGGCGTCGAGCGGCTCTTCGGCGGTGGAGAGCTTGCCGACATTTCCGCGGACGACATCCTCCGCGTGTTCGACGCCGAGGTGCGCCTCGTCGTGGATCGCGAAGAGATCACGCCCTCGGAGCGCAAGACGGGTTCGCGCTAGGTAACTCCGAGGCCGTCGTACCGGTCAGGCCTCGTCGGTGCGAGCCGGGAACGAAGGCGCGTGCCACCCCATCGTGATGCGCCGCAGCAGGCCCGCGTCGTCCACGACCGCGCGAAGAGACGAGGTCGCCGCGCCGCGGTAGCCGTCACGCTCGAGGGTCGCGAGCGCCTCGCTGGCCCGGAGCTCGAGACGGCCGAGCGGCCCGCGCACCTTCTCGTGCCATAGGCGCAGAACCTCATCGCGCACCGCGACCGCGAAGCTGAGCTCGCGTCGCGCATCGTCGGCAACGCGCCGCGATTCTTCCGCACGGCGGAGCGCGTTCTTGAGCCCAGCTGTGATCAAGACCACGATCACCGCCTCGATCGTCACGACGCCGAGCGCGATGCCATCGCCGATGTCCGCGGAACCGCCGAGAAAGAAGGTCCCGATGATCGGGACGAGGACCGCCGCGATCAGCCCGGGACCGCGTCCTCCATACCACGCCGCGATCGCGACCGGTACCGGAAGGAGCACGAACGGATGATCCTCTCCGAGTCCGTTCACCAGAAGCTTGACGACGACCGTGATCGCCACGGCCGCGATCGCGGTCCCGTACCGGCGCGCGAAGTCCACAGCGGGCAAAAGCGATCGCATCATCGGCGGGCATGGTAGGTCGCTGGAGGTGGCGACCGCCAGGTCAGTTCCCGGTCAAGGCCGATGTCGCGATGCGCACCGCGGCGAGGGCGACGACGACGGCGAGGATCAGCAAAAGCAAACGCGGCTGAGTGCGGACACTCACCGCGGCTCCGATCGGCGAGGCCACGAGCGCCGCGACGAAGACGATCGCGGCGAGCGGCGGATCGATCTGCGCCGTCGCCGCCTTGCCCACGAGCGCCGCGACCGCCGCGAACATGCCGATCCCGAGCGAGGTGCCGATCGCGATGCGGACCGGCACGGCCAACAGGTAGATCAGCGTGGCCAGGATGAACGCGACACCACCGATGCCGACCAGCCCGCCAAAGAAGCCGAGGACGACCGCGATCGCAACCGCGAGAGGCCGGTTCACCGTGAGCCGCGACGCCGGCTGGTCTTCGGTGCGCAGTGGCAGCAGGAGCATGACCGCGCCCGCGAAGGCGAGTCCGGCGAACACGAGGAGCAGAACCCGATCCTCGACTCCTCGCGACACGACGGCGCCGACGAGCGCGGAGACCGCGCTGGGCGGACCCATCAGGAGGACGATCGAGCGCGAGACGTTGCCGTACGAGCTGTGACGCCAGAGCCCGAGCATGGCGCCCGAGATCGCCTGCACGATGGTGAGGCCGGTCACGATCTTGACCGGGAGCGCAGCGCCGCCGAAGAGCTGCGGCAGGTAGAGGAGCAGCGGCGTGAGCACGAGCCCGCCCCCGATGCCGAGCAAACCCGACAGGAACGACGCGACGAGACCCGCGAGCGCGGTGACCGCCTCAGGCGTCACTGACGAGCCCAACAATCGCTAGCATCATGGCGCTCATCTCGGCACGGGGAGGTTCGTGATGAAGCTTCGCCTCTTCACCACACTCGGAATGACCGCGGCGGTCGTGCTCGCGGCCTGCGGGGGCACCGGAGGGACGACCGCGACGTCGCCGACCGCATCAGCGAGCCTCGCGGCGCTGCCCGACGTCAAGGTGGGTCTCGCGACGTCGAAGACGGGCGCGGCGAACTTCTACAACCCGCAGCAGACCAACGGCGCGCAGCTCGCGGTCGATCAGTTCAACGCGACCGGCGGGTTCCAGGGCGGTCGCCAGAAGATCCAGCTCATCGTCGAAGATGACGGCTCGACCAAGGATCAGGGCATCACGGTCTTCAAGAAGTTCGTCGAGCAGGACAAGGTCGCCGCGATCCTCGGGCCGACCCTCTCGGCGGTCGCCGCCGGCGCGCATCCCGTCGCGCAGGCCTCGGGCACGCCGGTCATCGCGATCTCGAACACCGGTCTCGGCATCGTCGGCAAGTGCGACTACGGCCCGTGCGACTGGATCTTCCGCGCATCCCTCGGTGAGCAGAGTGCGGTGCCGGAGACGGTGAAAGCCGCGACCACCAAGCTCGGCATCAAGAAGGTAGTCATCATCTACGGCGACGGGAAGTTCGAGCTCGACGACCTTGGGATCTTCCGCGACGCCTTCAAGGCCAACGGGGTCACCGTCGCGAAGGAGATCCCCTACCGGGCGACCGACGTGGACTTCGCGCCGTTCGTCACCGCGGCGAAGGCCGAAAGCCCCGACGCGATCGTCGCCGACTCCCTCGCGGGCCCCGCCGGCAAGATCCTCGACGAAGTCGCGAAGCAGATGCCAGGCAAGCGGGTCATTGGCGGCAATGGGCTGAACTCGTCGGCGCTGCTCTCGAACGCGAACGCGGCGCTCATGGTGGTCGGGACCGCTTGGTCGAAGGCGAGCACGGACAAGACGAACACCGACTTCATCGCTGCCTACAAGCAGAAGTTCGGCAACGACCCCGACCAGTTCGCGGCACAGTCCTACACCGCGATGCTGGTGCTTATCGACGCGATGAAACGGACGAGCCGCATGAGCGACAAGGCCCAGGTGAAGCAGCAGCTCGAAGCGGTGAAAGAGCTTGCGACGCCCCTGGGGGCGTTCTCGTTCACCTCCGATCACGACGTGAAACAACCTACGTTCGTCATGACCGTCAAGGACGGGGCATTTACTCCCTTTCAGTAACTGAGGCGAGAGCACGGACGATGAGCGCCTGCGCGGTGTGCCGCGGGTGGCACGGGGGAGCGGGGGTCGCGCGCGATGCGCGGGTGCCCCGGGGCCCCGCGCCGCCGGGCATTACGACCGCGTGACACCGGCGGCGGCTGCGGGGAGGGTGCGCGAGCGTGCGACCCCCCGACCCCGGGACAGGACCCGCGGCACGCCGGCGGAACCAGACGACTAGTGCTCGAGCAGCTCTATAACGCCATATTCATCGGGTCGATCTATGCGCTCTTCGCCGTCGGCTTCGCGCTCGTGTTCAGCGTCCTCGACATCCTGAATCTCGCGCATCCGACGGTGTTCATGCTCGGCGCGTTCGCCGCGCTCTTTGCGATCGGCACGCTCGGCCTGCCGTGGTACGTCGCGGTCCCCTTCGCGGTCGTCGCCAGCGGCCTGTTTGGGATCGCTCTCGATCGGATCGCGTTTGCGCCGCTGCGCCGTCGCGGCGCGCCGCCGCTCTCCGCGATGATTTCGAGCCTCGCCGTCACGCTGATCGTCGTGCGTCTCGTCGAGCTCCGCTACGGTGGCGACTTCATCACATTCCCGAGCGGGACCGTGCCCTCGTTCTTGATCCGCATCGGCGACGCCACGCTCGAGGGCGTGCGGCTGGCCATCATCCTTCTCGCGGTCGGCCTCATGGCCGGGCTCACCTTTCTCGTGCGGCAGACGCAGCTCGGCCGCGACATCCGGGCTCTCGCGGAGAACCCGCGCGCGGCGCGCATCTTGGGGGTCGATGTCGAGCGCGCCATCGCCGCGACTTTCTTCATCTCTTCGGCGCTGGGCGGCCTGGCCGGCGTGCTCCTCGGCTTTGCCTACAACTCGGTCGACTCCAAGATGGGTCTGCCGCTCGAGCTCCGCGCGTTCACGGTCATGGTGGTCGGCGGAATGGGAAGCCTACCCGGCGCGGTCGTCGGCGCGTACGTCCTCGGACTTGGCGAGGTCGCGAGCCTCGTCTACCTCCCGGCGGAGCTGCGCGACGCGTTCGCGTTCGGGCTCCTCTTCCTCGTCCTCATCGTGAGGCCGACCGGTCTCTTCGGGCAGCGCGCCACGGACCGCGCGTGATCGAAGCGACCCTGGATTTCCTCTCCGCGTACTCGACCCTGATCGCGCTCGTCGGCGTGAACGCGCTCTTGGCGCTGTCGGTGTGGGTCACGCTCTATGCCGGGCAGCTGACGCTCGGGAATGCGGCGTTCATGGCCGTCGGCGCGTACGTCGCGGCGCTCCTCGAGCGCCACCTCGGGACGCCCTTTCCGCTCGCGCTCGCCTGCGGCGCGGCCGTCGCGGCGCTGGTCGCGGTGCCGCTCGGGCTGACGGTGTTCCGGCTGCGCGGCGTCTATCTCGCCATCGCGACGCTCGCGTTCGGTGAGGTCCTCCGCGTGATCTTGCTCGCCACTCCGATCACCGGAGGAGGCCAGGGCCTCAACGGCATCCCTCCCACGACCGAGCTCTGGCATATCTATCTCTCGCTCGCTGTCGTCGCGTATGTGTTGTGGCGCGTGCAGGGCGCGACCGTCGGTCGCGCCTGGGCCGCCGTCCGCGAGGACGAGATCGCGGCGGCGAGCCAGGGCATCGCGGTCCGCCGCTACAAGCTCGCCGCGTTCGTCGCGGGCGCGCTGGTTGCCGGCTGGGCTGGAGGGCTCTCCGCGCACATCACCTTTTCGATCGAACCGAACGACTTCGCGTTCGGCAAGGCGGTCCAGATCCTCGTCTTTGCGGTCGTGGGCGGCATCCCCAACCCGCTCGGCCCGATCTTCGGCGCCGCGCTGTTCACCGCGCTGCCGGAGCTGCTTCGGCCTTTAAGGGACTACCGGGACATCTTCCAGGGTCTCGTCTTGCTGGCGGTGATCATTTATCTCCCGCGGGGCCTCGTGACCGTCTCGCAGCTGCGCCGCACGCGCCGGCTGCAACAGATCGGGGCCGCCGATGTTGCTTGAGGCGCTTGGCCTCGCCAAGCGGTTCGGCGGCGTGCACGCGGTGGCCGACGTCGAGCTCGCGGTAGGGGACCGTCAGGTCATCGGCCTCATCGGACCGAACGGCGCGGGAAAGACCACGCTCGTGAACCTCATCTCGGGCCATTTGCGAGCGGACG
>VBDQ01000106.1 GCA_005889075.1 Chloroflexota bacterium
ATCACCGCGAGGATGATGACGATCTCGATCCCCCCGACGACCATAGGCCGATTGCGCTCGATCTCGCGCAGCCTTGCCTCTTCCTCCTCGGGCGACATCGGCTGGATGGTCCGGCGGAAGAACGAGAAATCAATGTTGTGGAAGAACGGCTCCAAGAGATAGAGGACGCCCGCTGCGAGGAATCCGAGCGGCAACAACGCATAGAACAGGAGCGTGTCGAAAGCGGCGGCAATGGTGGCGGCGCCCTGCTGGAGGAGATCCTCGACGTAGGGAGCGACGAGCGCGAACACGATCGCGAGGATGCCGAGGCCGAAGAGGACCGAGGTGAGCGACGACAGCCCTGTGGTGGCATGCGCCCGAGGCGCGAGAGCAAGCTCTTCCAGCGCACGTGCGAGCGCGAGCGAGATGGCCGCAGACGCGACGAGCAGGAGGGCGAACGCCGCGAGCGGCGTTCGATCGATAGGCAGGGGCACGATCGCGGCCACCGCGACGACGGCGACAGCAAACGGGGTCGCGTTCCTCGCATCGGACCAGCGGATCGCTCCTCGCGCGAGCGTGATCATGCGCCAGAGAAAGATCTCGCCGACGATCGCGAAGAGGACGAATCGGCCGAGCCAACTTACGAGATCCAGCTGACGGGCCGGGAGCACGTATGCGACCGCGAGGCTCGCGATGAGGGTCCCGACGAGGATCGCGGCGCCACGGCGCTCCGTCGCGGTATCGCGCAGCGCGGCGACGATGATCAACGCAGCGCCGGTGACGGCGGCCACCGCGCCGACGAGCGACACCGGGGCGCTCCCCCCCGAGAACGCCTGCGCCATCGCAAGCAGGCACGCGAACGCGATCGACTCGGTGAGGATGCGCATGACGATGAGCAGGCCGAGCGGAAACGAGCTAGACCGCGGCACGGCGCTCCGCCGGCGCGAGGACTTCGCAGTTCACCCCGCTCGCGGCGAGATGGCTCTCAAGCGCGGCAGGGATATCCGCCACCGAGACGGCCATCACCCGGTGGTGCGCGCGCCGGAGAGCGATCGCCGCTTGCGCCAGACCGGCTCCGAGTCGCGGCGTAACGATCACGAGCGTCGCGCCCGATGGAAGACGGCCGCGCTCGCGCAAGAAGACGGTCTCCGGCGCCCCGACCGCGTACGGGCCGAGCCGCGCGAGGATCTCGAGGCTTCGCGTGAGCGAACGTGGTCCGCGGCCGAGCGCGGAACGCGGCCGCTCGTGGGTGAGGTTGTCGATCCCGTTCGTCACGAGGCCCACCTGGCGGCCGGCGTTCGCGGCGTGCCGGACGAGCTCGGTCGCGGCGGAGACGACGAGCTCGGCTGATTCCGGATCCGCCTGGATCCAGTACTGCTCGTAGGAGGCGACGTTCACCAGGAAGATCGAGTCGAGGCTCGTCGCCGGCTCGTAGAGCTTGGTCTGGAGCGCTCCCAGCCGCGCCGACGCCTTCCAGTGGATCTCCTTGCGCGCGTCGCCGCGACGGTGCGGGCGCACGCCGCGGAACCGAAGCGGGTCGGGGACGAGACCGCGGCGCGTGGCCGTCTCGGCAAGGGGACGGAGCGAGGCGAGCGCCCGGTCACGGACGGCGAGCGGCGCCGGATACGCGATCACCTCGGCGCGCGCGGCGACGCTGCGCTCCGCCTGCATGAAGCCGAGCCAGTCCCCCGCGCGGACGCGCAGCGGGCCGATGGCGTAGGCGCCGCGCGCCGGAACAGCGAGCTTGAGGCGAACGACGACCCGCTCGTGTCCTCGGAGCGCGAAACCGCAATCGGTCCACCCTCGCGGTATTCCGGGGCCGGCGCCGGCTGGCTCGACGCCTTCATCGAGAAAGAGGCGCGCCTCGACCCACGTCAGCGGGATCCACTTGCGGTTCGCGATCTCGAGCGTCGCGATGGTCTCCTCGCCCGCGACCAGGCGGTCCGGATCCACCATGACCCGAGCGTCGATGGCGGCAAGCGCGAGCCGTCCGGTCACGGTGCTCACCAGGCCCAGGCCGAGCGATCCGATGGCGAGCACGACGATGGCGGCTTCGCGGAACGCGAGCGCGGCGATCACCAGCACGAGGGCGAACGCCCAGGGGAATCGTCCGGAGAGAGATGACCCGTTCGGCATCAGCTTGCGCTTGCGGCAGCGTCCTCCGCAGGGACCGGCGTGCGGGCGAGGACCTCGGTGATGACCGACGGCGTGGTCCTCCCGCGCATCTGCGCATCAGCGTTGAGAAAGAGCCGGTGGCGAAGCACGGCGGTCGCCTGCGCTTTGACGTCGTCCGGCAAAACGTAGGCGCGGCCACGGATCGCGGCATGTGCCTGTGACGCGCGATAGAGCGCGAGCGCCGCGCGCGGGCTCGCGCCGAGCTCGACGCCGTCCACGTGCCGTGTCGCCCGGGTGAGGTCGACGATGTAGCGGCGGACCGCGTCGCCGATGCGGACCCTCCGCACTTCCTCGCGCAGCCGGGCGATCGCGGCCGCATCGAAGAGCGGATCAAGCGTCTCGGCACGAACGGTCGCGGGGCCGTGAATGCGCAGGATGGTGTCCTCGTCATCGGCGTCCGGGTAGCCCAGGCTGAGCAGGAAGAGAAAGCGATCGAGCTGCGCCTCGGGGAGTGGGAACGTTCCTTCGAGCTCGACCGGATTCTGGGTCGCGATGACGAAGAACGGATCCGGAAGACGGTGCGTGGTCTCGTCCACGGTGACCTGCCGCTCCTGCATCGCTTCGAGGAGGGACGACTGCGCGCGCGGGGTCGCACGGTTGATCTCGTCGACGAGGACGACGTTGGCGGCGAGCGGGCCGGGCCGGAACTCGAACCGTTGTGTCGATTGGTCGTAGATCGACACGCCGGTCACGTCGCTCGGGACGAGATCGGGAGTGCACTGAATCCGCCGGAACGACAGGTCGAGCGACCGGGCGAGAGCGCGAGCCAGCGTCGTCTTCCCGACCCCTGGCACGTCGTCGAGGAGGACGTGTCCCTCGACGAGGAGCGCCGCCAGGAGCTGGTCGACCGCCTGCCGCTTGCCGACGACGACCGACCCGACCTGTTCGGCCAGCCGATCGGCGGCCTCACGGACGCCCGACTTCACGCCAGAACTATGCGGCCTCCAGCGTCCGGACGGATGAGCGCTCCCGCGCCGGCCCCGAGCGGATCGCGCCGGCGGCAGCGATGGCCAGAGCGAGGCTGATGAACGCCCCGAGCCCATGCAGCGCAAGCACGACGGGATCCTGCTCTTTCAGTGAGAAGGGGCTGAACGAGCGCTCGATGAAGAAGATCAGCGCGATCACGATGAGCGTCCGCATGGCAAGCCGCTCTCCGCGCACCGCTCGCGCGGCGATCACCAAGACCACCGCCGAGAAGAGATAGACGAGCCAGCCCGATCCATCGGCCGACGTCGACCAGTCACGACCACCGGGAATGAATCCCTCGTACGCGCCGTCCGCGACGAACACGATCGCGAGCGCAAGCGCGATCCCGCCGATGAGCCATGCGGATCGGCCCCGGATCGCCGAGGATGCTCGGCGTTCGGCGGAACGTGGCTCCGGCGGTGAGGCCGGGCTCGGTCCCTCGAGCGCGAACAGCATGTCGACATCGCGCGCGGCGAAGCTCCTCCCGAGCTGCCAGACACGCAGCGCCGAAAGCAGGATCACGAGCTCGACGATCGCCGTAACGAGGTGCGTCGCGATGGAGGCTCCCGACTTCGGACCCAGGACGATGGCGCTGAAAGGCCGCTCGAAGACGAAGAATGCGGCGAGACCGACGCGCGCGACGAGGCTTCGCTCGCTTCCGCGCGCGACGAGGATCGCGACCACCGTGTTGACGACTGCGAAGAGGTAGCTCGCGGCGGCGAGGTCGGCGTTCGTACCCGTGAGCCAGGTGCTGCCGCCGGGATACACGCCGTCGAGGAGACCGGCGAGGAGAAAAAGGAATGAGGCAAGGAGCATGAGCAGAACGACCGGACGGACCGCCCCTGCCACCTCTGACCCTCCTCCGCGCGATGGTATCGCCCGCAGGACAGCGAGCGGGACCTGCTCAGCGCCGCCGCGCCTCGAGATTTGCGATCGTCTCCGGCGGGACGAAGGTCGCGCCAAGATCCGATCCGTGCTCACTGCGCCCGTGAAAATCGCTCCCACCAGTCGTCACGAGCCCGTGGGTGCGGGCGAGGCCGAGGCACCGCGCCACGAACGTGGGTGAGTGGTCCGGGTAATAGACCTCGATCCCAGCGAGCCCCGCGGCGACGAGCTTCGGGAGCAGATCGTCGAGACCGCTCACGGTACCCGGATGCGCGAGCGAGGGTACGCCGCCGTGTGCTCGCACGAGCTCGACCGCCTCAATTGGCGCGAGCCCGACACGCGAGACGTATGCCGGCGAGTGCTTCGCGATGAGGGTGTCGAACGCCTCGTCGAAGGTCCGCACGTAGCCCTTCTCGAGCAGGGCCTGAGCGACGTGCGGGCGTCCAAGCGCGCCACCCTGCGCGATCTCGAGCACGCGATCGAGATCGATCGCGTAGCCGAGCCCGTTCAGCTTCTCGACCATGAGCTCGACGCGACGGCCTCGGTTCTCGCGGAGCCATCGCAGCCGGTCCTCGAGTGCCGTGTCCGCCGGATCAACGAAGTACCCGAGGACGTGCGCGTCTCCCCACTCGGACTCGGTGTTGAGCTCGGTCGCTGGGATGATGCGCACCCCTGACTTCGCACCGGTCGCAATGGCCTCGCCCACGCCGGCGAGGGTGTCGTGGTCCGAGAGCGCCTGGATCCGAACCCCACGCGACGCCGCGCGCAGAACGAGTTCTTTCGGCGAGAGCGCGCCATCGGATCGCAGCGAGTGCGTGTGCAGATCGATCGGAAACGCGACGGTCAGGGAGACCACTCTCGGTCGAGACGCTCGATGGATCGCGCACGACCCGAAACGTCGTCGACCTCGACCACGACGCTGTTGAACTGCACGACGCCGTCGGCGACCTCGAAGCGGTGCGGGAGATGGTCGAGGTAGCGCCGGACGATGATCGCCGCATCGACGCCGAGGACCGAGTCGCGCGGCCCGACCATGCCCGTGTCTGCGACGAGCGCTGTGCCCTTCGGGAGGATCCGCGCGTCCGCTGTCGGGACGTGGGTGTGACTGCCCAGCACCGCCGAAACGCGGCCGTCGAGGTGCCAGCCCATCGCGAGCTTCTCGCTGGTCGCCTCGGCGTGCCAGTCGAGGATCTTCACCGCCGGAGCGCTGCTACCGAGCTCGACGAGGAGCGCGTCGAGCGCGCGGAACGGATCATCCTGCTCGGCCATGAACACGCGCCCGATCGCGTTGACGACGAGCGCACCTTTGACGATCGCCCACCCGCGTCCGGGGTTGCCCGGCGGGAGGTTGATCGGACGAAGGCAGTACTCGAGGCCGTCGATCTCCTTCATGAAGGCGCGCTGATCCCACACGTGATTCCCGTTCGTGATGACGTCGGCGCCCGCGTCGCGAAGCTCCCTCGCGATCTCGGCGGTGAGCCCTGCCCCTCCGGCCGCGTTCTCACCGTTCAGGATCACGAGGTCGATCCGCCGTTCCTTCGCGATGGCAGGAACGAGCGCGGCGACGGCCTGTCGGCCGGGCTTGCCGACGACGTCGCCGACGAAGAGGATCCTCAACTCAGCAAGCGAGTGCGTTGCGTTGGACGACGAGGGCGTTGTAAACCGCGACTTTCGCGCTGATGTCATCCGCGAGCCCGTTGTACTGGGCAAGGAGGCTCTGGTACGTCGCATAGACGTCCGGCGGTGCGATGCGCGACGGATATTGCGCCTCGATCGCCTGGATCTGCACCTGCAGCGCAGCGGCTCGCGCTTTCTCGTCGTCGATGGTCGCCTTCTGGCTGGCGAGCTGCAGCTCGAGCTCGTTCGCCCGCGAAACGCACGGATTGGGTGCAGGCGCCGGGATGTCGGTGAAGCCCATCGTCCGCAGCTCGCGGTCCGAGAAGCGGTTCGGGCAGCTCTCGATCCCTGGCTTCACCAGACACGTGACGGGGTGCGTCATGAGGCCGTACTGGTCGACGCCCTGAAGCAATGGATCGGGGATCTTCTGGAGCCAATGGGCGTCGGGTCCGGCATCCGGCCCGAAGCAGCACCAGATGTGGCCGAGCTCGTGGAGCGCCACCGCTACGGCGTTTTCGGGCGAGATCGCACCGTTGTCGCCGACGATGTAGAGAAGGATGCGCTGCGTGCCGTCAGGTGCGAGGCTGTGAAACGACGTTCCGTGGCCCGGCAGGACGTAGATCGCGATGTCGGCGGACGCTGCAACGAGATTGAGCGACCCCAACCCGCGTGTCGCGAGACTCCATTCGTTCGAGAGCGCGGCGTTGATGCGGGCGAGGACCGCGTCCCGCGCAGGGACGAGGCTTGGATCGAGCTGCGTCTGGACGCCTGAGAGGCCAGTCACGTCCACGGACTGCGTACGCACGGTGAAGCCTCGGGCGTCGAGCGTCTTGAGCGGCACGTCGAAGTCCGAGGAGGCGGTGACCGAGCCGCGCGTATCGGCGCATTCGACAAAGTGCGAGCTTCGACCGGCGGGGACAAGCGGCGTCGGGTAAGTCCATGCGAGGACGCCGCCGGTGTCAGCGACGCCGCTCAATGTTGCGGGCGGCCCGTCACCGAACTGGCCGGCGTTGACGCGGATCGAGAGCGTGCAGGACGCACCGGCGCTGGTCGCGATCTTGACCGATCCGTATTTCGAGAGCGTCACGGCGAGCGGCACGCGCTGCGCCGCGGATGCATCGGGCAAGGGATTCGCCCCGGCGTCGCCCGTTCGCGGCGCACCCACGCCACCCGCGCACGCGGTCGTGAATGCGAGGACTACGGGAAGGAACCGGCGCACGAGCTGGTTATACGACCCCATTCCGGCCGGAGGAGGCGCAAACGCAGAGCAACGTTGGGTACGGACTTAGAGGGGGTGGCCCTTTGGAGCGAGGCTCGTGGGACCGAGGGCCCCCGCGCGATGGGGCGCCGGTCGCCAGACCGGGGGGCCCCCGTCGCGTTGAGAGGGTTTCGGTCCCGCGAGCCGAGCTCACGGGGCCGATATCACCTACTTGGCGTACTCGACGGAGCGCGTTTCGCGGATGACGGTGACTTTGATCTGCCCGGGGTACTGCAGCGTCTCTTGGATCTTCTGCGCGATGTCGCGCGAGAGCCGGGCCGACTCGAGATCGTCGATCTGGTCCGGTTTCACGACGACGCGGATCTCGCGGCCGGCCTGGATCGCGAAGGACTTCTCCACACCGGCGAAGCTGTTGGCGACGCCCTCGAGCTCAGTGAGCCGCTGAATGTAGTTGGAGACGATCTCGCTTCGTGCGCCGGGACGCGCGGCGCTGATCGCGTCGGCGGCGGAGATGAGCGTGCCGACCATGGTCACCGGCTCCACGTCTCCGTGATGGCCGACGACGCCGTCGATGACGTTTTGCGAGAAGCCGTAGCGCTTGAGAAGCTCTCCGCCGATCACGGTGTGCGGGCCCTCGACCTCATGGTCGATCGCCTTGCCGATGTCGTGGAGCAGACCCGCGCGCTTCATGGTCTGCGTGTCGTAGCCGGTCTCCGATGCGAGGATCCCGGCGACATGCGCGACCTCGATCGAGTGGCGCAGCACGTTCTGGCCGTATGAGGTGCGGAAGTGAAGCCGGCCGAGAAGCTTCACCAGATCGGGATGCAATCCACCGATGCCCACCTCGTAGACCGCCGCCTCGGCGGCCTCCTTCATGACCTGGTCGATCTCGGTCCGCGCTTTCGCCACCATCTCCTCGATGCGTGCGGGGTGGATGCGGCCATCGACAAGCAGCCGCTCGAGCGCGCGCTTCGCGACCTCGCGCCGGATCGGATCGAAGCCGCTCACGACGACCGCCTCGGGCGTGTCGTCGATGATCAGATCGATGCCGGTGAGCTGTTCGAGGGTTCGGATGTTCCGGCCTTCGCGGCCGATGATCCGGCCCTTCATGTCGTCGCTGGGCAGGGCCACGACGGTCACGCTGTGTTCGGCGGTGTGCTCGGCGGCGTACCGCTGCAGCGCCATCGTCAGGATGTCGCGCGCGCGGTCGTCCGCCCGGTCGCGCGCCTCGGCCTCAAGCTCACGGACCTTTCGGCTCATGAGGTCGCGCATCTCCTCCTCCACGCGCTGGAGGAGGATGCCCCGCGCCTCATCCATCGACAGCGACGCCACGCGGGCCAGCTCGGTCCGTTGGTCCTCCTGGAGCTGTGCGATCTTCGCCCGCTCGGTGTCGAGCTCGGCCTCCTTCTGGCCGAGACGGCGATCGCGTTCCTCGACCTGGGCGGTCTTCTGGTCGAGCTGCTCGTCCTTCTTGTCGAGCCGCGTTTCGTAGCGCTGGAGCTCGGCTCGGCGCTCCCGGTTCTCGGCTTCGGCCGTCTTGGCGACCTTGAGGGCCTCGTCCTTGGCCTCGAGGATGATCTGGTTCTGCCTGGCTCGCGCCTCGGCGAGCAGGCGATCAGCGTTCGCCCGAGCGGCCGTCTCGCTCCCCAACGCGAACGAGCGCCGGAGCACCATGGCGATCCCGAAGCCGACGAGACCTGCGACGAGGGCCACCAGGCCCACGACGAGGATGTCGGACATCTAAGCGGTCCTTTCCGTGCCGCGTGTGCGGGGACGGTCGCCGGGTTGAGTACGCTCGCCCCCGTTTTCGCGTAAGTGACCGGCGGAACGGGGCGCTCCGCTGGCCACGTTGGTTCACAAAGTTTTGGTGACGTCAGGATAGCGCACGCGGTTGCCGCTCGTACGGAACGCGTACAGGCATCGAGCGGCCGGATGGCATGCCGCGAGCAGCGACTGAGACGAAAAGAGGTG
>VBDQ01000130.1 GCA_005889075.1 Chloroflexota bacterium
TGTTATCACTTCCGCGTGCTTGACCCCCGTCTTCCGCTCCGATGTAGCAACCGGCTGCGCCTGTCCATTGACCTAAAGCAGTCGTGGTCGTCAGCTCATCGAAGCGCTGATCCCTGTCGGCTCTGGTTCGCCGCCGCGGCGGATCCGCAATGTCATCGGCCCATCGGGAGTGTGACCTCGACCTGCTCGCTGCACGGCGGCAGTGTCGAGATCGGTCGCGATCTCCTGACCGCCGATCGCGATGACTCGGTCGCCTTCGCGCAGGCCAGCCGCCAACGCCGGACTGTCGGCTCGTGAACGACGCACCTTGAGGCCATCGGGTCGTATTTCGGGAAGTGTCATTTCAACCCGAAGCCGCAAGAGGACATCTGCATCGTCACTCGGCGCCCGCAGCGTCGCGCTCACGGACGACGACATCGGAGACACCCACGTGTTCGTCTCGGACCAGCCGGGTTGTTTCAACATTGGGGACATAGAGTCGGGGTGTTCGCGCGACCATCAATGTTGCAACGGTGCGGCTGTGTTGGCATATCTGAGGTTGGCTGCGGCATGGAGTCCCCGCCGGTTGTGACCTCTGTTTACCACGATTGTCTCGACGCGGTTCGCGACGTCCTCACACCGATCGATGACCTCAAGAAGCCGGTGGATAGCCTTCTATTTGACGACATCGGCCACTCAGATGAACCGATCAACGAACATCGCCAGGGCTCCAGCGATCAAGGCGGTCGCGGTGACGTGGTGGGGGGTTCGTCGCGTTCGCTGACCAGACCCAATGGCACCGCTGTGAGGAGGAAGGCGAGAATCCCGCTGCCGACGTCCTGGGCGCTCAATCCGAGCAGGAACGGGTTATCGACATCGAGGTTGTCCCCGTTGCTCAGCTGGAGCACCACGCGCCAGAGGATCCATGCGACGAACGTGGCGATCGCGGCGGTCCCGTACCGTCCGCGCGGGCGTGACCAGGGATAGCGCCAATACAGCACCGCCGCGACGATGACCGCCGCGAGCAGCGCACCAACGACGTAGATGAGAGCGTCCTGATTCACTTCTGCGATGCTACCGATGGCAGCAGCAGGTGTTTTCGGGAGGACCACCATGAAGTGGATCACGCGCGAGCATCCCCGGGTCGACAGGGTGGCCTGTCCGTGGCTGGTCGAAAGGTTCGTCGACAAACAGGCCGAGTTCATATACGTCCCGTCGGATCAGGTCGCGGCCGAGGCGCAGAAGCGCGGTGCCACCCCGTACGACATCAAGGACGTTGAGCTCGGGCATCACGGACCGGAGTGCAGCTTCGACGCGTTCGTGCACAAGTACGAGCTCGACAAGGATCCGGCGATGGCCTACATGGCCAAGGTCATTCGCGGCGCGGATACCGCCGACAAGACGATCACCCCCGAGTCGCAGGGGGTCGAGGCGATCCTCGATGGGATCAGGCACGTCCACTATCCGAACGACCAGAAGCAGCGCGAGGCCTCGCGGCCGCTGCTCGACGCGCTCTACGCCTTCTGTCAGAAAAAGGTGGAGGCGAAGGCCGCGTGACCCTGCGGCACGTGGGCTTCACGCCCGTGCCGCCAGGAGCCAAACCGGGCTTCGATCACGCCGACACGTACCTTCACCCGCGTGGCAGTCGACTCTACGTCGCCCACACTGGCGCCGATCGGATCGACGTGCTGGACTGTCGCGGCGCTACGTACATCGGCCGTATCACGGATCTGCCAGGCGTCGCCGGCGTGCTGATCGACAGCGAGCAGGACCTGCTCTTCACGTCCGATCGCGCGGCCGGACGGGTGAGCCTCTTTCGCTGTTCGGACCAGACGCTCATCGATCGGGTTCCGGTTGGTCCGCGGCCGAACGCGCTCGCGTACGACCGAAGGTTCCGGCGACTCTTTAGCTTCAACCTTGGCCAGCCCGCGGGGACCAACTGCACGGTCTCGGTGATCTCGGTCGAAGAGCGCCGGGTCACGACGACGATCGACCTCCCCGGCCGGCCTCGCTGGGCCATTTGCGATGACGCGAGCCGCTCGGTTTACGTGAACATCGCGGAGCCGGCGACGATCGGTGTCATCGAAGCTGATGTCCTTACGATGTCCGGCGCGATTCCCGTCCCGGCGGCCGGCCCGCACGGTCTTGCCATCGTGCCTGGGGAGCGGGGCGCCTCGCTCTGGTGCGCCGCCGACGCCGGAACGCTCGTCGTGATCGATCGCGACTCCCGCGTGGTGGAAGCGACTCTGCCCCTGCCAGGTATTCCCGACGTCGTGATGTACGACCGCGATCTTGCCCGGCTCTACGTCGCCGTGGGCAGTCCCGGCACGGTCTCGGTTTTCGACGTTCGTGAGCGTATTCACCGGGAGACGATCCAGACGGAAGAGGGAGCGCACACGATCGGCTGGGACCCGGCGAGCCGCCGGCTCTTCGTTTTTCAGCCCACCAGCTGCGGAGTGGGGATTTACGAGGAGAGTCCGTGAGCATCGAGAGTTCGCCTCGGCTGTCGCTCGGACAGCTCGCGGGGTACTTCCTTCGCCTCGGAACGACCGGATTCGGCGGGCCGATCGCGCTCGCCGCGTACATGCAGCGCGATCTCGTCGAACGCCGTCATTGGTACACGGTGCGCCGCGGCGGTGCCGTTCATTTTGCCCCCGTTCATCATCGTGAGCGCGGTCGCCGCCCTGTACGTCGTGTTTCGCGGGACGACGATCATCCAGGCGCTCTTCTACGGCGTCGGTCCGGCGGTCATCGCGTTGATCCTTCGCGGCGCGTGGAAGCTGGTTCGGGTGACGGTGAAGGACGAGCGGCGGCTGTGGGCGATCTTCGCCGTGGTCGGCGTCGTCACTTTCGCCGTGCGCAGCGAGGTCGCGGTGCTGTTCATCCTCTCCGGGCTCGTTGGTGTCGCGATCTACGCCCCTCGAGGCTGGCTCCGCCGGGCGCAAGCCGCCCCGATCGCCGTGCCTGTCGGACTCGGCACGGTGTGGGCGGCGACGCAGAGCACCGACCCCAACGTCCTCCTGCAGCTCGGTGTTTTTTTCTTCAAGGCCGGCGCGTTCACGTTCGGCTCCGGTCTCGCGATCGTGCCGTTCCTGCAGCAGGGCGTGGTCCGCGATTTCGGCTGGCTGAGCGAGCGCGAGTTCCTGGACGCGGTCGCGATGGGGATGATCACGCCCGGGCCGGTCGTGATCACGGCGGTCTTCGTGGGATATCTCGTCGCCGGTCTTGCCGGCGCCACGGTGGCAGGCCTTGGGGTGTTTCTGCCGCCGTTCCTCATGGTCGTGCTCTTCGCTCCCTGGATCATGCGCTATCGGAAACACCCAATCGTCGTCGGGTTCACGAAGGGCGCCACCGCCGCGGCGGCCGGCGCGATCGTTGGTGCCGCCGCCGTCATCGGGACGCAGGTCATCGTCGACGTGATGACGCTAGTCATCTTCGTGGCGGCGCTCCTCGTACTCTGGCGGACGAAGTTGCCGGAGCCTCTTCTGGTCGGGGCGGCCGGAATCATCGGCCTCGTCACATTCGCAGTCCGATGACTCGCAGGGTCCTGCTCCGATCATCCGAGCCTGCGCGAAACGGAGAGTGACTCAAGAATGAACCCGCATGTGAGCGTCATCACGCTCGGTGTACGTGACCTGGACAAAGCCAAGCGCTTCTACAGCGAGGGTCTTGGCTGGCCGATCCAGCAGGAGGACTTCAACTGGGTCTGCTTCATTTTGGCCGGCGGCTCATCGGCCCTGGCGCTGTATCCGTGGGATGCGCTTGCCGATGACGCCGGCGTTCCTGCGGGTGGCACTGGCTTTCGGGGCATCACCCTCGCCTACAACGTGCGTTCGGAAGAGCGGGTCGAGACAACACTCGCCGAGGCCGAACGCGCCGGTGGGAAGGTGGTCAAGCCGGCGAATCGTGCCTCGTGGGGCGGCTACAGCGGCTACTTTGCCGATCCCGAGGGCTACCTCTGGGAGGTAGCCACCGGCGCCACCAAGTTGCCGTTCTCCGAGTGAGCGACTGGGTCGGTCAGGATCGAACTCGCTTGGCTCGCGACCGTTCCACAGGCCGGGCAGCGAGGATGTGCCAGGCGCGGGGCTCAACACGCAGACCGCGGCTCCCCTTACGCCGGCGAACGTAGCCGGACGCGAAGAACTGATCCGTGAGGAGTGCGCCGAGCAATCCGCCGAGGTGGGGACGGCGTTCCGTCCAATCGACGCAGCGATACGCGAGGCGCCGCTGCGACGGGCGAAGCCCTTGGAGGTCGACGCCCAGTCTCCGGAAGACCGCCGACGCATCGGGACCCAATTCGAGAGCACCGTCGGCGCGGCGCGAGTCGGCGATGGCGTTGTGTTCGAGCAGGTGATCGAACAGCGCGACTCCGAACCGGCCAGCGAGGTGGTCGTAGCAAGTGCGCGCCTCCGCGAGGTCCGCGCGCACCGCCGCTTTCGGCGGCCCGATAAGCGTCGACACGCTCTCGACCAGGTGCGCCACGGTCAGTGAGGCGAGACGGTATTCGGCGACCCGACCATGGCGCCGGCGGGCCACCAGTCCGATCGCGCGGAGTCGGGCCAGATGGTTGGACAGATTGGCTTGGCGTAGCCGCGTGCGGGAGCTGAGCTCGCTCACGCTCGCCGGAGACATGAGCTCCTGAAGGATGCGTAGCCGGCTCGGCTCGGCGATGACTTCCAGGACGGCGGTCCGTGACACCTAGGCGGGCGGAGGCACGAGCGCCGTCGCTGCAGGGCGACTGGCATAAACGCGCATGGCATCGGCCACATGTTCGGCAATCGAGCGGATCGTCCACTCGTCGCCGGCGTGGTCGTCCCATCTCGGCTCGAGCGCGCGCAGGCGTAGCGCCATGACCTGAGCGAGGCGTCGGAGGCGCGCGCTTGCCTCATCGAGATCCGCCTCCGTGAAACGAGCCCAGTCCGCATCGAGCGTGATCGAGCGACCGCGCCACGGATCCCCGACCGACGCCGCCCCGGCCGCCCGCGTCTCGATCTGGCAGAGATGATCGATCAAGT
>VBDQ01000107.1 GCA_005889075.1 Chloroflexota bacterium
CGACCAGCGCGACCGCATCACAAAGACACGACAGGCCGCGTTCAACGTCGATCGCGGGGTCCTCGAAGAGGACCAGAAGATGGTCGACGAGCTCACGCCGAACATCCCGGAGGCCCGGGGCTACCCGGGGCAGCCGACCGCGGCGCGCTGAGTGAAGTTCGCCTACCGCGACGATCAGCTGCTCGTCCGGGACACGATCCGCGCGTTCGTGCGGTCGCGGATCGTACCCAATGCCGATCGGTGGAACGAAGCCGGCAAGTTCCCGATGGAGCTCCTTCCCGAGCTCGCGGCGCTCGGCTTGACCGGGCTCGCGGTACCACAGGAGTACGGCGGCGCGGGCCTGGACGCGGTGACGATCGCGATGCTGATGGAGGAGTTCGGCGCGGGCGACGGCTCGATCGGTCTCACGATCGCCGCACACAACTCGCTGTGCATCGGGCACCTGCTCATCGCCGCAAGCGACGAGCAGAAGGAGCGGTGGCTGCCGCCGCTCGCCAGGGGCGAGTATCTCGGATGCTGGGCGTTGACCGAGCCGGCATCGGGTTCGGACGCGCTGAACGCGCAGAGCCGCGGGCGCCGGGATGGCGATGGCTACGTGATCGATGGGACGAAGCAGTTCATCACCAACGCGTCGGTTGCCGGCTTCGCGGTGGTGATGGCCGGCGCCGGCGAACGCAAGCTCACGGCGTTCGGCGTGATGCGCGGCACGCCCGGGTTCGCGGCCGGTAAGCCAGAAGAGAAGATGGGCCTCCACGCGTCCGATACCGCGCCGCTGCTGCTGCAGGGATGCCGAGTGCCGGAGCGCGATCGCATCGGCCGCGACGGCGAGGCATTCGACGATGTGAAGAAGGTGCTCGACCGCGGCCGGATCGGTATTGGCGCTCTCGCGATCGGCCTCGGGCGGGCATCGCTAGAGGTCGCGATCCGCTACGCGAAGGAACGGACGCAATTCGGCCGCGCCATCGCGGAGTTCCAGATGATCCAGTGGAAGCTCGCACGAGCTCGGACCGAGCTCGACGCCGCGCGGCTCCTGGTGCACCGCGCCGCGGCGCTCGCCGACGCCGGACGTCCGTTCACCGATGCCGCCTCCAAGGCCAAGCTCTTCGCGAGCCAGGCGGGAACACGCGCCGCGGACGCGTCGCTGCAGGTCCTGGGCGGATATGGATACCTGCGGGATTTCCCCGTCGAGCGGCACCTGCGAGACGTGCGCCTCATGGAGATCGGCGAGGGCACAAGCGAGGTGCAGCGGATCGTGATCGCTCGCGATCTGCTTCGCGCCTCT
Source organism: Chloroflexota bacterium (assembly GCA_005889075.1). Classification (GTDB taxonomy): domain Bacteria; phylum Chloroflexota; class Limnocylindria; order P2-11E; family P2-11E; genus 3-1-20CM-2-70-9. The sequence goes on from VBDQ01000107.1 coordinate 1,283, forward strand.
TGATGGCGGCGACCTCGACAGACGACCTCATCGCCCGCGCACGCTCCGGCGACAAGCGTTCGATCGCGCGCCTCCTGTCGGCGGTGGAGAACGACGAGCCCTCAGCGCCGGCGGTGCTGAAGGCGCTGTACCCGAAGACCGGGCAGGCCGACGTCGTCGGTATCACCGGACCGCCCGGTGGTGGCAAGTCCACGCTCGTGAATAGGCTCGCGGGCCTGTATCGCGAGACTAAGATGCGCGTCGCGATCGTCGCCGTCGACCCCTCGAGCCCGTTCACCGGCGGCGCGATTCTCGGCGACCGGATCCGGATGCAGGAGCGATCGCTCGACGATGGGATCTTCATCCGGTCGATGGCCAGCCGCGGTCATGCGGGCGGCCTGGCACGCGCGACCGCGCGGCTGGTGAACGTCCTGGACGCCCTTGGCAACGGGGTCGTGATCGTCGAGACCGTCGGCGTGGGCCAGGAGGAGGTGGACGTCGTGAGCGTCGCCGACACCGTGTGTCTCGTCACCGTGCCAGGGCTCGGCGACGACATCCAGGCGATCAAAGCCGGCGTCCTCGAGATCGCGGACGTGCTCGTCGTGAACAAGGCCGATCGGCCGGGCGCCGATGAGACCGTGCGCGACCTCGCGCAGATGCTCTCGCTCGCGAAGGACCCGTCGTGGAAGCCGCCGATCGTCCGCACCGCCGCACGATCGGGCGAAGGTATCGAGCAGCTGGTCGACGCCATCGCGAAGCATCGTGCTTGGGCAGAAGAGAGCGGTGAGCGTACGCGCCGGCGCCGCGAGGCCGCGCGCTCTGAGGTCCTGACGCTCCTGCGGGAGGCGCTCCTGCGACGCCTGGAGGGTCGGATCGGCGACGCCCGTCTCGATGCCGCCGTCTCGCGGGTTGCCGACCGGCGGCTCGATCCCTATGCCGCGGTGGACGAGCTGCTGCGCGACTGACCTCTCATGGGCGAAGCACGATGCCGATGAGGTAGCCAGCGAACGCCGCGCCCAGACCGATCAGCGTCAGCTCCAAGCCGCTGCGGCGCCAGTCGCCGATCAGCGTGCGCGCCTTGTAGGCGCCCACGCCGAACAAGGCGAGACCCGAGATGAAGACGGCTCCGACAGCGGCCGCGGCCGGCGGGAGCAGAAGGAACGGCAGGAGTGGGATGAACGAGCCGACGGCGGTCGCCGCACCGACGACGCTCGCCCGGGTGAGGCCGGTCCGCTGCGGCTCGGAGACGTCGAGCGCGACATGCATGAGCGCCTCGGCCCAGCGGTCGCGGTCCTTTGTGATGGACGCGACGGCGTGGTCCGCGATGTCGTCACCGATGAGCTTCGCGACCGCGGTGCGAAGCTCGGCCCGCTTCTCGTCGGGGCGCTCGTCGATCTCGCGCCGCTGACGGTCGCGCTGCGCCTCGTAGTAGTCGCGCTCGGCGACGCGCGACGTGTACGCGACCGCGCCCATCGAGATCGATTCCGCGAGGAGGGCCGCGAGCGCCCCAACGATCACGATCCGACCGCTGTCCGTCGCCGCCACGAGACCTAGGACGAGGCCGAGGACGTTGACGAGCCCGTCCTGTCCTCCGAGGATCAGGTCGGGAAGCTCGCCCTGGATCCAGTGGGCGTTTCGCGCCGCGCGCACCGCCTCGGGAGACTACTGGTCGGCTCGGAGTACCGTCACCGACGTGATCGAGATGACGATCTTCCGCACCGGTGGCGTCGATATCGCACCGTCCGCATTCCTCCCCGGCGCCAGCACCGAGGTGTCATTCCACCCGGTCTGGTCCGCGCTCATCCGGACGACCGAGGGAAACGTCCTCTTCGACACCGGGCTTCATCCCGTGCACGTCGAGCGTCCCGACGCCACGTTCGGACCGGGGAATCTCAAGGTCGTCATGGCGAAAGAGGATTCGATCGTGAGCCGCCTGTCCGAGATCGGCATTCGGCCGGACGACATCGCTATCGTCGTGAACAGCCATCTTCATTTCGATCACGCCGGGAACAACGGTGCATTCCCGAAGGCGACCTTCGTCGTGCAGGGCGACCATCTAGCGTTCGCCAAAGGAAAGCCGAACTTCCCGGGTGTGTACTGGGACATCCCCGAGCTCTCCTATCTGCCCGTCGCGGGCCGCGCGCGTGTCGCGCCCGGGCTTGAGGTGGTCCCGACGCCCGGGCACGCGCCCGGCCATCAATCGCTCGTTGTCGACCTCGCCGAGACCGGACGCGTGGTGCTCTGCGGCGACGCCGCGTTCACGCGCCTCAACCTCGAGCGCGGCGAGATCAAGCAGCCCGACGAGGCGGCAGCGAAGGAGTCCATGGCGCTCATCCGCTCGCTCGTCGAGGGCGACCTCGATCGCGTCTTCACCAGCCACGACCCCGCGAGCTTCGCGCGCTGGCGACACGCTCCCTCCGTCTACCGCTAGCGCGGCACGCGGGCTGCCAGGGCGAGACCAATGTCCCTCGGGATCCTGGCGCACGTGAAGTGGTTCATCGACCCACGCGCGCACCCGACCCGTTACGACCTCCTGCTCAGCTGGCCGGTGCTCCTGGCGCTCCTCATCGCGCTCGCGGCCGTCGGCATCGCGTACCTGTGGCAAAGGAACGTGCCGGAGCCGCGCGCCGTCCGCGCCCTGGAACGCTTCGCGCGGACCGGTCCGTTGATGCTGCGAGTCTTCCTCGGGATATCTCTCATCGCCGCGGCCGTACCGGGTTGGCTCTTCGTGCCCTCGTTGCCGGTCGAGCACGGGCCGGGCGGCTACGCCCTCCTCGTCATCGAGGTCCTCTGCGGTCTGCTCATCTTCGCCGGCCTCTTCACGCGTTTTGCCGCGATGCTGCTGGCCTTGCTCGGGGTCATCGCGATGGCGCCGTTCAGCTTCGAGAGCATCCTCGAGCAGGTCGCGATCCTGGGAATCGCGATATTCCTCTACATCGCCGGACCAGGATCGATCTCACTCGACGCACGACGTAGCGCGCACGGCGCGCTTGCCCACGAGCACGCGCCCGCAGCCGCGTTCAACCTGCTCCGCGTCGCGATGGGCTTCGGCATCGCGTACAACGCGCTCACCGAGAAGCTCCTCAACCCTGACCTATCGCAGGCACTTCTGGATCAGCTGCCGTTTCTGAACGTCCTCCGCCCGCTCGGCGTCGCCGACCCCGTCTTCATTTGGCTGGCCGGCCTCGCCGAGCTCGCCATCGGCGCGGTGATCATCTCGGGGCAGATCACCCGTCCGGTCATGGCCATCGGCTTCGGGCTCTTCACGATCACGCTGGTCGTGTTCGGGATGCCCGAGCTCATCGGGCACCTGCCGTACTACGGCATCATGCTGACGCTCTTCATCGCGCCCGATGCGGACTCGTGGCATGTGCGTCGCACGTTGCGCCGCGCCGCCTGAAAGTGCGCGGGTTCAGGAACGCGCCTTCCAGTCGTGAACGCCCTGCGCGAGACGTGCGAGTGCGATCGCGCCCACCATCAGACCGAAGTCCCGGAGCGCGACATCGAAGTACTGGCCGAGGATGAGCAGGTTGACGATGATGAGGAGCAACCAGGCCGCGACGACATAGGCCGCGAACCGTGGAACGATCGCGACGAGCAGACCGGCGACGATCTCGATGACGCCGACGCCCTTCATGAATACCGCCGGAGACACGCCGATCGTTTGTGGAAAGACCGGCGCGAGGTACTTCGTCCAGTCGGTCAGCAGCGCGGTGAACTTGTCGAGGCCGAAAAGGATGGGCGCGACCGTGAAGCCGCTCCGAAGGATCAGAAAGGCCTGGTAGGCCGGGTTGCGCGTGACGGGAGCGACTGCGTTCGTCTCACGCGCGGGGGCATGGTGGAGAACTGTCGCGTCGCGTCTGCGAACAGCCTGCATCTCGAACGCTCCTGTTTTTTTAATGCCCGCCGCATTCGCTGTACCAGCGTCCCCGCGAGCGTCGGCACGCTCGGTCGCCTCGCTAGCGGAGCATCTCCCGCGCGAGCCAGAAGGCGCCCGCGACCAGAAAGCCGACCCATATCAGATGAATTCCGACCGGGATGAGAACGATCGTGCAGGCGGAGAGCAGACCCAGCAGCATCAGGCACCCGCCGAAGCCGATGCCGAGCGACATCAGCGAGCGCAACCGTTAACCGAATGCGAGCTTGAGGTCCGAGCGATCGTCGGTGACGTCAGGATTGCGCAGCAGGTCAAGCAAGCGCGGATCGTTGGGCAGGATGATTCCGGCGACCCCTTCGGCCTCGGCCTTCGCCCGCAGCTCGTTCCAGCCGACGCGCCCCTCCGGGAACGGCACACGGATCCAGCGTTCCTCGGGCTGATCGCCGGCGGAGACCTTGAGCTCGTCGCCAGGGGCGACCGTCGACGCCATCCCGACACGCCCGCGCGCCACGCGCGCAAGTGCGTCGATCGCCGGTCCGGGCTCGACGTCGACGACCATGACCCGCGAGCGCCAGGTCACCGCAGCGATCGCCGCCAGCAGCACGAGCTGACCGTCGGTCGAGGCCGCGCAGAACGAATCGGCACCGGCACCCTCGAGCGCGCGGGCATCCGCGAAGAGCTCACCCGCATCGCGGTCGAGCGCGAGCGCGACTCCGACCTTCACCGGTCGGATGCTAGCGACCACCTAGCATCGAGTCGCAATGAGGATCGCGCTTCGGTGACAAGGCCGCAGGCTCCTCCCGTCCAGATCGCGCGCTGGCGCACCGGGGATTGGCGCGACGAACGCGATCAGGTCGCGGCCGAAGAGCCGCTCCAACTGTCGCTGGACGGGGTGCCGCTGTCGGTCGTGATGCGCACCCCGGGCAACGACCTCGAGCTCGCGCTCGGCCTCCTGCTCGCGGAGCGCGTCATCCGATCGATCGACGACATCGCGCAGGTGCGCATCAGCGCCGAGGCGCACGACGAATCGGGGGGCGCTGCCCCCCGGCCCCCGTTCGCGCTGTTCTCGGACCTGGTCGAATCGAATCAGGTCGACGTCCAGGTTCGTGGCGGAGCCGGGCGACGCCCCGAACGCTCGTTTCTCGCGAGCTCGGCTTGCGGGGTCTGTGGCGCCACCACAGTGGAGTCACTCGCTCTCGATTTCGCCCCGCTCGCCTCCGGTCCGGTGATCGATCCGGGTGTGCTGCCGCCGCTGGCGGGTCGGCTCCGCGAGCAGCAGCGCCTCTTCGAATCGACCGGCGGGCTTCACGCGGCGGGGCTCTTCGATACCTCCGGCCGGCTCGAGATCCTTCGCGAGGATGTGGGGCGGCACAACGCCGTCGACAAGGTCGTCGGCCGTGAGCTCATCGAGGGAAGGCTGCCGCTGCGCCGGTCGCTGCTCGCGGTAAGCGGCCGGGCCGGCTATGAAGTGGTCCAGAAGGCCGTCGCCGCTGGGATCCCGATCCTCGCCGCGGTCGGTGCCCCGTCGAGTCTCGCGGTCGCGACCGCGGAGCGCTTCGGGATGACCCTCATTGGCTTCCTCCGGGATGACCGCTTCAACGTGTATGCGGCGCCCGAGCGGATCGCGCGGTGACCATAGCTCAGGACCGGCTCACGCCGGCGGCGCGCGCGCTGATCGAAAAGATCTCCGACCGACCCGCGTACTCGACCCTGACCCCAGAGGAAGTGCGAAGCCTTCCGACCCTGCTGAGCGCGGCACCCGAACCCGTCGGCTCGGTCATCGAGCGGAAGATTCCCGGTCCCGGCGGCGCGCTCGCCATCCGCATCTACCGGCCGACGGAGTCGACCACATCCGCGCTGGTGTACTTCCACGGCGGGGGTTGGGTGATCGGGAGTCTTGGTGGCGCCGACGGAGCGTGCCGGGCCCTCGCGAACCACGGTGGCTGCGTGGTCATCTCGATCGGCTACCGGCTCGCGCCCGAAACGAAGTTCCCGGGTCCGGTGGAAGATGCGTACGCGTCCGTGAGCTGGGTGGCAAGACAGGCTGCGGACCTCGGCATCGATCCGGCGAGGATCGCCAGCGGCGGGTCCAGTGCCGGCGGCAATCTCGCCGTCGCGGCCGCGTTAATGGCTCGCGATCGTGGCGGTCCCGCCGTTGCCTTCCACCTCCTCGTCGTGCCGGTCGCGGACCTTCGTTATGGCGCGCGATCACACGCTGACTTCGCCGTGGGCTATGGGCTCACGAAAGCGGACATGGAGTGGTACGCATCGCACTACCTAGCCAAGATCGAGGACGCCGACCATCCCTACGCCTCGGTCGCCCGCGCCGACCTTCGCGACATGCCGCCGGCATTCGTGATCACCGCGGAATGCGATCCGCTTCGCGACGACGGCGAGCTCTACGCGTCCAAGCTGCGCGAGCTTGGCATCGCCGCGAGCGCCAAGCGCTATCCAGGCATGTTCCACGGATTCATGGCGTACCCTGATCTATTACCCGAGGCGCGCGAGGCGCTCGACGATGCGGGTGCGGCATTGCGAGCCGCTCTGGGCTAGGGTGCGGCGGGGTTCTGCGGCACGGCGGGTGGCACGGGGGAGCGGGTTGCGCGCGAGCCGTCATGCCGGCCGCGCCACGGCGGACCGCGAACACGCAGCGGCGGAGCGGACCGGTAGGCGAGCGCGCGGCCCCGACCCCGGGACAGGACCCGCCGGGCCGCGGGGCCACACGTCTGCAGATCAGATGGGCGGCTCCCGCTCGAGCTCCTCTCGCACTTCGCGGATGTATTCGGCGATCGCGGCCGAGTCCGCGCCCTTGGCCGCGCGCAGGCGCTCGGCCGCGACGCCCGCCGTGTATGAAGCCAGTGGCGCGAAGCGGCGCTCTTTCGTATGGGCGGCCACGCGAGCAAGCTCCAGGAGTTCCAACGCGACCGCGGCATCAAGATCTGGCTCGTCGATCTTTGCGCCGCGGCGTTCCGCGGCAATGCGCCAGCGCTTGCCGAGGCCAGCGAAGAACTCGTTCACCAGGCGGGAACCTTAGCGCGCAACTTGCAGCAGGCAAGAACACGGAGTAGAAAGAAACAAACGTTCCGATGACGGAAATCACGCGACGTGACTTCCTGAAGCTCGGGGCTGCCGGCACCGCCGGCCTGGCCATTCCTATCGCGAACCCGCTCGGGTTCGATCTCGCCGCGGCCAAGAAGCGGGCCCTCGAAGCTCGGATCAGCGGAGCCAAGGAAGTCCACTCGATCTGCCCCTACTGCGCCGTGGGCTGCGCGCTGATCGCCTACACCAAAGAGTCGAACGGCAAGACCCAGCTCCTGCAGATCGAGGGCGATCCCGACAGCCCGGTGAACGAGGGGCGGCTCTGCCCCAAGGGCGCCACCGCTATGCAGCTCGCGGTGTCCTCGCGCCGCGTCGAGCACCCGATGTACCGCGCAGCGGGGAGCGCGAAGTGGGAAGAGAAGTCGTGGGACTTCGTGCTCGACAAGATCGCGCAGAACATCAAGGCGTCTCGCGACAACACCTTCGTCGCGCAGGACGCGAACGGCAACGTCGTGAACCGCACGGAAGGGATCGCCTTCGCGGGCGGAGCGGCATTCTCGTCCGAGGAGGGGTACTTCGCCACCAAGGTCATGCGGGCCCTGGGGCTGGTACATATCGAGCAGCAAGCCCGGGTCTGACACGGCCCAACGGTGGTCAGTTTGGCCGCCACGTTCGGACGAGGAGCGATGACGAACCACTGGCGCGACATCAAGCACGCCGACGTCATCCTCATCAACGGCGCCAACCCAGCGGAGGCGCACCCGGTCGGGTTCCAGTGGTTCGTCAAGGCGAAGCTCGATCCGACGAAGGGCCCGGGGTCTGGCGGCGGCGCGAAGATCATCCACGCCGATCCGCGATACACGCGGACCTCGGCCCTATCCGACATGTACCTGCGGATCCGGACCGGTACCGACGTCGCCTACTTCGGCGGCCTCATCAACTACGTCATCCAGAACAAGCTCTATCACGAGGACTACGTCAAGAACTACACGAACGCCTCGTTCATCGTGAAAGAAGGCTTCGACTTCAAGGACGGTCTCTTCTCCGGATACAACGCCTCGACCAGGTCGTATGACATCTCGACGTGGGGCTACGAGACCGAGGGGACGACACCGCTCGACGGTCCGCCCGGAGCGACCGCGCCGCGGGCCAAGCGCGACATGACCCTCCAAGACCCGCGCTCGGTCTTCCAGCTCATGGCCAAGCACTACTCGCGCTACACACCGGAGATGGTCTCGAGCATCACCGGCATCCCGGTCGATCAGTTCACGCAGGTCGCGAAGATCGTCGGCGAGATGGGCAAGCCCGACAAGGTCATGACCATCGTGTACGCCGTCGGACTCACCCATCACACGACCGGCGGGCAGCTCATCCGTTCCGGCGCGCTGCTGCAGCTCCTGCTCGGCAACATGGGCCGACCCGGCGGCGGGATGAACGCGGAGCGCGGCCACGCGAACATCCAGGGGAACACCGACCACGCGATCAGCTGGGAGATCCTTCCGGGATATCTGCGGATCCCGGCGCCGGGACAGAAGAATCTCGATCAATACGTTCAGCTGAACGCGCCAAAGCGAAGCGATCCAAACTCCTGGAACTTCTTCGGCATCAACTACCGCAACTTCATGGTCAGCCTGCTCAAGGCCTGGTACGGCGGCAAGGCGACCAAGGACAACGAGTACGCGTACGACTTCATCCCAAAGCCCGCTGTGAACTCGTCGTGGATGTCGATCTACGACCAGGCGCTCAAGGGAAAGATGGAGGGCGTGCTCCTCTCGGGCATGACCGCGACCTCCATCGGCCCGGACAGCAATCAAGTCCTCCAGGCCCTTGCGAATCTCAAGTGGCTCGTGGTGATGGACGCGTTCCCCACGACGAGCTCGGAGTTCTGGCGCGCGCCGGGGATGGACGCGGCCAAGATCAACACCGAGGTCTTCATGCTTCCGGCGACGCACTGGATCGAGAAGGACGGCTCTTTCGTGAACAGCGGGCGGTGGTCGCAGTGGAAGGAGCAGGTGCTCCCTCCGGAAGGCGATGCGCGCCACGACCACTGGATCACGGCCGACCTCTTCGACCGGGTGAAGACCCTCTACAAGCAACAGGGCGGCAAGTTCCCCGACCCGATCATGGCGCTCACCCTCGACTACAAGGATCCCAAGAAGCCCGAGCTCGACGAGATCGCGAAGGAGATCAACGGGAAGGACCTCAAGACCGGATCGCAGATGACGAGCTTCGCCAACCTCAAGGACGACGGCACGACGACCGCCGGCGACTGGATCTACACGGGCAGCTACCCCGACGCGGGCAACCTGATGAAACGGCTCCGCGGATCTCGACGGCAAGCCGTGGGACCCGAAGCGTCCCGGCATCCAGTGGAACGGCACGACCTGGATGGGGGACGTGCCGGATTATCCGGCGACGATGAATCCCAAAGATCCTGCCGCGTGGCTCCCGTTCATCATGAACGGCGAGGGCGTCGGGCGGCTCTTCTCGAACTCGATGCTCGATGGGCCCTTCCCCGAGCATTACGAGCCGTACGAGGCGCCGATCCCGAACCCGCTGCACCCGAGCCAGTCGGAGGACCCGGTCGCGTTCCTCTACGACCAGGCCGCGGGGCGGCCCAACCGCTTCGGAAAGGTCGACAAGTACCCGTATGTCGCGACGAGCTATCGGCTCACCGAGCACGAGCACTACATCACGCAGCAGGTGCCGCTCCTGGTCGGCCTGCAGCCGCAGGCGTTCGTCGAAGTTCCGGAGGAGCTGGCCAAAGAGAAGGGGATCAACAACGGCGACCGCGTCCGGGTCTTCAGCGAGCGCGGCAAGCTCGAGGTCTCGGCCCTCGTGACCAAGCGCCTCGGACCCGTGACGCTCGCGGGGAACAAGAAGGTCTACCAGATCGGCATTCCCATCCACTGGGGGTTCATCGGCGTTTCCGCTGAGCTGGCGGGCGACCGCGCGAAGTATTGGCTCGCCAACGCGCTCACGCCCATGGTCGGCGCTGTCGGCGCGCGCACGCCGGAGTTCAAGGCGTTCCTGGTGAACATCGAGAAGATCTGATGACCGTCATCGCCGAGTCTACGACCTTCGCGGCACGGCGCGAGCGCGCCCGCGCGCTCGGCGCGCGTTACGACTTCGCGGCTGAGCCGCTGCGGCTTTACCTCGCGCTCGTCGACGCACAGGAACGCACCTTCGAACGCGCGCGAGCGGACCGGCCGAACGCGCAAGATCTCGCCGACTACGTGGTACGGGTTTCGCTCCCGGGTGTGTTGGAGGCCGCGGTCGCCGCGGGTACCGAGATGCTCCGCGAGGCCGTAATCCTCCGCTTTCACGAGGGCGATCTCGAAGGGATCGTCCAGGCATGGCTGGACGATGACGAGCTCACGGGCACGGATCTCTTCCTCGCGCGCGCGAGCGCTTCGGCGGTGCTCGAGGCGCTGCCCGAGGTGGCCGCGACCCTTCGGCCCGGCGAGCCCAGCGACCGGCAGTGCCCGAGGTGCGGCGGGCTGCCGCAGCTCGCGTTCTTCGCCGACAGCGGGGAAGCGCTCGTGACCAGTCCGCGGCGACTCGTCTGTTCGCGCTGTGCAAATGAGTGGACGCTCGCCCGGATGACCTGCGCCTCCTGCGGCGAGACAAGCGGCGCGAAGATGCCGGTGCTGTCCGACTTCGACCGGTTCCCGCACCTGCGGATCGATGCCTGCGAGATCTGCCGCCGCTACTTGATAACGGTGGACGTCCGCAAAGACCCGCACGCGGTCCCCCTCGTGGACGAGCTGGCCGCGCTTCCGCTCGACCTCGTCGCCGCCGAGCGCGGTTACACGAAGATCGCGCGGAACCTCATGGGACTCTGACCGTGGCTGCTTTCCAAGAAAAGCCGCTCGGCTTCTTCACCGACACCTCGATCTGCATCGGGTGCAAGGCCTGCGAGGTCGCCTGCAAGGAGTGGAACCAGCTCGAGGGCAACGCGCCGAAGTTCACGGCGGACTCGTTCGACAACACCGGTCAGCTGGACGCGCAGAACTGGCGGCACGTCCAGTTCGTCGAGCAGGTCCCAGACAACACCGGGCTGATCCCGACCCCGACGCCCATCGCCGGCGGTCAGGCCTGGCTGATGATGAGCGACGTCTGCAAGCACTGTAAGGAGGCGAGCTGCCTCGAGGTTTGTCCGACGAACGCGATCATGCGGACCGAATTCGATACGGTCTTCATCCAATCGGACGTCTGCAACGGCTGCCGCAACTGCATCTCGGCTTGCCCGTACGGGGTGATCGGCTTCGACGAGCAGAAGGGCGTCGCGCAGAAGTGCACGCTCTGCTACGACCGGCTGCAGATCGGCATGCAGCCGGCGTGCGCGAAAGCCTGCCCGACCGAGTCGATCAAGTTCGGATACGTGGACGATCTGCACCAGGTCGCGGATCAGCGCCTCGCCGCGCTCCAACAAGCCGGCTACAAGAAGGCGCAGCTCTATGGGCGCGACACGAAGGTGTACGGCGGGCTCAACGCGTTCTTCCTGCTCATGGACAAGCCCGAGGTCTATTCGCTGCCCAACGAGGCGAACGCGACGCTCCCGAGCCGCAATAACCTGCCCGGCTACGTCGGGGGCGTCGCGACGGCGGTCATCGGTCTCATCGCGGGTCTGGTCGCGTTCCGCAACGGACGCATGAACGGCAACGGACCCAACAACACCCGACCGCACGCATGACCGGGGCCGAGCACTTCGCGGCGCCTCCCGAGTGGCAGTGGTGGATCCTCGGCTACTTCTTCTTCGGTGGTCTCGCGGGCGGCAGCTACGCGCTCGGCACGCTGCTTCGATTCGGCGGCGACCCGCGCGACGAGCTCGCGGCGCGGATCGCGTTCATTGCGAGCTTCATCGCGCTGATCCCGTGCCCCATCTTCCTCACGGTCGATCTCGGACAGCCGTTGCGCTTCTGGCACATGCTCCTCGACACCGGGCCCGACGGCGGCCTCGCGTTCAAGCCCTGGTCGCCCATGAGCCTCGGATCCTGGGCGTTGCTCGCCTTCGGTCTCTTCTCGTTCGTGTCGTTCGTCGGCGCGCTCGCTGAGGGCGGGCAGCTCCGCGCGGCGAGTGGGTTGGCCCGCGCGCTCCGCGGTGGCGCCGGGCTCGCCTGGAACGCGATCGGCACCGTTCTCGGCCTCTTCATCTGCGCGTACACCGGCGTCCTCCTGGCGGTCTCCAACCAGGCGGTGTGGAGCGATGCGGCCTGGGCGCTGGGCGGGATGTTCCTCGCGTCGGCCCTCGCTGGGGCGACGGCGCTCCTTCTGTTCCTCGGACGGTCGCGTCGCGACGTCGATGCCGACACGGCCTACCGCCTCGAGGTCGCCGATCGCTACTTCGTCTTGCTCGAAGCGCTCCTCATTGCGATCTTCCTCGTGACCGTCGCGGTCGCGGGGACAATCGCGAAGGTCCTCGGCGTCTGGATCGTCCTCTGGCTGGTGGTGCTGCTCGGTCTCGCGGCGCCCTTCCTGTCAGCGCGCGCGCGGACATGGCCGCCGCTGGCGGCGCCGCTCCTCGCGCTCCTTGGCGTGCTCGCGCTCCGCGCGCTCGTGATATTCAGCGCGCAGACGTAGCGCTAGCCGGCGTTCAGGGCGCCAGTGAGGTCCTTCGCATCCCCGTACTCGCGATCGGGGATCTTCTCGAACGCTGCCACCACGTCATCGGGAAGCTTCGCCTCTCTCGCCTGAGCGAGGATCTCGCTCTTCGCAGCGGGATAGTCGAGGCCCTCGACGAAGCCCTCGGCGGTCGCGCTCTGCTGCATTTCGCGCATGCACCGGCTAGAGCGATTCCCGTGCCAGGCGGCTCTCAGTTGTGGGTAGGTTTCCAGCCCTCCGTACTCACGCGAGCTCGAACTGAACTTGGACGCGAACGACGACCTGCAACTCGCCGGTCGGGAGCTGCGGCGCGACCGGAGCTGGCTGCGCGGATTTGACGAGCTGCGAGAACGTAGTCGTGTCGACCGTCGGCGCAAGGCCGATGTCATTCACGCTCACGATCTTGCCGAGACCGACGTTCGCGGTCTTCGCCATCGCCTCCGCCTTCGTCCGCGCGTCCGCTATCGCCTGCGCGCGAGCGGACGCCTGAACGGCCTTCGGGTCGAGCAACGTGAACGTGACCGTGGCCGTGGTCGTGCCTTCTCCGTCAACGAGCGCGTCGAGCGCCTTTCCCACGCCATCCGTGCCGCGGAGGGTGAACACGAGCTGCTGGGTGCCCTGATAGCCGGTGAGCCGTGGCGGCTTCCCCTGCTCGTACGCGTACTGCGGGTCGATGCGGTACACGGCGGTCTTGGTATCGGAGTCCGGGATCCCAAGTGCCTTGGCCCGCGCGAGCAAGCCGCTGATGCGCTGCGCGAGGAGATCCTGTGCCTCTGCCGCCGTGGAGCCTTGCGCCGTCGCGCCGACGCCGAGGACCGCCCCGTCCGGCTTCACGCGGACGATCGCGTCCCCGGTGGTGACGATCCCGGGCGGCACGACGGCGTTCACTGGGACCTGGACCGCCGGTGCGAACGTCGTCGCTTGCGCGGGTGCCTTCGCGGCGACGACCAATGCGATGAGAAGGATGCCGAGCGCGAGGATCGCGAGCAAACCCTTCTGGAACAAAGTAAGCATGTCGACCTCCCGAAAGAATTACCGTGATGACGCGCGAACAGGTCAAAGGTTCCGACGAACTGGCAGGCGTCCACTAATCTCACGAGGGTGAAGACCACCGATCGACTCTCAGAGCTGCGTGCCAAAGCCGCGCTCGGCGGCGGCGAGCAGCGCATCGGCCAGCAGCACGCGAAGGGGAAGCTCACCGCCCGCGAGCGCGTCGACCTCCTCCTCGACGACGGCAGCTTCACCGAGCTCGACGCCTTCGTGCTCGCCCGTCCCACCGAGCTCATCCCGGACGACGAGCGGGTGATGGGCGACGGTGTCATCACCGGATTTGGACGCATCGACGGGCGTCTCGTGTACGTGTTCTCGCAGGACTTCACGGTCTTCGGCGGATCGCTCGCCGAGGCTCACGCGGCGAAGATCTGCAAGGTCATGGACCTCGCGGTCCGGAACGGCGCGCCGATCATCGGTCTCAACGATTCGGGTGGCGCTCGTATTCAGGAGGGCGTCGTTTCGCTCGGCGGATACGCGGACATCTTCCTGCGGAACGTGCTCGCGTCGGGAGTCGTCCCGCAGATCTCGGCGATCATGGGGCCGTGCGCCGGCGGCGCGGTCTACTCGCCGGCGATCACCGACTTCGTTGCGATGGTCCGCGACACCAGCTACATGTTCGTGACCGGTCCCAATGTGGTGAAGACCGTGACCCACGAGGACGTCACCTTCGACGAGCTCGGCGGCGCGGACGTTCACGCGCGGCGCTCGGGGGTCGCGCACTTCGAGAGCGAGGACGAGGCCGCATGCGCGGCGCTCATCCGCAGGCTCGTGGGGTTCTTGCCGTCGAACAATCTCGATCCGGCGCCGATCGCGCGCAGCGACGATCCGCCGGACCGAGAGGATCCCGCCCTCGACCGCATCGTCCCCGACGTCGCGACGAAGCCGTACGACATGAAGGACGTGATCCGTCGGGTCGTCGACGACGCCGACGTGCTCGAGGTCCATGAAGGCTGGGCGCAGAACATCATCTGCGCGTTTGCGAGGCTCGACGGGCGGTCGATCGGCGTCGTTGCGCAGCAGCCCACCGTCCTGGCGGGTGTTCTGGACATCGACGCCTCGGTCAAGGCCGCGCGGTTCGTTCGCTTCTGCGACGCGTTCAACATCCCACTCCTCACGTTCGTCGACGTTCCTGGCTTCCTGCCGGGGACGGCGCAGGAGCACGGCGGGATCATCCGCAACGGCGCGAAGCTCCTCTACGCGTATGCGGAGGCGACCGTGCCAAAGCTGACCGTGATCACCCGCAAGGCTTACGGCGGCGCGTACGACGTGATGTCGAGCAAGCACATTCGTGGCGACTACAACGTCGCGTGGCCATCGGCGGAGATCGCGGTGATGGGACCCGAGGGAGCCGTCAACGTCATCTACCGCGAGGAGCTCGCCAAAGCGGGAGACCAGGACGAGCGCCGCCGCCAGCTCGCAGCCGAGTACGTGGAGCGCTTCGCGAATCCATACGTCGCGGCCGCGCGCGGCTACGTGGATGATGTCATCGAGCCGCGGGAGACGCGGCGAAAGCTCGTCGCCGCGCTACGCTCTCTGGCAGGCAAGCGGGATACGAACCCCCGTCGCAAGCACGGCAACATCCCGCTCTAGGGGGCGCATATGTACGGGACGATCGCGCGGTTCAAGCTGAAGAAAGAGTGCCTGCGTGACTTCATGGCGCTTGGCCGCGAGTGGGATGAGAAAGAGCGAGTGCGCGCCGCGGGTTACATCAACTCAGAGATCCTCTGGGAGGACCGCGAGGCCGGTCGCGCATGCATGGTCGTCCACTTCACCTCGAAAGAGGCCTACGTGAAGAACGCGAATTCGCCCGAACAGGATCGTTTCTATCGCCGCCTCAAGGCGTGTATGGAAGGCGAGCCCGAGTGGATCGACGGGACGTTCGAGCCCTGGGACAGCGAGTACGCGCGACCCCCGGCGTGGGCCGAGACCGAGAAGCGGTAACACGGCCTCACTGAGGTCGATCCTCGTCGCGAATCGCGGCGAGATCGCGCTTCGCGTGATCCGCTCCTGCCATGACCTCGGGCTCCGCGCGGTCGCGGTCTATAGCGACATCGACCGCGATGCCCTGCACGTGCGGGCCGCGGACGCGGCATACCCCATCGGGCCTGCGGCCCCGCGCGAGAGCTATCTCAACGCTGCAGGGCTGATCGAGGTAGCGAAGCGGTCGGGGTGCGATGCGGTCCATCCGGGATACGGGTTCCTCTCGGAGAACGCGGACTTCGCCCAGGCGGTCGGCGAGGCGGGTCTGGTCTTCGTTGGGCCACCCGCGTCGGTCCAGCGTGCCCTCGGGGAAAAGACCGCCGCCCGGCAGTTGGCGCGCGAGGCCGGGGTCCCGGTCGCGGAGGGCACCGAGCGGTTGCGCGACATCTCCGCGGCGAAGGACGCCGCACGGCGGATCGGTTACCCGGTGCTGCTGAAGCCGGCGGCCGGTGGTGGTGGCAAGGGAATGCGAAGCGTCACGCGGGAAGAAGACCTCGCCGCGGCTTGGCGCGCGTCGACGGGCGAGGCGATGACCGCCTTCGGACAGCCGGCGGTGTATCTCGAGCGCGAGATCGCGAACCCGCGACACGTCGAGATGCAGATCCTCGCGGATGCGAGAGGCCAGGTCGTGTGGCTTGGCGAGCGCGATTGTTCGATCCAGCGGCGGCACCAGAAGCTGATCGAGGAGACTCCGGCGCCCACGGTCGACGACGGTCTTCGTGCGAAGCTCGGCGACGCGGCGGTGCGGATCGCACGCAAAGCCGGTTACGTGAACGCGGGCACCGTTGAGTTCCTCGTCGATCAGACCGGCGGCTTCTACTTCCTCGAAGTGAACCCGCGCCT
>VBDQ01000108.1 GCA_005889075.1 Chloroflexota bacterium
CCGCTCGCGCAGCTTGAAGTCGATCGTTCGCGGGCGCTCGACCGGAAAGCGGCGCACGGCAACGCCGTCGACGGCGTCGATCCCCGCAGTGAGCTCGCTGTTCCAGGTTCGATAGTCGGTGGCGGTGGTCGTGGCGACCTCGATCGCGAAGTGCGGCGCGAGATGCCGGACGACCGAGCGCGCGTGCGCCTCCGCGCCGCCCGGCACGTCGCCGTAGCGCGAAACGACCACGAGCAGGCTCGGCCGACCGTTCACGCCGCCACCAGGTCCACGAGCTGCTCGAGACGCGCATCAAACGCCGGCCAGGTGCATTCGGCTGCGACGTACGCCTTGCCCGCGGTGCCGAGCTCGTCCCGACGCGCAAGCAGCCGCGCGAGCGCGTCAGCGAACTCGTCCCGCGCGTACGCCAACCCGCCGTTTGCGCGCGCGGCCTGCCCGCTGGTGACGGCGTTCTTCGCCGAGACGAGACACGGCGTCCCGACTTGCCAGGCCTCGAGCAGCACGATGCCCAGGCTCTCGAGATGCGATGGCAGCACGAGCGCGTCAGCAGCCGCGAGCAGCGCGTACTTGTCCTCCTCGCTCACGCGCCCCAGCGAAACGACATCCTCGCGCTCGGGCAGCGCCATGCGCTGCGTGCCCGCCAGCGCGAGCGTCCCGCGGCCGCCGGCCTCGCGGTAGGCGATCCACTCGGCGATCAGCTCGTCCACGGCTTTGCCCTCGCTCACCTGACCGAGATACACGACGAGCGGTCCGCGCGGCGCGTAGCGCTCGCGGAAGGGCGACGGGTCGTGCCACGGCGGCGGGTCGAGCCCGATGCCGAGCACCTCGCCTGGGATGTGCTCGTTGTGGAAGCGCGAACGCACCAGAGCCTGCTCTTCGATCGTGAGGAAGCCGAACGCCCGTGGAAGCTGGAACAGCGAGCGGTACGGCAGCAGCTTCAGCGGCTCTTCGTCGTGCGCCGTCGACACGAGACCGGCGCGCTCCGCGACGAGCGGCAGGCCAGCGGCGGTCGGCTCGTAGATGTACGTGTAGAAGAGGATCGCGTCGTACGCCCTGCCCTCGCGATGAAGGAACTCGAGCAGGGCCGGCGCGTGCGGGCCCTGCGCCGCGAGCCAGGCGCGCTCTTCGTCGAGCGTATGCGGCTCGAACAAAAGGTGCCGCTCGACATCCTTGAACGTCGCGCTGCGTCCCGCGGCGACGGGGAAGCGTCGCACGCGCACCGGGCCGTCGAGCGAGTCGCCCGCGGCGAAGTGCGGCGCCCACGTCCAGTAGTCGAGCGCCGTCGTCGTCGCGACCTCGACATCGTTCAGCTTTGCGAGCCGCTGGGCGACGACGCGCGCGTGCGATTCGGAGCCGCCCACCACCTCGGCCCCGAATCGCTGGACGACAACCAGAATCTTCAAGGCGCGGCGATACTGCGCCCGCCCTCGAGCCGAGCTACTTCGTCTTTACGACATACGTTCCCGCGATCTTGTCGTGCCAGCCCTGCTTGTCCGAATCGAACGCCACCCAGATGACACCGATGAAGATGACGATGAAGGACAGGAACAGACCGACCCAGCGGATCACGCCCTGGACTATTGAGAGGTCCGATCCATCGGTGCGGATAACCTTGAGATTCAAGATGCGCATGCCAAGGGTCTGACCGCCGCCGGTGCTCGACCAAAGAACGGCGAAATAGACGAGATTGATCAAGAGGCCGAGACCGTTCCCGCTGGTCGCTGGATCGAGCCTGAGGATGCCCACGAGGACTCCGGTCACGATCCCGACGATGATGGCATCGATGATGTACGCAAGTGTTCTGATCCAGAATCCCGCCTTCGCACCCATCGCGACTGCCGCCGCGCCCGCCATTGCCATGCCAGCCACCTCCCATCGCTCTTTCGGCGCGCAGGATACCCACCGCTCCTAGACGCCGGCGAGATAGCGCTCGGCGTTCCGCTCCGGCGACAGCAGCCGCCGCAGGATGCCCACCCCGCGCGCGTAGCTCGCGTACGTCTCGGGATCCTGGATATCGCGCATCGCGCGCGCGAGATCGTCGACGCTCCGCACGACCGGGCCGGCGGCGTGATAGGGCGCGAAGCCTTCGGCCGGCGAGAAGATGCACGGCAGCCCCGCCCAGACCGCCTGCGTGACAACGGCGCTTTGGAAGACATCTTCGTAGAAAAGGACGACGCAGTCGGATGCCGCGACGTACTGGCCCATGGTGTCGTACTCGGTGTTGATGACCACGTTCTTCTTGCGCTTCGCGGCCTCCATCACCTCGTCGAAGTAGCGGGGCTCCCAATCGGAACGCGTCCCCGACAGGACGAGGACCGCGTCCTCGGGAAGCGCATCGATGACCTCGATGTAGCGCTTGCGCGCGAAGAAGAACCCCGGCGAGATGAAGATGAACTTGTCGGTCGGAAGACCGAATTTCGCGCGCAGCCGGCGCTTCTCGTCCGCGTCGTGCGGCAGAACCGTGCTCTCGAGCGGCATGATCGGCAGTGGGAAGCGCTCGCGCTTGGTCTCGTCGCCGGTGAGAAGCTCCAGCCATCGCTCGCTGCGCGGCGAGTGCACGACCAGCTTTCGCGGCAGCGAGCCCATGAGCGTGAGGATCACGCGGTACCGGAAGAACCAGTTCGCGAGTCGCAGGCCGACCCACGGGATGCGCAGCATCTCGAGCGGCCAGGCGTACCGCGGACGGTAGTGAAGCGCCGCGGAGAGCCGCCGGTAATGGTGGAACTTCTCGGGCTCGAGCTCGTGCATCGAGAGAACGACCGGCAAGCGCCGGCGCCACAGCGAGAGGAGCGCACGGACGAAGGGCACGTCGCGGAAGATCCCGGCTTCGTGCTCGATGAGGACCACGTCGGTCCGACGACCGATGTAGCGCAGCTTCTTGTTGAGGTCCGCAGTGTCGAGATGACGCACGCCGACGAACGTCACCTGATGGCCTCGCTCGCGCAGGCCCTCGCTGACCGCGAGCGAGTAGTGGTGGATGCCGCAGCGCTGATCGCTCGAGAGGACGACGACGCGCTTCGAGCGCGGAGTCGGCAGGTCCCAACCGCCCTGCGCGAGGGCCAGCTTCAGCCGGCCGGCGACTTTCTCGTGCGAGAACTCGTCCACACGCCGGTGGCCCTTCTCGAGGAGATCCTTGCGCACAGCCTGATCGCGCACGACGCGCTCGAGCGCTGCCGCGACCGCAGACGGCGACTTCTCCTCGAGCAGCACGCCAGCGTCGCCGAGCGTCTCCGGGATCGCACCGGCCGCATGGGCGACGATCGGCAGGTCGCTGCGCATTGCCTCGAGGAGCGGGACGCAGAACCCCTCGTGATCGGAGAGCGTGAGGAACGCGGTCGCGCCGCGGTAGTAGGCAACCAGCTGCTCGATGGTCACGCTGCCCGCGAAGGTCACGGCATCGTCGAGGCCGAGCTTCGCGATCTGCTGCTGGAGCTGCGCGAGGTACTGGCCGGACATGGCGGTCGATCCGACGAGGTAGAGCCGCGCACCCTGATCCGACGTGCGGTACGCGGCGAAGGAAGCGATGACGTCGTGGATCGCCTTTTGCGGGAGGATCTGCCCGACCGCGAGGATCGCCGTGCGCTCGTCGGCCAGCGCGCGCGCGACCTTGGGGTCCGGCGCGACGTCGAACTGCTCCCAGTCGATCGCGATCGGCACGACGGCGGTGTTCGCGCAGCCCGCTTCGGCGAGCTCGCGGCGGTTGTATTCGCTGTCGGCGAACCCGAACTCCGCGCTTTTCGCGAGCTCGAGGAGCTGTTCACGCCCGACCTCGGCGTAGCGGCGCGCGTGCTCGTTCAAGCCCTCGAAGTACTTGGCGGGGGTGATGTTGTGGTAGACGACGGCCTTGCGCGCCGGGAGCTTCGCGACCTCGGAGACGGTGTCGTTGCCCATCGAGTGGTGGACAAGCAGTAGCCCGTCGCGCGAGACGACTCGCTCGAGGTCCTTCCAGTCGCGAACCAGCGCGCGGACTTCGGGCTTCGCCTCCCACGCAAAGAGATCGGTGCGCACGCCCGAAGACCAGAACATGCGCTGCAGCTCGAAGCAGTCGTTGCCGACCGCGTCGCCGTACGCGACGACCGGATGGAACTGGTGGGCGAAATGAAGCCGCTCCATGATGCGATGAGGCTAACGCGCTCACGGCAAGGGCCTCGCCGTGCAACCTTCGGCCCTGCCCTTTTGACATCCTTCTTAGGGTGAAGGCGATGCGCGAGCTGCCGGTGGGAACCGTCACGTTCCTCTTCACAGACATCGAAGGTTCGACTCGGCTGCTTCAAGATCTGGGCGACCGGTATGCCGAGACGCTGGCAACGCACCGGCGAGTGGTCCGCTCAGCCCTGGCGGAACACGGTGGCGTCGAGGTCGATACGCAGGGCGATGCGTTCTTCGCCGCGTTCGCGGACGCTTCCGACGCTGTCGCGGCGGCGCAAAGTGTGCAGTGCGCGCTCGCGAGTAGCCCGGTACGCGTGCGAATGGGCATCCACACGGGCGAACCCGTGGTTACCGCCGAGGGCTACGTCGGGATCGATGTCCACCGAGGGGCGCGGATCTGCGCCGCTGGCCACGGCGGCCAAGTGCTGCTCTCTCGGGCAACGGCCGCATTCCTCGGCTCCGATGTTGAGGTGCGCGATCTGGGCGAGCACCGCCTGAAGGATCTGCCGGAGGCTGAATGGCTCCTTCAGCTGATTGTTCCCGGACTCGTGCGGGAGTTCCCACCTCTTCGAAGCCTCAGCAACACAAACCTTCCCGCAGAGGCAAGCTCTCTCATCGGGCGTCAGCAGGAGGTTGCTGACCTCGCCGAGCTGATCGAGCGAGACGACGTGCGCCTCGTGACCCTTACCGGAGCGGGCGGGACCGGAAAGACGCGGCTCGCCTTACGCATCGCCGCGGCATCGGTGGAGCGGTTCAAGAATGGTGTGTTCGTCGTCTGGCTCGCTGCGATCACCGACCCCCAGTTAATCCTGCCGACTATCGCGCAGACAGTTGGGGTGAAGCTAAGCAGCGCACCGGGCGAGGATCTCGCGCGCCACCTTGCGGGCAAGTCGATGCTGCTCCTCCTCGACAACTTCGAGCAAGTGCTGGAGGCGGCACCCGACGTCGGCCGGCTGCTTGCAGCGACCGCGCAACTGAAGGTCATCATCACTAGCCGCGAGCGAATGCGCCTCAGCGGAGAGCACGAGTACCCGGTCCAAACGCTTGGGGAAAACGACGCAGTGTCCCTGTTCGCGGAGCGGGCGAGCGCGGCCGACCCCGCCTTCCGGTTGGATCCCGTTCGCCCCACGGTGGCGGCGATCTGCGGGAGGCTCGACCGACTGCCGCTCGCGGTCGAGCTTGCGGCGGCGCGGGTCAAGGTGCTTTCGACGACGGACATCCTCGCGAACCTCGACCAGCGACTCCCGCTGCTTTCCGGAGGCGCACGCGACGTGCCCGAGCGACAGCGGACGCTGCGAGCAACGATCGATTGGAGCTATCACTTATTGGCGACCGACGAGCAGCAACTCTTCTGCCGGCTCGCGGTCTTCAGTGGCGGCTGCACGCTGGAGTCGGCCAGAGCGGTATGTGAGGCAACACTCGATACGCTGCAGTCGCTCTTGGACAAGAGCCTTCTGCGACGGCTGGGGGATCGCTATCTCATGCTCGAAACGATCCGAGAGTACGCGCTGGATCGGCTTCAGGCGATCGATGAGGAAGGCACAGTGCGGCAACGGCACGCCTCGTACTTCACCGCACTCGCTCAGGAGGCTGGCGCCGCGCTCGAGGAGAGCGACGTAGCACGACCACGGCGTCAGGCTGCGCCCGGTCCGAGCGTCGGCGTGTGGTTCGATCGACTCGCTGCCGAGCACGACAACCTTCGCGCCGCCCTTGAATCGCTCGTGGCTTTGGGCGACGCAGCCGGCGCGATGCGGCTGGCGCTTGGCATCTGGCTGTTCTGGGAGCTTCGGGGCTTCCTAAAGGAAGGACAGGTGTGGACAGAGAGGGTGATCGGGTTGCCGGGTGCCAAGAACCAGCGAGAGTTCGGATGGCTCCTCAATGTGGCCGGCGACTTCCCTCGCTTCCAGGGTGACTACTCGAGGGCTCGCGAGCTCAAGGAGCAGTCGCTGGCTCTAGTGAGGAAGACGGGTGAGAAGTGGCAGCTCGCGGTGGTCCTGCACAACCTCGGCGTGGTCGCGGCCGCGGAGGGCGAGTACAGGGAGGCGGAGGCCCTGCACGAAGAAGGACTCGCGCTTCGCAAGGAGATCGGAGACCCGAACGGCATCAGTCACGCCCTCAACGGCCTCACGGCACTCGCTCTCCGCCAACACGACTGGGGACGTGCGGCGACGCTCGCCGAGGAGGAGCTCGAGGTCGCGCAACAGGCTGGTGGCGACAAGGAAGCGCTGCTGGGCTCACTCCACAACCTAGCCGAGGCAGTGCGCCACCAAGGCGATCTTGCTCGCGCCGCAGCCCTCTACGACCAGTGCACGCGCATCTCGTGGGAGCTCGGCGCGCTGGGGGCGTTCGCGGAATGCCTCGATGGTTTGGCCGATCTTGCGTATGCGACTGGAGACTTGGTTAGCGCGACTCGACTCTGGGCAGCATCACGGCAGCTCTTCAGTGAGACTGCTGAGCGAGCGTGGAACCCTGACGAGGCCGATGCTGGGATCGATGCGGCACGCTCCGGTCTTGGGCAGGAACATTTCGAGCTCGCGTGGCGAGAGGGATGTGCCATGTCTCGCGAGCAAGCTCTTTCGCTTGGACTGACGACCGCGCAGTCGGTGCCGCTGCCACTGAGTTAGAGCCGAGCCCGGCAGGTACCAGGGCGGTGCTGTTGCTGAAGATCCACGCGCTGTCGGTGACGACCACTGGGAATTGAGTCCCGGCGAGGCGAAGAGATCGCTGCGAATGCCCGCTATGCCACCGGGCAGCATCGGCCAGTTCGCGATCGTCCTATCGCCGCTTTGCGGCACTGCGAGCTTTTGATCGACTCACAACCCGCCACTCAACTCGCTTCCCAAGGGCCGCCGCAAACCGGTCGATCGTCGAGACCCTTGCGTCGATTTCACCGGCTTCGAGGCGTGCGATAGCCGACTGCGAAGTCCTCATCCGGGCTGCTATCCGTGTCTGGGAGATGCCGCGCCGAGTGCGCTCGCCGGCTAACGTACGGAGAAGCTTTCGACGACGATAGGCGGCTTCGACTAGCTCGGGGAACTCCGGGGTCCGTTTCGTGCTTTCACGAGCTCAATGATGCGAGGCGGCGTCTTTTGCGTCCAGCGACTCGTCTCCCCTCAGCTCGGACCTCGTAGACCCGGCCTCGTAGATGGCGCGCGAACCGGAGTCCGTCAGTACGGACTTCGCGCATCGCCGCGACGATCGCCGCCCGCTCGGTGGGCACGAGAGCCATGATGAAGTCGCGAACTGGTCGCTCTCCCGAAGGGGTGCGGTAGTCGCGCCAACGGTGGGCAACAACGGGGCTCAGAGTCCGAGCACCTGCCGTGTCCGCTCCGCGACCTTGTCAGGATCGAAGTCCTTCACGCGACGCTCGCCCGCCTCGACCAGCCGTTCGCGCACGTCGCCCGCCTCACTGACGATCGCGGCCGCCTCAGCCGCTTCGGCGAGATCGCGCTCGTGCAGCAGCACACCCGCGCTGCCGACGGTTTCGCCGACCGCGGCCGCGTCGTAGGCGACGACCGGCAAGCGGAAGCGCATCGCCTCGAGGAGCGGCACGCCGAACCCCTCGTGCTCCGAGAGCGACACGAAGCACTTCGCGGCGCGGTAGTACGCGAGCAGCGCCGCGCCGTCGACGCTGCCGGCGAAGTGCACCGCGCCCCCGAGACCCAGCCGCTCGATGAGCGCGACCACGCGGGCGTGATATTGCGGCTGGTCGCGGAACGCGCCCACGAGCACGAGGTGCGCCTCCGGATCGATGCAGCGCCGGTAGTACGCGAGCATGCGCACCAGATCGTCCTGCCGCTTGTTTGGCGAGATCCGACCGACGAAGAGGAGCACGCTCCGGAAACCTTGCCAGCGCGCGAGCACCGCGTCGTCGGGCGGCGTCGCGAAGTGCGACCAGTCGATGAGGATGGGCACGCGAGTCGTCTCTTCGTAGCCGGCCTCGGCGAGCGTTCGGCGGTTGAACTCGGACACGCCGATGCCAAGCTCGAACGCCGGCGCGATCCGCGCGAGCTGCCGCAGACCGAGCCGCGCATGCGCGGCGGCGTGCGGATTGATGCCGCTGAAGAACTCGGGGGGCGTGATGTTGTGGTAGACGAGGACGCGTCGCGCCTGGATCTTCACGAGCTGGTCGATGACCTCGTGGCCCATCGAGAAGTGGATGACGAGCATGTCGTCCGGCTTCACGTCGCGGAACAGCCGGCGGTACGAGCGCACGTCGGCGACGCCGGCCTTCGCCTCGACCGCGTACGCGTACGAGTCATAGCCCCATCCGCGGATGCGCTTGCGGAGCGCGAAGACGTGGTTGCTCATCGCGTCGGCGGGCGCGAGGACCGGATGGAACTGGTGGACGGCGGTCATGACGGTGCGCGTCCGACGACGGCGTAGTCGCGGTCACCGAAGAGCGTCTCGTTCAAGAGCTTCACGTTATCCCGGATCGGGCCCTCGGGAACGCTTTCATTGAGACGCTTCTCGCTCGGCTCGAAGGTACGGACTTTGACGTCCGTGAAGCCCTCGACCTCGAGGTAGAACTTGAAAAGCTCCGGCGGGATCGGTCGCAGGTGCTGCGGGTCGAGCCAGAACGTGTACGCGCCGACGGTGAGCGTCTTAGGGTTCGGCGTCACGAACACGAGCGGTGAGCCCGGAGCGAGCGCGCGGCGGCACACGCGGAGGATCTCGACGAGCTCGCCCGGCAGGATGTGCTCGGTCCGCGGATCGAGATCGACCCCGTACGCCCCGATCCCGTTCTCCTTGAGGAGCTGCAGGAAGATGCCCTTCCCAGAGCCAAGGTCGAGCACGCGCTTGCGGCCTTTGAAGAGATCGAGGAACGCTTCGGATTGGCGGCGGATTACCGACTCGTCACCGCCAAAACGCGCCTGGAAGTACACCGAGTGGAGGTTCGACGCGGTCAGATGCTCGCGCCACTCCTTGAGATCGCGCTCGAGCTTTTCGAGCCGCGCACCGAAGCGCGGCGCCATCTGACCTTCGTAGTCGTAAGCCGCGGCGAGCAGGTGGTTCACGCGTTCCTGCCGCTCGAGGATCGCGCCCATCCACCATTTGACGAGCCCGATCGTGACGCGGCGCGCGAACGTGATGAGCGGCCCGACGAGCGGCTTCCGGCTGCGCGGGTCGTACTCGACCTCCGCGTCGAGGGCCTCGGCGAGCGATCCGAGCGGATCCTGGAGATCGTCGGCGAAGATGCGCCGGCCGCCCGGAAGCGGGACCCGCAGGAGCGCCTCGACGTCCGGGCCGTAGATGCCCTTCTCGCGCTTCTCGCGGATGCGCTCGCGCACCTCGGCCATGACGGCATCGAGATCGACCTTGAGCTTGTCGCTCACAGGGGCCTCACTGCCTCATCGAGGTCGCGACGATCGACGATGCGCGCGACAAGATACGCCGGAGAGCCAAGGCGGAGTGCCCGCCTCTCGACCAGAGCCAGCTCGCGGAAAATCACGCCCATCTCGCCGACCCGCAGACGTCGCCACGGCGCCCGGCCTTCGACCGGCCGGATGTCCAGATTTGATCTAGGCGGACGCTCGACGAGACCCAGCAAGGCCGTACGGATGCGTTCGCGAGTCACACGGTCGAAGCGTCGAATGTCTTTGCTCGCCCTACTCGAGAATCGAATCCGTTCGTCTAGCGACGCGATACCTTGGCCTTGCGCTTCGCTGATCGGCCGGCCTTCGCAGCCGCACCGAGCATGGCCTTGTCCATTCCCACCGTGAGGCCCCGGCGGAGGTCCGCGTCAGCCTTGCGCATTCCTTCGACGAATGCCGGCGCGTTGGCCAGGATCCAATCGTCAAGCGCGTCGGCATCGATCGGGACGACCGCGGCGACGGGGGTGCCGCCGCGGGTAATGATCGCCGGCCGCTTTCGGCGCGCCACATCGCCGATGACCTTGCTGGTGTTTCGCGCGAGCTCACGGACGTTGACCGCGGCCATGGTCTATTTCTCCCCTGTCATGCGTTCGTCAGACAGTATAGCGGCCGGGTGGGAGTTACTGGCCCAGTGGGCCGATCACCCGATCCGTCGAGTTGTTCAGATCCCAGGGAT
The DNA here is from genome assembly GCA_005889075.1 of Chloroflexota bacterium. Classification (GTDB taxonomy): domain Bacteria; phylum Chloroflexota; class Limnocylindria; order P2-11E; family P2-11E; genus 3-1-20CM-2-70-9. The sequence continues at coordinate 10,201 of VBDQ01000108.1, forward strand.
TCCCGCCGGCGTCGGTGATGCCGCTCGAGCTGATCACGGTGACCGGGTACTGCAGGCCGGTCGTGGAGCCAATCGCGGTCTCGACCGGAGGCGCGGTGAGCGTGACCATCAAGGTCTTGCTGTCGAGGCTCACGCTGCAGTTCGAGT
>VBDQ01000032.1 GCA_005889075.1 Chloroflexota bacterium
GTGACCCTCGACGGTCGGCGCGTACGGGTCGATCTCGCGAGCGACGGCCGTTTCGAAATCGAGGATCGTGTGGTGGCCGCCGACGTACGTGAGATCGTGCGCGCTCGTCAGTGGTCGATCACTGTCGAGAGCGAAAGCCACGAGGTCACGGTGCTTACTCATGAGCCACTTCGTCTCGACGTCGATGGCATCGATGTGCGGGCGTCGGTCGTGGACGAACGCGCGTTACGTGCCGGTAGCGCGACCGGCCGGGCCTCCAGCGGTCGCGCCGAGCTACGAGCGCCGATGCCAGGTCTGTTGAAGGCGCTCCACGTGAAAGAAGGTGATCTCGTGGAGGCCGACACTCCGGTTGCGACGCTCGAAGCGATGAAGATGGAGAACGAGCTTCTCGCGCCAGTTCGCGGGCGCGTCACGAGGCTCGCGCATTCAGCCGGAACGAAGGTAGAGGGCGGAGCGGTCCTCGCGGTCATCGCCGCGGAGTAGCGAGCGTCTTGCACACAACGTGCGCAGCGTTATGTGCGCACTCTGTCGCTTCCATCGACGTTTTTCAAAATAGCCAGCCATAGAATCCACCGCGGGCGCAGCCAGGCATGAAGGCCCGGATCGCGTCGAGGAAGGTGCGCAAGCATGAAGTCGGCGGCAGCTGCGGAGAGTGTGGTGACATCCGTTACGGCGAACGCGCGACCAGTCAAGCCGGCTTTTCTCGATGGCTTACTGGGCCGCCCGAGTCTGGCCCTCACGAACCCGTTCCTTGTTGCGGCCGTAGTCGCGGTCATCATCGTTCTGCCGATCCTCGCGATCGGCGAGGCGTCGGACAACGAGGCGCGAGCCCAGGCGCGGTCGCAGATGTTTGCAGGCGGAACGAGCATCGCCGAACAGGCTGCACTCGACATCGAGAACTACTTCTCCACGATGAGGCGGGACTTGGCTGCGATCGCGGCGGGAGACATACGTGTGTCGATCGCGGCGCGCGATGCTGATGTGCTCGTCGCGGCAGCAGTGGAGGCCGCGTCATCGGCTGGCGGCACGCGGAGAGCACCGAACGCGACGCGTGTCGCGGTCACGGATGCCGAAGGGCGCCTGCTTCTCGAGCTCGATCCCGCCGAATGCGCTGTCAAGGTCGCCTGCGTCGACATCGCGCGCGCAAGCGGGCAAACGGACTCCGCCGCCACACAGCTTCTGGCCGGACCCTTTCCCACGGCTCGCTCCCGCCTGTCCGCTCCGTTTATGACGAACGCAAGGGGTGCGACGCGGGTCGTCGTAGCCGTCGGCGTTCTGATCACGCCGAACGACAGCAGCCTTAGCCCCTTGGGCATGCTCCTCGTGGAAGTTCCCCTCGATGACGCTGTCTTGCCTCCAATCGCCGTCCTGGCCAAGCGTGTCGAGGATGTTTACGTGATCGACGGCGCCGATAGATACCTATTAGGCGGCAGAGACCCGGGCGTCCCGCCCCTGACTGATCTCGGTGGCGCACCGGTGATCGCCAGGGCCCCGGAAATCACCAGTGACGGCGCGTTAACCGTGCGCGTAGGGGATGCGGCTGATCCCTTCAGCGGGGCGAGCCGGCCGTTCGTGAGCGCGGTCATGACTCCAATGGAGTTCACGCCGGGGGCGGGAGGCGGCACGAATCGCGTGGGACCCGGCCTGACCAGAAGCGAGCTCTATGGCTGGCAGGTCCTCGTTGTCCCGAACCAGGCTCCATTGCGAGCGTCGCAGGCGACCCTAAGCCAGCTCCGCACGGCTCGGCTCGGACTTGGCGCTGTGCTCATCTTCGCCGCTTTCGGCCTGACCTTCGCGCTCCGCACTCTTTCGCGGCAGCGATCGGCGCTCACCTCCGCCAACGCGGCTCTCGCTCAGGCGACGCGCGAGGTTGAGAGAGCGAGCCGGAACAAGAGCGAATTCCTCGCGCAGATGTCGCACGAGCTCCGCACACCGCTGAACGCGATCATCGGTTTCGCCGACATCCTGCAGCAGGACCTGTCGAAAGTGGAGGCGGGGCGAATGGAGCTCGAGGTGGCCGAATTCGATCTCGCCGAAGCGGTGCGCGGGGGCCTCGCCTTCGTCCGCGAACGCGCGGCCGCCAACGGCGTCGAGATCGCGGTCGATCTCCCAGCAGATCTCGGAGCGGTCGTCGCGGACGAGCGGAAGATCCGCCAGGTGCTGCTCAACCTTCTTTCCAATGCGGTGAAGTTCACACCAACCGGCGGGAAGGTCGGCGTGATCGCGCGACGCGCCGACGACGAAGTGCGGGTGTGCGTGCGCGACACGGGTATCGGCATCGCCGCGAAGGACCTCGCCAGGGTCTTCGAGGAGTTCCAACAGGTCGGCGCGCCATCGGCCCGCTCGCGCGAAGGCACCGGCCTTGGTCTCACCCTTGCGAAGCGGTTCGTCGAGCTGCACGGCGGCCGCATCTGGGTCGAGAGCGAGATCGGGAGGGGAAGCAGGTTCACGTTCGCGCTGCCCGTTGCGCACGTGGCCAATAGGTCGCCCCAAACTTTGATTCCCGCGTGACCTAGCATTCCGAGGTATCGCCCGCACGACATCGAGCCGCATGAGCCGGCGCCGCAAGACCGGGCTCGCGTTCGTGCTGCTCCCGGTGCTGCTCGTCACGAGCCTGATCCTTACCGGACTCATCCTCGTGTACCGGCCGCTCCCGACGATCGACGGCGAGTACCGCCTGCTCGGGATCGACCAACGCGCCGAAGTCGATCGCGACTCGTACGGAGTACCGCACATCCTCGCCCAGAACGTCCACGACCTTTTCTATCTCCAGGGCTACGTGACCGCGCAGGATCGCCTCTTTCAGATGGAGCTCTACCGGCGCGCCGGCACCGGTCGGCGGCCGCGCTCCGGGCATATGCCGACGGCGTCAACAAGTTCCTCGAGCAGCACGGGGAGTCCTTGCCTCTCGAGTTCGTGATCCTCGGCTACCGACCCGAGAAGTGGTCGCCCCTCGACTCGATCGTCGTCGCCAAGCTCCAGGCGTACGACGCGGCAGGGAACATGAACCAGGAGCTGCTCCGCGCGGACCTCGCGCTGCGGTTCGGGCCGGGCGTGCTCCCGACGCTCATGCCCGATCCGTCGGGCCGTGCGGCGACCCCGTTCGATCAGAAAGGCTGGGCCCAGGTGGCGCCGATGCTGTCCGAGTCGAGCGCCGCCGCCGGCCTCGAGGCGTTCCTTCCGGGCGCGGGTGAGGCGACCGGCTCGAACTGCTGGGCCCTCGCCCCTTCGCGCACCGCGTCGGGGAAGCCGATCCTGGTCGGCGACCCTCACCTCCCGGTCCGCAACCCCTCGATCTGGTACGAGATCGGGCTCGAAGGCGGTCCGTACAAGCTCGTCGGATTCTCCTTCGCCGGGATCCCGGGGATCGTCATCGGTCACAACGCGAAGATCGCCTGGAGCTTCACGTACGCGTACACCGACACGCAGGACCTCTTCGTCGAGCGGCAGGATCCGACGGACCCACGTCGGTACGAGTACAAAGGCTCGTTCGAGGCGGCGACGGTCATCCGCGAGACGATCAAGGTGAAGGGTCGCGCCGACCCCGACATCGTCGATGTGGTGACCACTCGGCATGGCCCGATCGTCACCTCGACGCTCAAAGGGCAGACCGCAGCGCTCGCGCTCGCATGGACCGCACTGCAGCCAGGACGGGTTCTTGACTTCGTGCTCGAGACCGCGCGCGCCCAGCGCTGGAGTGACTTCCACGCAGCGGCTGCCGATTTCGTCGGCGCCACGGTGTCCGCCTGCTATGCGGACGCCGACGGCCACATCGGCTATCAGCTCACCGGACGCCTGCCGCAGCGCCCCGGCGACGGGACGATGCCGGTACCGGGTTGGACCGGCGAGTACGACTGGACCGGGCTGCTGCCCGCGGATGCAAATCCCTGGGCCGTTGACCCGCCGGCTGGGATCATCGAGAACTCGAACGATCGTCCGGTGTCGGACCCCGATGCCGTCGCGTACGTCGGCGAGTGGGATCCGGGATTCCGCGCGGCGCTGATCGCGCAGCGCCTCGCGGCGACGGCGAAGGCGGACATCGCTTCGACCCGCACGATCCAGACCGATTTCACATCGCTTCCCGTCGAGCGCTTCAAGGGTGCCATCGCGCAGGCCGTTACGACCGCACCCGCCGCGGTCCGGGCGCAGGACGTCGTCCGCGAGTGGAGCGGCAATCTCGCGGCCGATCTCGCCGCCCCGGCGATCTACGAGGCCTGGCTCGTGCACATGTGCGAGCGCGTCTTCAAGGACAAGCTCGGAGACCCGCTCTATCGCGAGTACGTGGCATCGGCCAGAGTCACATTCGCTCTCTATCAGCTCCTTGCCCGGCCGAACGATCCGTGGTTCGCCGATATCGGCGACGCCGGGACGCACGGCCGCGACGCGATCGCCGGTCGGGCCCTTGAAGATGCGGTGAAGGATCTCAGTGGGCGCCTGGGCCGCGATCCGACCGCCTGGCGGTGGGGCGACATCCACACGATCACGTTCCCGCATCCACTGGCCATCGGTCCGCTCGCACTGCTGCTCAACATCGGTCCGTTCAATCGTCCAGGCGATGGCTACTCGGTGAACAACGAGGCCTACGCGTTGATCGATCCCTTCAAGGTGACCACCCACCCCTCGGAGCGGATGATCGTGGATCTTTCGGATCTCGACGCGTCACTTTCGGTAACGCCCGAGGGCGAATCCGGGCAACCCGGGTCCAAGTTCTGGGGCGATCAGACGAAGCTCTGGGCCGCCGGCGACTACAAGCCAATGCGGTTCTCGGCCGACCGTCTCGGCCGCCTCGAAGGGACGCTCGTCTTCCGCCCGCGATAGCCCGGGGGTCCGAGGGGGCAGCGCCCCCTCGACGGCTACCATCGCCGCGATGCCCAAGAAGAGTCGCGATCGCGCGGATTGGGAGCGCTCGACGTACGCGGACGCGATCAAGCGCGTTCCAGAGCGCGCGAAATTCGAAACGACGTACGGCGCGCGGATCCCGCCGGTATTCGATCCGAGCGGATCCGATCCGGGACTTCCGGGCGAGCCGCCGTACACGCGTGGCGTGCAGCCCACGATGTACCGCGGGCGTGTTTGGACGATGCGCCAGTACGCCGGCTTCGGAACAGCGGAGGAGACGAACGCGCGGTACCGCTACCTCCTGCAGCACGGTCAGACCGGGCTCTCGGTCGCATTCGACCTGCCGACGCAGATGGGCTATGACGCGGACGATCCCCGCGTTGCGGGCGAAGTGGGCAAAGTTGGCGTCTCGATCAGCTCGGTCGACGATCTCGCGCGCGTCTTCGAAGGCATCCCGCTCGCCGAGGTCACCACGTCGATGACCATCAACGCGACCGCGGCGATCCTGCTCGCGATGTACGTCGCGGTGGGTAAGCAGCAAGGCGTCGCTTCCGAACGGATCGGTGGGACCACGCAGAACGACATCCTCAAGGAGTACATCGCCCGCGGGACGTACATCTTTCCGCCGCGGCCCTCGATGCGTCTTGCCACGGATCTCATCGCGTACAGTGCGGCGGAGCTCCCGCGCTGGAACCCCATCTCGATCAGCGGCTACCACATCCGCGAGGCCGGAGCCGATTCGGTTCAGGAGCTGGCCTTCACCTTCGCCGACGCCATCGCGTACGCCGACGCGGTCGTGGAGCGTGGGCTCGAGGTCGACCGGTTCGCCCCGCAGCTCTCCTTCTTCTTCGCCGCGCACAGCACGCTCCTCGAAGAGGTCGCCAAGTTCCGCGCGGCGCGCCGCGTGTGGGCCGGGATCATGCGGGATCGGTATGGCGCGCGCGCACCGGCGTCGCTCGCGCTCCGATTCCATACGCAGACCATGGGCTCGACGCTCACCGCGCAGCAGCCACAGAACAACATCGTGCGCACCGCGATCGAGGCGCTCGCGGCGGTCCTCGGCGGGACGCAGTCGCTGCATACGAACGCCTACGACGAGGCCCTCGGCCTGCCGACCGAGGAGTCGGTCCAGATCGCGCTCCGGACCCAGCAGATCATCGCCGAGGAGTCAGGCGTGACCGAGACGATCGACCCCCTCGCCGGCGCTCACGCGATCGAGTCCCTCACCGACGACATCGAGCGCCGGGTCGGTGCCGAGCTCGGGAAGATCGGCGATCTCGGCGGAGCGCTCGTGGGCATCGAGCGCGGATACCAGCAGCGCGCGATCGAGGACTCCGCCTACGAGCAGCAGCGTGCCGTGGAAAAGGGAGAGAAGCTCGTCGTCGGTGTGAACGCGTATCGCGCCGGCGAGGAACCGGATGTCCCGATCCTTCGGGTCGACGAGGGCGTCCGCACGAAGCAGGCCGAACGTCTCGCGGACCTGCGCCGCCAGCGCGATCCGACGCGAACGGCGAGGGCACGCGCCGATCTGGTCACCGCGGCGCGCGGCGACGCGAATCTGGTCCCCCGGATCCTGGCCGCGGTCGAGGCCCGCGTGACCCTCGGCGAGATCTGCGCCGACCTCCGCGAGGTCTTCGGCACCTACGACCCTCCGCGGCGGTGAAGCTCGGACCGCTCCATCACGTCGCGATCGCGGTGCCGAGCGTGTCGCAGAGCGTGCCGTTCTATCGCGATGTGCTCGGTCTGCGCGCGGGCCCGGTGCGCGACGTCCCTGACCAGCGCGTCCGGGTCGCCTTCCTCGGCGACGATCGGCAGCTGCTCGAGCTCGTGGAGCCGCTCGATCCCGACAGCGGCGTAGGGCGTTTCGTCAGGGAGCGCGGCCGGCCGACGCTGCATCACGTCTGTTATGTCGTGGACGATCTCGCGGGCGTCAGGCGGCGTCCTCATCGAGCTGATCGACCGCGCCACGATCCGCGAGTCCGTACCATGAAGACAGTGCGTCCGCGCATCGCCCTGACGCTCTCTCGGCCGACTCCGCTCCACCAGGCATCGCATCAGCGCTACCGCGATGCCCTCGAGCGCGTAGGGGCGGATGTCGTCGCGCTGCATCCCGGTGACGCGATGCCCGAGGACGTCGACGCGCTCTGCTTGTCGGGCGGAGGCGACATCGAGCCTAGCCGGTACGGTGAGGAAGACATCGCCTGCTCCGACGTGGACACCGATCGCGATTCGCTCGAGCTCACGCTCGCGCGAAACGCGATCGACCGTGATCTGCCCGTGCTCGGGATCTGTCGCGGCTTCCAGATCCTGAATGTCGCGTACGGTGGGAGGCTCCTGCAGGATGTCGCCGGCCACAAGCCGGAGGAGCGCGAGGGTCTCGTCGAGCACCGGGACGTTCGCGTCGCAGCAGGCTCGCGGCTCGCCGCAGCGATCGGATCCAGACCTCTCGTCGTCAACTCACGGCATCACCAGGCGGTCACGCGGGAGGGGCTCGGCCACGGCCTCGTGCCGACTGTGGTCGTCGACGATCTCGTGGAGGCGTTCGAGGCTCCGGACAAGCGGTGGGTGGTGGGCGTCCAGTGGCATCCCGAGCGGACCAGCGAGGTCTCGGCCGAGGCCCGCCGGATCTTCGAGGTCTTCGTTGGGGAGGCCGCCCGCACCACGACCTCGGCGCGGTGACGATCTCGGCCGCGCCAGAGGCGCCGGTCGAAGTCCGCCTGGCCTCGGAGAGACCGCTCAAGGTCGCGATCTTCCACGGGCGTGATCCGCGCAGCCGGGCGAGCGCTGCGCGCGCCGCGCTCGGAGCTGGCGCGGAGATCGTCGAGACCGTCGGCTCCGACGACGCGCGCTCCTTCGCCGAGCTCGCCCAAGCGCTTCGTGACGCAGGTCCGAATGTCGTGCTCGCTTCCGCCCGGTCGGCAAAAGACGCGGATGGCATCCGGGAATCGCTCGAAGCGCTGCGTTTCGGATGTGCCACTCGACAACCGCCGCCGCGGGTGATCGCGCTTGCGGAGCCGAAGCTCGCGGAGCGGATACGTACCGCGGTCCGTCCGTTCCCGTTTGACGCCTTCGTCGACGCCGCCCTCGTGATCGGGTCTCTGCGCTCGCTGCGTCAGCGCGCGGACCCGGAGGCGACCCTCCGCGACCAGCTCCTCGAGGACGCCGCGCGCTCGCTCGCGGAGTCGGCCGCATCGGACGCGCTCGTCGTAGATGTCTCCGAAGCCATGACCTCATGCGCCCTCGCGCGCGCCGACGGCACGGTCGAGGCGGTGCACGCGATGGGCATCGGCCTCGGGGTCGCCGCCGATCGTGTCGTCGCACGCGCGGGCATCGATCGCGTTCGGCGATGGCTTCCGTGGCCGATGGATACTCCGGCGCTGCTCGAGCGCGTCTTCAATCGCGCGCGCTGGCTCGGCGCGGTGCCGGCGAGCGAGGTCGCGCTCGCGATCGAGATGGCACTCGCGCGCGAGGCGATCGGACTTGCGCTGCGCGAGGCGAGCGATGCCGGACTCTCGATCGCCGCGATGCGCGCCGCGCCGAACGTCCTCGTGACCGGCCGGGCCGCGGCATTCCCGCGCGCGGCGCAGACGCTCGTCGTGGCCCTCGACGGGCTGCAGCCCACCGGCATCGTGAATCTCTGGCGGGAGCCGGACGATGGGCGCGCGGAACGCGTCGCGCTCGTCGCACCAGTTACGACGCGGCGCAGCGCCACGCTTCGCCTCGCACACGCGGCAGGACGCGAGGAACAACGCGTCGCGCGCGGGACGATCGTCGTCGCTCCGCTCCGTGGCATCGTCGAGATCAGCGGCGCCGTCCGAGGCTTTGGGGACGCCGGCGCACTCGGCATCGTCATCGACGTGCGGGGCCGCCCCATCGCGCTGCCGCACCGCGACGCCGAGCGCCTTCCGGCTCTCGGGCGATGGAATGCTGCGCTCGGCGTCTTCTCGGGGCCGCGTTAGGCGTGGGCTGGCGATACGGGAAGTGGACCGCCGATCACGATCTTCCGGTGGGCGCGAGCGAACGCGTCGCGATCGGCGAGCGCGTGAACGCGGGCGACGTCCTCGCAGCCGGGTCGGCGCTCGGGACCGCCATCCGTGTCAGAGGCGCGAAGCGTCTGGGTCTCGAGCCCGACGACGTCCTGCGCGTGCTCAGGGTCACGATCGGTGCGGAGCTCACCGCCGGCACGGTCGTCGCGCGCACGGGCCGGCGTTTCGCACGTGCGGTGAGCGCGCCGATCGACGGCCGGCTGCTGCACCTCGGCTCCGACGGCGATCTCTACTTCGCGCCGATCGTCGGGCGCTGGGTGGTCCGCGGCGCTCTCGATGGGATGGTCACGCGGTCGGATGACGCGGCGGTGACCGTCGAGGGCACCGCGTGGTGCCTCGAAGGCATCGCCGCCTACGGCCCGGACGCGATCGGCGAGCTCAGCCTCGGCGTCGACTCGCCGAAAGAAGATCTCGCGCCGATGCGACTCGATGTGCGGCTTGGGGGCCGCATCATGCTCGGCGGCGCTCGCGTCTCGGCCGAGGCGATCACGCGCGCGCACGCGTGCGGCATCTCGGGCCTGATCGCGGGCGCGGCCAATGCGTCTGGGCTGCGCGTCGTCTATGGCGAAGACGTCACCGCCCGCGGCGCGCCGGCGCGCGGGGACCGGCCCACCGTCCTGTGCGTGTTGGGCTCGGGGACGGCCACGCTGCCGCGCGAGATCTTCGACCCGTTCGGCGTGCTCGCCGGCTCGCGGGCCGCCATACACACCGCGAGTGCGCGGCTCTTCGTCTTCGCGCCGCCCGACGCGGTCGAGATCCCGCGCGTGGCGGAGACGGTCGCGCTCGCCGCGGACTACGGTTCGGTCCGTGCGTTCCCCGGTGCGTGTGAGCCCGCGGGCGAGGCGACCTTTGCGAGCGAGGTCCAAGCGGCGGCGGTCCGCTGCGGGGGCGAGCTTTTTCCGCGGACCAACGTCCGGACCACACCCGCCGAGGCCTAGGCTCGCCCGGTGGCACGGCGGAAGCGGCGGCGCGACCGACGGGAGAGCACGGCCGACGAGACGGCAAACAAAGCGCCCAAACGGGTCGCGCGTGCGGAGGAAAAGCGCCGGGCCGACTACGAGGCCCAGCAGCGGACGCTCACCAAACGCCAGCGGTTGGTCGGCGCTCTTGGCTTCATACCGCTCATCGGCGCGCTCGGGTGCAACGCGGGCGTCTCGCTCCTCTGCACGGTCCCTCGCGAATGGCTCCTCGCGATCTGGGCGGCGCTTTTCGGATCATTCCTCGGCATTACCATCCGGCTCGTCCTTGAGCGCCGCAAATATCAGCGCGGAGCGGCCAGTGGCCGCTCAGCCTGACGTCATCTCACTCGACCTCGTGAGTCATTCCTCTCTTCATACCGAGCGCCTCGGCGAGCGTCTCGGCCGGTCCGCCCGCCCGAACGATGTCTTCGCGCTCTGGGGAGAGCTCGGCGCGGGAAAGACCGTGCTTGCGCGAGGGATCGCCGCGGGCCTTGGCATCGACCCCACCGAGATCTCGAGCCCGACGTTCATCATCCAGCGCGAGCATCGCGGTGGGCGCATGTCGATGTTCCACATCGATCTCTATCGGCTCGAGGGCGCCGACCTCACGAGCACCGGCTGGGAGGAATCGCTCGAGGCGGGCGGGGTCACCGTCATCGAGTGGCCCGACCGCGCGGGCGAAGCCCTGCCGGACGATCGGGTCGACGTGCGGCTCGAGCAGATCGCGGACACCAAGCGGCGCGTGGTCGTCGCTGCCACCGGCCGACGGTCGGCGCCGATCGTCGAGGAGCTGAGAAACAGTGTTGCTGGCGCTTGACACCTCGACCGACTGGGCGTCGGTCGCGCTCTTCGACGGGCGCGACGTTCTCGCTGAAGAGACGTGGCGAGCGCAGCGTCGGCACGGCGACGAGCTCTTTCCCGCGATCGAGCGGCTCCTCGCGTCGACCCGCAGCGCGCTCTCGTCGGTGACGCGCGTCGCGGTCGCGACGGGACCGGGGTCGTTCACCGGACTCCGCGTCGCGATCGCGGCGGGGCAGGGGATCGCCCGGGGAAGCGGGGCCGCCCTTGTCGGCATCTCGACCTTGGACGTGCTCGCGTACCCGCATGCGCCATCGAAGCAACGGACGTGTCCGCTGGTGCCGGCCGGCCGCGATCAGTACTACGCCGCCTTCTATCAGGAGCGCAATCGCAAGTGGCAGCGCCGCTCGCCGTTCATCGTCGCGAGCCTGGCTGAGATCTGCCGTCAGATCGGGGCGCACACGTTGTTCGTCGGCGAGATCGACGCCGATGCGGAGGGCACGCTCCGCGATCTCCTCGGGCCGAAGGCCCTCTTCGCGTCACCCGCCTCGCGGATGCGCCGCGCCGGCTATCTCGCCGAGCTCGGATGGAGGGAGCTCGAGACGCGAGCGCAGGTGAAGATGGGCGAGATCGAGCCGCTCTACGTGCGCCAGCCATCGATCCGCGTCTCCTTCGATCAGCCGTTCGCGCCGCCGCCCGCGGACGAGCGCGCGCTCGGTCTGCCGAAGCGGAGCTAGAAGTACAGTCAGGGTCATGGTCGCGACCTTCCCCCTCGTCATCGAGGAGATGACGCTCGAAGACATCCCCGGCGTGCAAGAGGTCGAGCGGGCCTCGTTCCCGATCCCGTGGCCGGCGAACGCCTTCCGTCACGAGCTCACGGGCAACAAGAACGCGCGGTACGTCGTCGCGCGGGAGAGCGGGCGGATCGTCGGCTACGCAGGCCTCTGGCTCATGGTCGACGAGGCGCACATCACCACGTTCGCGGTCCACCCCGACCACCGCCGACGCCAGATCGGAGAGCGGATGCTGGTGCGGCTCTTTGAGATGGCCGCGGCGCTCAATGCCGAGTGGCTCACGCTCGAGGTCCGCGCATCGAACCTCGCCGCGCAGAAGCTCTACGAGAAGTACGGCTTCCGTCGAGCCGGCGTCCGTCGGCGCTATTACTCGGACAACAACGAAGACGCGCTGATCATGTGGACCGAGCGTCTTCGCGATCGGGCGGTACGCGATCGGCTCGCGAAGCTCAAGGCCGCGCTGGACCACGACGACCGTTGAGGATCCTCGCGATCGAGACGTCGTGCGATGAGACCGGCGTCGCGATCGTGGAAGACGGCCGGCGCATCCGCTCGAACGTCGTCGCGTCGCAGCTCGTGCACCAGGACACCGGTGGGATCGTTCCGGAGGTCGCTGCGCGCGAGCACCTGCGCGTCCTCGACGCGCTCACGGAGAAGGCCCTGCGCGATGCGGGAAGAGATCTCACGGAGATCGACGCTGTCGCGGCGACAGTCGGCCCTGGCCTCATTGGGTGCCTTCTCGTTGGAGCCAATTACGGCCGCGGTCTCGCGCTCGCGGCAGGCCTACCCTTCGTCGGGGTCAATCACCTCGAAGGTCACGTCTACGCCAACTGGCTCTACGAGCTTGAGGGGGGCGAGCCCCCCTCAGACCCCCCGCCCGAGCCGCTCATCCCCGCGGTCGTGCTGGTGGTCTCGGGCGCGCACAGCGACCTGGTGCTGATGGAAGCGCATCGCCGTTTTCGGGCACTCGGCCGGACCATCGACGACGCGGCCGGTGAGGCGTTCGACAAGGTGGCCCGTCTCCTCGGGCTCGGCTTTCCGGGCGGGCCGATCGTCGAGCGGATCGCGAAGGAGGGGGATCCCAACGCGTTCCCGCTCCCTAAGGCCGCGCTCGCCGATCGCTATGACTTCTCGTTCAGCGGGCTCAAGACCGCGGTACTGCGGCTCGTCCGCGAGCTCGAAAAGAAAGGTACCGTGCCGATCGCGGACGTCGCGGCCTCGTTCCAGAAGGCGATCACCGAGATGCTCGCGGAGAAGACCGCCCGCGCGGCCGCCGAGCACGCCGTCGAGACCGTGCTCCTCGGGGGCGGCGTCGCCGCGAACCTGGCGCTTCGGGAAGAGATCGCGCGCCGCATCGGACATCCGCTGCGCGTGCCGCGCCCGGGGCTGTGCACGGACAACGGCGCGATGATCGGCGCTGCGGCGTTCTACGTCCTCCGCCATCGCGGGACCGAGATCCCGGTCGCGGTCCGCAGCGACATGAAGCTCGCATGACGCGGCTCGAAGAAGCCATTGAGGCGGCGCGCGTCGGCGCGACCTCTCCGCCGAACCCGATAAGCGCACGCGACGCGGTATTGCGCATCCTCGAGGCGGCATCAGCCGACGAGCGCGTCCGCGCGAACCTGAGCGACGTGCAGGCGAAGCGCGCTCTGCTGCGATTCACGGACACGAACGACGCGATCGAGTTCCGCGCGGGCGGAGGCGAGCTGCACGCCGAGGCTGCGGAGGTGCGCGGGCCGGGACCAAAGGTCGACGCGACGGGCGCGACCTGGCTCGGCCTGGTCTCGGGGACCCTGAAGCCGTGGCTCGCATTCACGCGCGGCCTGGTGGTGTGCCGCGCCGGACTCACCGAGCTGCGCTGGATGCAGCAGGTCGCGGAGCGGTTGCAGAAGGCGTACGCGGAGTGAACGCGCCGCATTAGAGTTTCGCCGATGAGCGATGCACTGCAGGCGCCTCGACCCGGACCCGACGACACGAAGAGCGCCGACGAACAGCGAAAGGTCCACCGGGCCGAGACGAAGACCCGTACGCCGGTCGAGGCGAGGCGTGAAGGGCCGACACTCGAGGTCATCAAGAGCGACGAGCGGGTGAAGGTCTTCATCCGCTCTGCGAACCAGCAGACCGGCGCGATCGGCTACACCGAGCACGGTGAGCGCCATGCGAACACGTCCGCGGATGGGGCTCGGTTCATCCTGAAGTCACTCGGTCACGATGCGCGGCGCTGCGAGGTCGCGGCGGTCGGCGCGTACCTCCACGACATGGGCAACGTCGTGACGCGCGAGAAGCACGCGCAGACCGGCGCGCTGCTCGCGAAGGACATCCTGCAGGACCTGGGCTTCCCGCTCGAGGAAGTGGCCACGATCATGGGCGCGATCGCCAACCACGAGGAGGACGAGGGCGGCCTGCCGGTGAGCGCGGTCTCCGCGGCCGTGATCATCGCGGACAAGAGCGACGTGCATCGCAGCCGCGTCCGGAATCCGAAGTCGACCTCGTTCGACATCCACGACCGCGTGAACTACGCGGTCACGGCCTCCGAGATCAAGGTCAGCCGGAAGGAAAAGCTCATCACCCTCGAGCTCGCCGTCGACACCGAGGTGTCGCCGATCATGGAGTACTTCGAGATCTTCCTGCCGCGCATGATGCTCTCCCGCCGTGCGGCCGAGTTCCTCCACTGCAATTTCGCGCTCGTCATCAACAACACGCGTCTGCTCTAGACGGGCGTCTTCCCCTAAACTTCTTGTCCTCACATCGGGGAGGACACATGCCGTCCACACGTGCCCGCCGGCCTTCGCGCGTGCGCAATGCGATCGCCGCTGGTGGCGTAGTCCTCCGTGAGCGCGATGGCAAGCGCGAGGTCGTGCTCACCGGCCGCCACTCCGACGGCACGTGGGTCTTTCCGAAGGGGACCCCGGACAAAGGTGAGGAGATCGAGGAGACGGCCGTGCGCGAGGTGCAGGAGGAGACCGGACTCAATGTTCGGATCGTTCGTCCCATCGGCACCACCGACTATTGGTTCGCGGCGCCCGGCGAGCGCGTCCATAAGTTCGTGCACTTCTTCCTGATGGAGCCGACCGGCGGCGATGTGTCCGAGCACGACCATGAGTACGACGAGGTTCGGTGGGTCGCCGAAGACGAGGCGCGGCGCCTGCTCTCCTTCGATACCTACCGCGACATCCTCGAGCGGGCGCTCGCCGCGGCGGAAGCCGCGTGATGGCCACCGAGGCACCGACCCTTCGGCGCACCCCGCTCTACGAGAGGCACGTCGCGCTGGGAGCGAAGATGGTGCCGTTCGCTGGATACGAGATGCCGATCCAATACGAAGGAATCGTTGCGGAACATCGCGCTGTGCGCTCTCACGTGGGACTGTTCGACCTCTCGCACATGGGCGAATTCATCTTTCAGGGCCGGGGAGCAAAGGCCCTCGTCGATCGACTGGTCTCGAGCGACATCGCCGGCCTCGAAGCTGACCAGGCGCGATACGGACTTCTGACGAACGAAGGCGGCACGATCGTCGACGACGTGATCGTCTATCGGACCGGTGACTCGGAGTACCTGATGGTCGTCAACGCGGCGAACATCGAGAAGGACCGCCGTCACGTCCTCCGCTATCTCGGAGCTGACGTCGCGTTCGACGATCGGTCGCTTGCCACCGCGCTCGTCGCGATCCAAGGTCCGCGCGCCGCAACGATCCTCGAGTCGGCGACGACGACCAGCGTGCGAGAGCTTCCGGCGTTCGGCGTCGTCGGCTCGGAGGTGCTCGGGAAAGGCGCGACGGTCGCGCGGACCGGATATACCGGCGAAGACGGGTTCGAGATCTTCGTCGCGAACGATGCCGCGGACCGGATCTGGGAGGGCCTCCTCGAGCGAGGGGCTTCGCTCGGGATCAAGCCCATCGGTCTCGGTGCGCGCGACACGCTCCGGCTCGAGGCGCGCTTCTCGCTTTACGGCAACGACATCGACGAGACGACGAATCCGATCGAGGCCGGGCTCGGCTGGACGTGCAAGCTCGACAAGGCGTTCATCGGCCGTGATGCGATCGCCGCCATCAAGGCTGAAGGACCGAAGCGCCGGATCGTCGGTCTGGTGATCGACGGCGGCGTGGCACGGCACGGACATGAGGTCGTCTCTGCGGGCGAGGTCGTCGGGCACGTCACCAGCGGGACCTTCGGGCCGACGGTGCAAAAGAACATCGCTCTGGCCTACGTTCCGACGCGACTTTCGAAGGTTGGGACTGCGGTCGCGGTGCGAATCCGCGGCAAGGACGTTCCCGCTACGGTAGTCAAAACACCATTTTTCCGGAGGGCCGAGTGAGCAGCGTGCCCGACGACCTGCGCTACTCAAAGGAGCACGAGTGGGTGCGTGCCGATGGCGATGTGGCCACGATCGGCATTACTCACTTCGCGCAGGAGCAGCTGGGCGATGTCGTGTTCGTCGAGCTTCCGGAGAAAGGGACGGCGGTCCGTCAGTTCTCGAGCCTGGGCGTCGTCGAGTCGGTCAAGGCGGCTTCGGACATCTACGCACCGGTTTCCGGCGAGATCCTCGAACGAAACGTGAAAGTGATCGAGAAGCCCGAGCTGGTGAACACCGAGCCCTATGGCGATGGCTGGATGATCAAGGTGCGGCTCGCCAACGAGGGCGAGCTGGCGCAGCTCCTGTCGCCGCAGGATTACCGCTCGCACATCGGAGAGACGGCCGGCGCCGGAGGCGACTAGCTCTGAACCAGAATCCCTATTCGCCACACACCGATGAGGATCGAGCGGCCATGCTCGAGCGCATCGGCGTGCGGAGCGTCGACGAGCTGCTGACGGCGATCCCTCAGGACGCGAGGCGACCGAAGCTCGGTCTCGCACCTGGCATGTCGGAGATGGAGGTCCAGGCGCACCTCGAGCGTCTGGCGGCGATGAACCGCACCGCCACCTCAGGTCCGTTCTTCATCGGCGGACCGATCCAGCGCCGCTACATCCCGGCCGCGGTGCCGGTCCTCGCGCTGCGCGGCGAATTCCTGACCGCGTACACGCCGTACCAGCCGGAGGTAAGCCAGGGGACGCTGCAGGCCGGGTTCGAGTACCAGTCGCTCATGGCCGAGCTGCTCGCGATGGATGTCGTCAACTCGTCGATGTACGACGGCGCGTCGGCGATGGCCGAGGCCGCGCTCATGGCGGTGCGCCTCACCGGCCGAAAGAAGGTCGTGGTCTCGTCCGACGTGGACTTCGTCTTCCGCCGAACGCTGCGCACGTACGCGCGCGGAGCGGAGCTCGACATCCACGACGTACCGACGGCGCACCTCGTCGCCACGGCGGAGGGCGCGGCGTGTCTGATCGTCCAGCACCCCGACGCGTTCGGGACGCTCGTCGACGTCAAGTCGATCGGCGAGGCGGCGCACGCCGCGGGCGGGCTCCTGATCCAGGTCACCGAGCCGCACGCGCTCGCGCTGCTCGAGCCGCCCGGCGCGCTTGGCGCGGATATCGCGGTGGGCGAAGGCCAGCCGCTCGGCATTCCAATGTCGTACGGCGGACCGCACCTGGGGATCTTCGCGTGCCGAATGGCGCTGGTCCGGCAGATGCCCGGCCGCATCGCGGGGCAGACCGTCGACGCCGACGGGATCCGTGGCTTCGTCAACACGCTGCAGACCCGCGAGCAGCACATCCGGCGCGAGAAGGCGACCAGCAACATCTGCACGAACGAAGCGCTCGCGGCCATCCACGCCGCCATATACCTTTCGCTCCTCGGACCGCAAGGTCTCCGCGCCGCCGCGCAGGCCGGTGTGCGGCACGCGCACGCGCTTGCCAAGCGCCTCGGGGCCATCCCAGGCTGCCAGGTCGCGAACGACGGAGCGTTCTTCGATCGGTTCACCCTGCGGACCGAGATGGGTGGCTGGGCGCTGCGGCTGGCACTGCTCGAACGGAGCATCCAGGTCGAGGCGACCGCCTCGCATTATGTTGACGGGAAGCGGCGCGGACGCGACGACGTGATCCTCCAGTGCACCGAGCTGACCAACGACAGCGACATGGACGCGCTCGTCGACGCCGTCAGCGAGATCACCGGCTCGCGACAGGCGGTCGCCGCCCGATGACCACTCTCCGCCGTCAGCCGATCCCCGACGTCGGCGCGTCGCAGACGAAGGCGCTCGAGCCGCTGCTGTTCGAGCTGGCGCGGCCGGGCCGCGCGGGACGGCACGTACGCGACGAGGGCACCGCCGATATCCCGACGCAGTTCCGTCGTACGGCGCCGCTCGAGCTCCCCGAGCTGACCGAGCCGCAGGTCGTCCGCCACTACACGCACCTCGCGCAGCTCAACTACGCGGTGGACACTGGGATGTATCCGCTCGGGTCGTGCACGATGAAATACAACCCCAAGATCAACGACCGCACTGCCTCGCTCTTCGCCGACCTCCATCCGCGCCAGTCGTACCAGACCACGCAGGGCGTGCTCGCGCTCGCCTACGAGCTCGAGCAGATGCTCGCGAAGATCACCGGAATGGACTTCGTCACCCTGCAACCGGCTGCCGGCGCGCAGTCCGAGTTAACTGCGCTCCTCATGTTCAAGGCCTATCACGCCAAGCGTGGCGAGGCCGCCCAGCGGCGCCGCGTCATCGTCCCTGATTCAGCGCACGGCACCAACCCCGCCTCCGCGGCGATGTGCGGCTATCAGGTGACGACCGTGCGCTCCGACGCACGCGGGAACGTCGATCTCGAGGCCCTGAAGGGGACGCTCGGTCCCGACGTCGCGGGCTTCATGCTCACCAACCCGAACACGCTCGGTCTGTTCGAGGAGCGGGTGCGCGAGGTCTGCGCGGCGGTGCACGACGCGGGCGGCCTCGTCTACGGCGATGGCGCGAACATGAACGCGCTTCTCGGGGTCGCGCGTCCCGGCGATCTCGGCTTCGACTGCGTTCACATCAACGTGCACAAGACCTTTTCGACACCGCACGGCGCCGGCGGACCCGGTGCCGGGCCACTCTGCGTGAAGGCGCTGCTGCGGCCCTTTCTTCCCAAGCCGTGGATCGTTCGCGAGGCCGACGGCACGTACCACTACGACACCGCGCGCGAAGATCGCGACCCCGAACCCGTCGGCGACTCGATCGGATCCATCAAGCAGCGTCTGGGGAACTTCGGCGTGCTCGTTCGCGCTTACACCTATATGAAGACGCTCGGCGAGGACGGCCTGGCGGAGACGGGACGCGATGCGGTGCTGGCCGCGAACTATCTACTCGCGCTCGTGCGCGACCGCTACGACGTCGCGTACGACCGGACCCCGATGCACGAGTTCGTTCTCTCCGCGGCGAAGCAAAAAAAGCAAGGGGCGAGCGCGCTCGACATCGCCAAGGCGCTGCTCGACGAAGGCTTCCACTCGCCGACCGTTTACTTCCCGCTGATCGTCCCGGAGGCGCTCATGGTCGAGCCGACGGAGACCGAGCCGAAAGAGACGCTCGACGCGTTTGCGGCGGCGCTGGTCCGTATCGCGGACCAGGTGGCACGCGATCCGGCCGCGGTGCGCGACGCGCCGAAGAACACACCGCTCCGGCACCTCGACGAAGTCGGCGCGGCGCGCCGTCCGGTGCTCAGGTGGCAGCGGCCGACGTAGCGACCGTCCGTGTTCCGATCGTCTGGCCGCACCGCGCGGTGGTGCGACGAGGTGCGCTCGACCTGCACGCGGAGCCGCGAGCCGATAGCGAGCTCGTCGATCAAGCGCACTGGGGCGAACACGTCCGAGTC
This sequence comes from Chloroflexota bacterium, assembly GCA_005889075.1. Taxonomy (GTDB): domain Bacteria; phylum Chloroflexota; class Limnocylindria; order P2-11E; family P2-11E; genus 3-1-20CM-2-70-9. Next base: position 19,152 of record VBDQ01000032.1, read on the forward strand.
CTTGGAGCGAGCGACGAGTGGCGATATGTACAGGGCGAGGACCTTTACTTCGGATGGTGTCCTCGCGCCGACCTGTACCAGTTCACCAAGTACGGGCGCAACGCTGTGGTCATCGTCACAGCGGCGCCCGTCCGTGAGCGGCCGGCCCCCGCGGCGCCGGTCTTGGCGGAGCTTCCCTGCGGCGCCCTCATCCCCGAAACGCGTCTTTCCCCTCCGACGGGTGGCCTGGGGCCGCCCGCGCCGCCGCACCAGGGCGGCTGGCTGGAAGTAGGGCTCGTTGGCGATCGCGGAGAGCGCACTGGCTTCGTCTCGGGCGAGCATGTCGCGGCCCTCGTCGATCTCCCGCACCGCTACCCGACACGCGAAGACCTTCTCGCGACGGCTGAGGCGTTCCTCGGGGTGCCCTATCTGTGGGGTGGGACGACCCTCAAAGGGATGGACTGCTCGGGATTCGTACAGCAGGTGTACCGTTTGAACGGCGTGGGGCTGCCGCGGGACGCCGACCAACAGTCGATGCTCGGCAGGCTGGTGGAGGAGGCGAGGCTGGGCGACCTCTTCTTCTTCGGCGGCGAGTCGGTCACCCATGTCGCGCTCGCGACGAGTGCGACCGAATTCCTCCACGCGCCGATGAAGGGTGGCATCGTCGAGCGCGGTCAGCTTGGTAGCGATCGCAGGCTTCGGGCGACCCGCCGCTACCTGCCCGAGGTATCCGAGGTGCGGGCCATATGAAACGCGAGCGCGGCGCACAGTCACGCCCGAACGTCCCGAGCGGGGACGCCCGGAGCGACCGCGAGCTCGTATACGCGGCGCGCGACGGCGACACGCTCGCATTCGACGCGCTCTTCTATCGGTATCGGGACGGGATCTTCCGGCTTGGCCTCGCGATCACCAAAGACCCTTCAGCCGCGGAAGAGATCGCCGTCGATACGTTCGCCCGCGCGCACCGGGCGCTCGCTCGACTCGAACCAGACGATTCGCTGCGGCCGTGGCTCTATCGCGTTGCGGTGAATCTTTCGTACAACCGCCGGCCGCGGAAGAACGTCGTGCTCTCCTCGCTCGACGACGTCGTCGACGAGACAATCGCCAACGAGGACGGCTCGCCCTCCACCCTCGCCGAGCTCGCCGAGCTCCGCCGTCTGGTGCTGCAATCCGTGGACGCGCTCGGTTCCAAGCACCGGATCGTCGTCGTCCTGCATTACCTGAACGGCCTGAACCTCGCCGAGATCGCGGAGGTCGTGGATTGCCCGATCGGCACGGTGAAGTCGCGGCTGCATTACGCGCTACGGAGGCTCCGAACGCATCTTGCGGCACATCCCGAGCTCGGCATCGAACCTCCGCGCCGCGCCATCTCTACAGGTATGAGGGCGATAACGCCGATCACGGCACCGATCCCCGGCGAGGTCGAATGAGAGTGTTCACACAGGGCTGCCCCGACGCGCGGGTCTCGTACGCGAGCGCGATCGGCGAGATGACGATCCGCGAGCGTCTCGACCACGAGGCCCACGCCGCGACCTGCGTTGAGTGCGCCGACGCGCTCCGCGAGGCGCGGCTTGTCGACAGGGCCCTTCGCCTCGCGTTCGCCCCCCTCGCGGAGCGACGGGCGATCCTCGCTCCAGGACGCGTCCGTATGGCACTCGGCCCAACCGCCGCCCGGAGCCGTGCGGGCTGGCTGCGGGCCCCAGCCTTCTTTGCGCGTCTGGCGGAGGTCTCGGTCGCCGTTGGTGTCGCGCTCTTCGCGATCACAGGGACGGTCGAGGAGCCGCGCGCCGTCGATCCGGTGCCACATTCGGTGATCCACGACTACTTCCGCTCGCTTCCGCCGCGCGACGACATCAACTATTTCCGTTGGCTGCGCCTGCAGCCTGCGCCCGCCGCCGAGCGCGCCGATGCCGTGCGGCTTCCGGTCGGCGGCCGCTTCGATGTCGAGCCCGACGAGATCGTTACCCGGTCGACCTCGACGCCGCGCTGATCTGACCACTCGCGCGGCGCTCTTCTGCGCTCTCGCGCTCGTCCTCCTGCCGGCGTGCGCGGCGCCCGCGCCGCCTCCGCGCCGCGACCTCGTCGTCGGTCTGGTTGGCGAGCCCCGCGGGGTATTCGACGACGACCCATCGGCGCGTTTCCTCGCCGGCGCGGTCACCGAGACGCTCGTGCGCCGCGACGACCACGACGAGCTTGTGCCTCGTCTGGCCGAGTCCGTCCCGACGTATGAGAACGGCGGTCTGCGCTTGGTCACCGACGAACCGACCGCTCCAGACGGCCGGCTCGTCGCGTCGTTCCATCTGCGCGACGCGACATGGCAGGACGGCGAACCGATCAGTGCGTCCGACGTTCGTTTCGCGTGGGAACAGGATGCGAACGCGCCCGCCGGAACACTCGAACGATGGAATGCCGATCGGATCGATCGTGTCGACGTCCTCGGACCCCGTGATCTGCGAGTCCTCTACAAGAACGGCGAACGCTGGGACGACTACGCGCTCGCCCCACGCATCCTTCCGCGTCATCGCCTGTCGGGTGCCAGCTCCGCGCAGCTCGTCGCCTTCGCGCGCGAGCCTGTGCACGCGGGCCCATTCGAGATCGCCGCGTGGCTCCCCGGGATCGTGACACTCTCGGCGTTCAAGGACTACGTGCTCGGGCCGCCCGGCCTCGGCCGGATCGAGGTGCATTTCTTCGCCAGCCGGACCGCGGCACTCGATGCGTTGCTCCGAGGCGAGATCGACATGACCCCGTCGCCGGTCCTCGAGGCCGATCTCGCACGGACCCTCGATCGGTTCGCCGACGGCACGCGGCTGCAGGCGTACTACAAACCCGCCGAGGCGCTCGACGTCCTGCGTTTTGGTCCCGATCCGAAACGGTTCGGTGATCCTGCCGTCCGCCAGGCGATCGAGCTCGCGGTCGATCGACAGTCGATCGTCGACGATGTGTTCGTCGGTCGGGCACGGGTCGCGCACTCGTTCCTGCTCGCGCCACTGTGGGCCGCGGACGAGGCCGTCGCACCGACGGTCGCGCCCGACCGAGAGCGAGCGCGCGCCTTACTGGCGCAAGCGGGCTTTGTGAAGGGTCAGTTCGGCATCCAGGAGCGGGCGGGGGACCGGCTCACCACGACCCTCTTTGTCGCAGCGGGTTCCGCCTCGCGATCCGAGGTCGCGCGGCGAGTCGCCGGCGATCTGGCCGCGATCGGCGTCGCGGCCGACGTCCGCGAGCGGTCGACGGAGAGCCTCGCGGCCGATCTTGCCGCAGGGCATTTTGATCTCGCCCTTGTCTGGGCGGACGCATCGGACCCTCGCGAAGCGGCCGAGCAATGGGCCGGTCTCGTCGAGCCGTGGTTCGACGTCCTCGCCGACGCGGCCGTCCGCGCTTCCGACCGTAACGAGAAGCGAGCGCTCTATGGCGAGATGCAAAGGATGTGGGCCATCGACCTGCCGGCCCTGCCGCTGTACCAGGAGCTCCACGTAGACGTCGCGCCCCAAGCGCTCGCCGAGGTGCGGCCGACCGCGGGGTCCGAGCCGCTCTCGTGGAACGCCTGGGGATGGAGTTTCGCCTCGCGCTGAACCGCGTCGGGATGACGACGGTACTGACAATGGCTCAGAATTCGCGCAAATCCCAATTTCAGCAAGGAGAGGGAGGCGGATCTTGACCTCACGACGTAGTGGCATCTGGCCGCTTCTGGCTCTGTTCACGCTGGTGGGCCTCGTGGTCAGCGCCTGCACGCAGCAGGGCGGCGGCCCGACCACCGGTGGCGGAGCGGATGCGGACCCCAACGGCGAGCTCATCACCAACATGGGAAGCGAGCCTGACACCATCGACCCGCAGGTCGAATCGTTCGTCAGCGAGATCGGCGTGACGATGAAGGTCTTCGAGGCGCTCATGACGCCGGACATCAAGAGCGGCAAGGCGGTCCCGGCCGCGGCCAAGGACCAGCCGAAGATCTCGAGCGACGGGAAGACCTACACCTACACCCTCCGCGACGGCCTCAAGTACTCCGACGGCCAGCCGGTCACGAGCAAGAACTTCAAGTACGGATGGCAGCGTCTCTGCGACCCGGCGACCGCCGGTGACTACGCCTTTACCGGCTACATCGTGGTGGGCTGCGAAGCCTGGAACACGATGGACCCGAAGAAAGACGATCCGGCGAAGCTCGCCGCGGCCAAGACGACGTTCCTCAACTCGATCGAGACCCCTGACGACAAGACGATCACCTTCCACCTCACCGACGCGGCCCCCTATTTCAACTCGATCGCTTCCACGTGGGTCGGCCTTCCGACACGCGAGGACATGGTCACCAAGGGCGGCGACAAGTGGACTGAGCCGGCCACGTTCATCGGCAACGGCCCGTTCGCCCTCAGCGAGTGGAAGCACAACGAGAAGATGACCTTCACGCGCAACTCGAATTTCAAGACGGCCGATGGCAAGACGCCGAAGGTCGCGAAGATCACGCAGGTCATGATCAATGAAGGCGCTGTCGCCTTCGCGGCGTATCGGAACAACGAGCTCGATGTTTACGGCGTCGCGGCGGAGGACCTCCGCTCGATCCAGAGCGACGCCGACCTGAGCAAGCAGGTCGTCGACGGCCCGCAAGGCTGTAGCTTCTACATCGGCTTCAACGTGAAGAAGGCGCCGTTCGACGACAAGAACGTCCGGGTCGCCTTCTCGAAGTCGTTCGACCGCGACGCCTACATCAACGACGTCCAGAAGATCGGCAAGCCCTCGACGAGCTTCATCTCGGAAGGCCTCCCTGGCTTCGACGGGAGCGACACCTTCCAGAAGTTCGACGTGACCGCGGCGAAGGCCGCGCTCGGGCAGGCGAGCTCCGCGGCGCAGGCCGCGCTCAGCAGCATCAAGATCACGTACTCGGCCTCGACGCGCGCGACCACGCGTCTCCAGTGGTTCCAGGACCAGTGGAAGAAGAACCTGAACGTCAACATCACCCTGGATCCGGTGGACTCCACGACATACACCGCACTCGTGAAGAAGCCCGAGACGACGCCGCAGGCCTTCTACCTCGGTTGGTGCCCGGACTACTACGACCAGCAGGACTGGCTCTCGACGGTGTTCAAGTCGAACTCCTCCGTCACGCACGTCGGTTGGAAGAACGACCAGTTCGACAAGCTGGTGACCGACGCGGACAAGGAGCCCGACACCAAGAAGCGTGATGACCTGTACAAGCAGGCTTCGCAGATCCTGTCCCAGGACGCTCCGGTGGCGTTCATCTACTACGGGACCACCAAGATCCTGCTGAAGCCGTGGGTCAAGAACTTCTACATCACCGCACTCGGGTTCGAGGAAGCGAACTTCACCGACGTCTACGTGACGAAGAAGAGCTAACGCACCGATCGGTCGACGAAAAAGGGGCCGGCGAGAGCCGGCCCCTTCTGTTTGCTACGACGCGTTTTGAACGAATCTGGCTATACACTCGGTACTCAGACCAGTGCTCAGGTACGTCATCCGCCGGCTCCTGTTGATCATCCCGACGATGTTCTTCGTCGCTCTGATCACCTTCACACTCGCGCACGCGGCTCCGGGTAGCCCGTTCGACAAGAACGCCAACCGCACGCTTCCACAGGAGACGATCGACCGCCTCAACCGCTATTACGGCATCGACCAGCCCATCCCCATTCAGTTCGTCGACTACCTCGGTAACCTGATCCGCGGCGATCTCGGGCTCAGCCTCACGCGGCAGCGACCCGTCGCCGACATCATCGGCCAGGGGATCGGCACGACGGCGCAGCTCGGGATCGGGGCGCTGGTCATCGCGCTCTCCTTCTCGATACCGCTCGGGATCATCAGCGCGCTCAAACAGAACACGCCAATCGATTATTTGAGCCTGCTCATCGCGACGATCGGCACGACCATTCCCGGTTTCGTGACCGCAATCTTCCTCATCTACATCTTCGGCGTCTCGCTGCACCTGCTGCCGTTCGTCGGTTGGGGCTCGTGGCAGCACATGGTCATGCCGATGTTCGTCCTTGCGCTGGGTCCAGGCGCCTTCCTCACTCAGATCACGCGGGCGAGCATGCTCGAGGCGATCCGCCAGGACTACGTCCGTACCGCGCGCAGCAAGGGCCTGCGGGAGCGCGCGGTCATCGTCGGTCACGCCCTCAAGAACGCGCTCATCCCCGTCGCGACGATCGTCGGTCCAGCTACGGCGGGACTCATCACGGGCTCGTTCATCATCGAGTCGCTCTTCAACGTTCCCGGGATGGGCCGGCTCTACATCATCAGCATCAACGCGCGTGACTACCCGATGATCATGTCGACGACGCTGCTGTACGCCTTCATCATCATGATCGCCAACATCACCGTCGATATCGTCTACGGCGTGCTCGATCCTCGGATCAAGGTGGCCTGATGGCGACCGCGGTCACGACCCAGCAGCGCCGCGCCGCGGAGCTCACCGTCATCGCACGTCAGCAACGCTCGCTCTGGCGCGATGCCCTGCACCGGTTGCTCCGCAACCGCGCGGCGATCGTCGGCATGGTGGTGATCGCGTTCTTCGCCTTCGTGGCGATCTTCGCTTCGGTGCTCGCGCCGTACGACCCGAACGGCCTCAACGGAGGCGTCAAGAACCAGCTCCTGGAGCCGATCTGGACGAAGCCCTTCGGGGGCCAGTACACGAATCCGGCGTTCCTCCTCGGCACCGATGAGCTGAGCCGCGACATCCTCTCGCGCCTGATGTACGGCGCGCGCGTGAGCATGATCGTCGGCGTCGTGCCGGTGAGCGTGATCTTTGTGATCGGCGCGAGCATCGGGATGGTGTCGGGCTACCTCGGCGGATGGGTCGACAACCTTCTGATGCGCGTCACCGACGTCGTCTACGCGTTCCCGGACCTGCTCTTCGTCATCATCATCGTCGCGACACTGCGGAACACCGACCTCGGAAATCTGATGGACGGCCTCGTGCTGATCTTCGTCGCCCTCGCGGTCGTGAACTGGGTCGGCCTCGCGCGGCTCATCCGGGGCCAGGTCATGTCGCTCAAGCACCGCGAGTTCATCGAGGCGGCGCGCTGCATCGGCGTCCCACCGACTCGGATCATGCTGAAGCACCTCTTCCCGAACGTCCTCGCGCCGGTGATCGTCTCGCTCGCCTTCGCGATCCCGGGCGCGATGCTCACCGAAGCGACGTTGTCCTTTCTCGGCATCGGCGTGCGGCCGCCCACCTCCACCTGGGGCTTCGAGATCAACGAGGGCTTCGTCGTCTTCTCGACGACTCCGTGGCCGGTGCTGCTGCCGGCGCTCTGCATCTCGGCCATCTTGCTGTCCTGCACCTTTGTCGGCAACGGGCTGCGGGACGCGCTCGACCCGCGGTCCAAGATCTAGTTGCTAGACTCCGCGGAACTTCGGGGGAGGGGCGAGGGGAGACCGTGGCGCAGCAGCTCCTAGAGGTCAACGACCTCCACACCCAGTTCTTCACCCGCGACGGCGTGGTGCACGCGGTCGACGGAGTGTCGTTCGAGCTCGCCGCAGGCGAGACGCTCGGGATCGTCGGCGAATCCGGTTGCGGTAAGTCCGTCACCGCCCTCTCGCTGATGCGCCTCATCCCCCAGCCGCCGGGCCGCATTACGCAGGGCTCGATCGTCTTCGACGGACAGGACGTTCTGAAGATGGACGACGACGACGTCCGCTCGATCCGCGGCAACAACATCGCGATGATCTTCCAGGACCCGATGACGAGCCTGAACCCGGTGCTCACCATCAGTCGTCAGATCTCCGAAGCGCTCGAGCTGCACCTGAAGATGGACAAGAGCGAGGCGCGAAAGCGCACTACTGAGCTCCTCGACCTCGTCGGCATCGCCAGCGCCAAGAAACGCCTCGACGACTACCCGCACCAATTCTCAGGCGGGATGCGGCAGCGCGTGATGATCGCGATGGCCCTCTCGTGCAACCCGAAGCTCATCCTCGCCGACGAGCCGACGACCGCGCTTGATGTGACGATCCAGGCGCAGATCCTCGACCTGCTCAAGACTCTGGCGCGCGAGTTCCGGACCGCGTTCATCCTCATCACGCACGACCTCGGCGTCGTCGCCGGGATGACGCAGCGCATCCACGTCATGTACGCCGGGAAGATCGTCGAGAAGGCAGATACGACGGAGCTCTTCGCCAACCCCAAGATGCCATACACATGGGGTCTGCTCCGTTCGATCCCGCGCCTCGACGAGCACCGCAAGGCGAAGCTCGTGCCGATCGAGGGGCTCCCGCCCGACCTCATCGCGCCTCCGCCGGGATGCCGCTTCGAGCCGCGGTGCCAGTACCGCCACGACGTCTGCAAGGAGAAGGAGCCCGAGCTCACGCACATCCCGAACGCGAAGTCCGATCACGAGGCGCGTTGCTGGGGCACGCAGCAGGGTGGCTGGCTCGTGGACACCGACTGGAGACGCGAGATCGGGGACACGCGACTGCTCGAGGAGATCAAAAAGGAAGTCGCCGATCTACCGCCCGAGACCAAGAAGGATGGCGAGGAGCCGCCAATCGTGCCGCCCCCGCCGGTTCACTAAAGAGGTGGAGCGATGGCCGTAACGACACCGCCCCCGCCGGGCGAGGAATGGACGAGAACGCGCAGCACCGCGACCGTGGGCAGCGGCAAGAACCTGCTCGACGTGAAGGCGCTCAAGATGCACTTCCCGCTGACACAGGGGATCATCTTCCAGCGCCAGGTCGGCGCGGTCCGCGCCGTCGACGGCGTCGACTTCTTCGTCGAGAAGGGCGAGACCCTTGGGCTTGTCGGCGAGTCCGGCTGCGGAAAGTCGACGACCGGTCGCGCGATCCTTCAGCTCTACAAGCCGACCGCCGGCGAGGTCCGTTTCGACGGCACCGAGCTGACGAAGCTCGGCGGCGAGCAGATGCGCAAGATGCGCCGCCGCATGCAGATGATCTTCCAGGACCCGTACGCGTCGCTCAACCCGCGGATGACCGTCGGCAACATCATCGGCGAGCCGCTCGAGGTGCACAGCCTCGCGCGCGGCCGTGAGAAGACCGAGCGTGTGCAGGAGCTGCTGCGCGTGGTGGGGCTCAACCCGTACTTCACGAACCGCTACCCGCACGAGTTCTCGGGCGGCCAGCGCCAGCGCATCGGCATCGCGCGCGCGCTGGCGGTCGAGCCGGAGTTCATCGTCTGCGACGAGCCGATCTCGGCGCTCGACGTCTCCATCCAGGCGCAGGTCATCAACCTTCTCGAGGAGCTGCAGGACCGCTTCAAGCTCACGTACCTTTTCATCGCGCACGACCTCTCGGTGGTCCGGCACATCAGCGACCGCGTCGCGGTGATGTATCTCGGCAAGATCGTCGAGCTCGCGGACCGCGTCGACCTGTACGAGCGGCCGCTCCACCCCTATAGCCAGGCACTGCTCTCGGCCGTGCCGATCCCAGATCCCGCGGTCGAATCGAAGCGCAAGCGGATCATCCTGACCGGTGACGTGCCTTCACCGGTGAACCCTCCGTCGGGGTGCCGCTTCCACACTCGTTGCTGGAAAGCGCAGCAAATCTGCTCCGAGGTGGACCCGGAGTTCATCGAGCACGAGCCGCGTCACTGGGCGGCCTGCCACTTCCCTGGTGCGTAACCAGCCGCTTCTCGCGCGGTCAGGGGAAGGCGAACGGCACTCGATGCCCGGGCTCGAGATTGAGTTCGAGATCCCCGGCGACGCCACCGGCGGCGCCTTCGCGATCCTCGAGTTCACGCTTGGGCCGCGCCGGCTCGTGCCGCCCCACACTCACGTGGAGGAAGACGAGCTGTCCTATGTCCTCGAGGGCGAGGTCGGCTTCCGCGTGGGGGACACGGTCACCATCGCGCGTCCCGGCACTTACGTGCAGAAGCCGCGAGGCATCCAGCACACGTTCTGGAACGGAACGGACCATCCGGTTCGCGTGATGGAGGTGCTGCTTCCGGGCAGCGCGGCGGAAGGGTTCCGGGGCGTCTCCGTCCCCGGTCGTATCCCGAACGTCCACAGCGACGAGTGGATCCAGGAGCTCGTCGACCAATACGGCGTGACGCTCATCGGCAGGTAGGTCCTCAAGACCAGACGTACCCGGCGATGAATAAGGCAAGCACGCTTGATCGTCCGAACGCGCCTGCCCGTACGTCGGTATAGCAAGGCGGGGCGGCCGCGCGTTGGGGCCGGACCTGCCTAGACTCGCGGGGTTTCTCGCTCAGGAAAGGAGCAGAACAGGGGCATGCAGCACCGCACCATCACCGCGCTGCCTGTCGTGGGTGCGATCGCGATCCTCATCGCCACCGCATGCACGACGGGCGGGCAAACAACGGCGAGTCCAACCGCGGCCGCTTCGGAGCAACCGCAGAAGGGCGGACGGATCATCGAGGGAACGATCTCCGACATCGCGACGATGCAACCGATCCTCGTCAATGACACCGCGTCCGGCCGCATCACGGACCTCATCTACGAGAACCTCCTGATCCAGGATCCGCAGAATGGTGAGACCAAGCCGCGCGTCGCGACGTTCTCCCAGTCGACCGACGGCCTCACCTACACCTATGAGATCAACGCGAAGGCAAACTGGTCGGACGGCAAGCCGATCATCGCCGACGACGTGCTCACCGCCCTCGAGGGGTACGGCAAAAGCAAGAAAACGGTCCGCAAGTCGAACTTCCAGGACGTGGTCGGCTTCAAGGACTACTCCGATGGAAAGGCGACGACGATCCCTGGCTTCAAAGCCGATAGCTCGAACCCGAAGAAGTTCTCGATCACGTTGACCAAGGTGAGCTGCCCGGCGATCAACGACCTCAACATCAAACCGCTCCCGACGCAGATATTCGGAAAGTACGTGCAGGACTCGTCGAAGGACGAGATCGACAGCGCGCCAGAGAACACCCAACCGACCGTGTTCAGCGGCCAGTTCAAGTTCGTCGAGTGGCGCAAAGGCGACCAGGTCATCCTCAGCAAGAACGACACGTACTGGCAGGGCGCGCCGAACGTCGACCAGTACATCTACAAGGTGCTTGCGAACCAGACGGCCGTCGCCAACGCGCTCAAGACCGGTGAAATCACCTTCTACGTCGGTCTACAGGCGAAGGACCTCGCCGATATGCAGACGGTCGACTCGGTGCAGATCCAGAAGTACCCAGCGCTCGGCTACACCTTCATCGGCTGGAATACCGCGAGCCCGACGGCGGTGGGCCTCGGCGATAAGCGCGTCCGCCAGGCGCTCGCGTTCGGCATCGACATGGACCAGGTGATCAAGGCCGTCGTCTTCGGTGAGGCGACCAAGAACCTGGCGCACCACGTGAAGGTCCAGTGGGCATATCCCACGAGCAACCTGAACCAGTACACCTACGACAAGAACAAGGCGCTGCAGCTCCTGAAGGACGCGGGCTGGACGCCCGGCGCGGACGGCATTCTGCAGAACGCCCAGGGGAAGAAGTTCAACCTCACGATCTCCACGAACTCCGGGAACACCGAGCGCGAGACCCTCGCGCAGGTCGCTGCCGAGCAGTACAAGGCCCTCGGCATCAACGCCAAGGCGGCGCCGGAAGCGTTCCAAGGTCTCGTCACGAAGCTCACGACGGGCGACTCGACGCTCGAGGCGACCATCATCGGTTGGTCGCTGACCGGCGATGTGGACCCGTACAGCATCTGGCACTCGAGCAACATTCCCGACCCGGCCTCCGGCAAGACGGGGTTCGGCTTCACCTACTTCAAGGACCCCGCGATGGACAAGGCGATCGAAGAGGCCCGCAACCCGTCCAACGGCGATTGCTCGACGGCCGCACGAAAGAAGCAATACGAGACCTTCAACCAGATCCTGAACGAGAACCAGCCGTACAACTTCGGCTACGAGAACAACACCATTGCGGTGTCGCAGAAGACGATGCACAACTTCGCGCCCGCGCCGTACTCGACCATCTACAACGCATTCCAGTGGTGGGTGAAGCAGTAGCGACGGCTAGCAGTTGACCGACAGGGGGAGCGCCGAAAGGCGCTCCCTCGGACGGAGGAGCGTTGCGCAACTTCATCGCGAGACGGCTGCTTTACGCGGTCCCAACGCTCATCGGGATCTCGATCATCACATTCGCCATCGCCCGCCTCTCCCCGGGTGACCCGATCCGCCTCTTCACCTTCGGCATCCAGGACTTCACGCAGGACGACTACAACCGGCTCCTCCACGCGTACGGGCTCGACAAGCCGCTGCCGTTCCAGTACGTCGACTGGATCACCAACGCCCTTCGCGGCAAGTTCGGCGACTCGCTCATCTACCACCGCGATGCCTTCGTGATGCTGCTCGAGCGCCTTCCGAACACGCTCCAGCTCGCGAGCGCCGCTCTGCTCCTGCAGCTCGTCATCGGCGTACCGCTCGGTGTGATCGCGGCGCTCCGGCGCGGCTCGTGGGTCGACGGGCTCATCCGCGTGTTCGGCGTCGCTGGACACGCCATCCCCGCGTTCTGGCTCGGCCTCGTACTCATCATCATCTTCGCCACTGCCGGATCCTTCGGACCGAAACGCTGGACGTGCTCGCGCAGGACTTCGTCCGGACCGCCCACGCGAAAGGTCTCCGCGAGCGGACCGTGGTGTTCGTGCACGCGCTCCGCAACGCCTTGATCCCTGTCGTGACCGCGCTGGGAGGGATCCTCGCGGCACTTGTCGGCGGAGCGCTCGTCATCGAGCAGGTCTTCAGCTGGCCCGGCGTCGGCCAATTCACCTTTCAGGCTGCGATCGCGAAGGACTACCCGATCGTGCAGGCGAGCGTCATGTTCACGAGCACGCTCCTCGTGATCAGCTATCTGCTGCGCGACCTCGCGTACGCGATCGTCGACCCGCGGGTGAAGGTCTCCTGATGGCGACGACGACCGCGACGATGCGCGCGCCCGCGACGCCGATCGCCGCGCGGCCATCGCAGAGCCTCTGGAGCAACGCATGGTGGAAGCTGCGCCACGACAGACTCACCATCTTCGCGTTCTGCGTCCTCGTCGTGTTTGCGTTGCTGTCGGCCGCGGCGCCGCTCTTCTCCGAATACGTCTTCCACTACAGGTTCGAGCAGCAGGACCTGCTGCACACGTACGAAAAGCCGCAGCTCGCGAATCTGGCTTACCTCCTCGGCTCGGACGAGATCGGTCGCAGCCAGGTCGTGCGCTTGCTTTACGGCGGCCAGGTGTCGCTCGCGGTCGGCTTCGTCGCGGCCCTCATGAACCTCACCGTCGGCGTCACCATCGGCCTCACCGCCGGCTACTTCCGTGGCTTGATCGACGATGCGGTGACCTTCGTCATCACCACGCTGAACGGGATCCCGCAGCTCTACCTGCTGCTCATCATCGCCGCGCTCTGGAAGCCGGGGACGTTCACCTTGATCGTGGTTATCGGCCTGCTCAACTGGACAGGGATCACGCTCTTTGTTCGGGGCCAGACCTTCGCACTCCGTGAGCGCGAGTTCGTCACGGCGGCGCGCACGATCGGGGCGCGCGACAGGCGGATCATGTTCCGGCACATCCTGCCGAACGTCCTGCCGCTCATCTTTGTCCTCGCGGCGATCGACATCGGCGCGATCATCCTCCTCGAGTCCGCGCTGAGCTTCCTCGGGCTTGGGATCGTCCCGCCGACGCCGTCGTGGGGGAACATGCTCACGAACGCCGTCTCGTACTTCGTGCGTGCCTGGTGGCTCGTGGTGTCCCCAGGGGTCATGATCTTCCTGACCGTGCTCTGCCTCTATCTCATCGGCGACGGCCTGCGCGACGCGCTCGACCCCCGCCTGAAGACGCACTAGCCCGCATGCGGCGGGCCTCCGTCGCGCTCGCGCTGCTGCTTGCTTCGTGTGCGGTGGCGCCTCTGTCGACGCCGGCTCCGAGCTCCGTGCAGACCGGCGGCTCCCTGCGCGTCGCCGTGGGGGCCGAGATCACCTCACTCGATCCGTGGACAGCGGACGCCGCCTCGTTGGTCGCGACACGGCAGATCTTCGAGACCCTCGTCGGTCTGGATGCCGGCGGAGTGATCACGGCGGGGCTCGCGTCGGCATGGCAATTGGCCAACGACGGCGCGACGTGGACGCTCACGCTGCGCGATGGGATCCATTTCCACGATGGGTCGCCACTCGACGCGGCCGCGGTCGTGGCGAGCTTCGAGCGTGGCCGCGGCTCGCGTTCGTACGCGATGCTCTTCGACGACCCTCCGCAGATCGTGCGCGTTTCGGCCGTGGACGCGCGCACCGTTCGGTTCGATCTCCGGACGGCATTTGGTCCGTTCCTTGCGCATCTCGCCGGGCCCCAGACTGCGATCGCTCGCGGCACCGCCGGTACCGGACCGTTCCTGGCCAAGCCCGATGCACTCGCGCCCGATGGGACGCTTACGTTGCAGCGCAACGACGCGTACAGGCAGAAGAGTGCCGCGGGTCCTGCCATGCCGTATCTCGCTGGACTCGTTCTCCGACCGGTCCGCGATCCGGCAAGCCGGCTCGCCGAGCTGCGCGCGGGAAGAGTCGATGTGGCACTCGATCTTCCGGTCGCCCAGGCGCTCGCCGCGCGCGGCGACCCGAATCTCGTGCTGGCTCTGCGGCCGTATGCGGCGCTCGCATCACTCGGAGTCGACACCGCCGCCATCCCGTTCGACCGGCCGGAGATCCGCCGTGCGGTCGCGATGTCGCTCGATCGATCCGCGCTCAGCAGCGTCTACGGTGGAATGCTCCGTAGCGCCACGCAAGTCGTTCCCCCGGGTTCTCTCGCGTACGACACGAGCGTTGCCGAGTTCACCCCGTTCGACGCAGGTGCTGCGAAACGAATGGTCGCGGACACGCACATCGCTCTTCCGATCGCCGCAGATCTGGTCTATCCCTCGGCGGCGACCGCGGCGTATCCCGAACCCCAGCGCATCGCGCAGTCGATTGCGGCGGATCTCGCAAAGGTCGGGATCGTCGCCCGTTTGCGAGCTGTCGATCCGACCGCGATCCGCGCCGCGAATGCGACGCTCGCGCTCGAGACGACGGCGGTCGGCCTCGATCCGGACGACGTGTTCTGGCCGCTCTTCGGCGACCAGGACCCTTCCGATATCTCGCTCGTCGTCGGATTGCTGCGCAAGGCGCGCACCGAGGCCGATCCGAGCAAGCGCGCCGAGCTCTACAAACAGGTCTCGAAGATCTCGCGTACCGAGGCGACGCGCGTTCCGCTTCTCTTCGCCGACCGTCCCAGCGCGGTATCCGCTCGCGTCGCCGGCTACACCGGCGACAGTGTCTCTTTCGGCACGGTGTGGCTCCGACCATAGGAAACGCCGTCGGATGGCTTAGCGTGTGAATCGTGATGATCCCGATGGGCGGTGGCGGCTTTCATTTCTTCATGGGCGGTCCGCGCGGTAACGCAGCCGGCAAACGACCCTCCATCGCGATGTACCGCCGCCTCCTTGTCTTCGTCGGGCCGTACAGGTGGAACCTTGCATTTGCGGCGATCCTTCTCATCGTCTCGACCGCGCTCGGTCTGGTTTGGCCGCAGGTGGTGCGGCAGGTCCTCGATCTCGGCCTGAAGGAGCCTGGCCTCCTCGATTCACTCGTGGTCGTACTGATCGTTGTGCTTCTCGTGCGGGCCGCGCTGGACGGCGTGCGCTCGTTTGTGATGGCGTGGACCGGTGAGAAGGTCATCTTTGACCTGCGGATGGCGATCGTGACCCACCTGCAGTCGCTCTCGCTCTCGTTCTTCAATCAGAAGAAGACGGGCGATCTGATGTCGCACGTGACCAGCGACGCGACGCTCGTGCACGGGATCGTCACGCAGACGATCATCCAGGTCCTCGGTCAGGTCTTGACGCTGGTGGGCGGCGTCGCGGTCATCTTCGTGATGAACTGGCGCCTCGCGCTGCTCACCCTCGTCGTGGCGCCGCCGATCGGTCTCATCGGCCAGTATCTCGGCCGCCGCATCCGCGACGTGTCGCGCGCCGCCCAGGATGCGCAGGGCGAGGCGGTCGGCGTGCTTCAGGAGGCGATCGCCGAGGTCCGCGTCGTCCAGGCGTTCACGCGCGAGCAGTACGAAGCGAATCGCTTCCACGAAAAGCTCATGGTCATGTTCCAGAAGAGCATCGAGCGCTCGCGCATCAGCTCGATCATGTTCCCGGCGATCGGATTCCTCGGCTTCGCGTCGTCGATCGTGGTGCTCTGGTACGGCGGGCATCAGGTTGCCGCAGGGGAGATCACCGCGGGGGAGCTCGTCGCCTTCCTCCTGTACATGGGCATGGTCGCGGGTCCCATCGGCGGGCTCGCGAGCCAGTGGACCTCCATCCAGCAGGCCTTCGGCGCCGCCGATCGGATCTTCGCGCTCCTCGACACCGAGCCCGAGGTGCGCGACCTACCCGGCGCGGTGCCGATCCGACCCGTGCGGGGCGAGATCGAGTTCGACAACGTCTCGTTCCGGTATGGGGAAGGGCCCGTCGTCTTTGAGGACCTTTCGACCGTCTTCCGCGAGACCGAGACGACCGCGCTCGTCGGCCCGTCCGGCGCGGGGAAGACCACGCTCGTGAATCTCGTCGGCCGGTTCTACGACCCGGTGTCCGGTCGCGTGTGCGTCGATGGGCGAGACATCCGCGAGGTCACGATGCGTTCCCTGCGCGAGCAGATCGCGGTCGTGCCGCAGGAGCCGATCCTCTTCGGCGACACCATCCGCGAGAACATCCGCTACGGCCGGCTGGACGCGACCGACGCCGAGATCGAGGACGCGGCGCGGTCAGCGAACGCCACCGAGTTCATCGGGCGGATGCCCAAGGGCATGGAGACGATCGTCGGCGAGCGCGGTGTCCGCCTCTCGGTCGGGCAGCGCCAGCGTGTCGCGATCGCGCGGGCGATCCTGCGGGACGCGCGCATCCTCTTGCTCGACGAAGCAACGAGCTCGCTCGACAACGAGAGCGAGTTCCTCGTGCAGCAGGCTCTCGATCGGCTCATGCGCGGGCGCACGACGATCGTCATCGCGCATCGGCTTTCGACGGTGGAGCGCGCCGACCGCATCCTCGTTCTGGATCGCGGCCGCATCGTCGAGGAAGGCACTCACGCCGAGCTCCTCGCAAAGAGCGGCCTTTACAACCGTCTGTACACGCGCCGGTTCGTCGACGAAGCCACCATCGGACAGCCTGTGCCCCCGCCCGAGCCTGTTCTCGCCGGACAGATCGTCCGCATCCGTCGCTTCGACGAGACCGTCTAGACCGCGACGCCGCTTCACTGCTTGCTTGGCCGTCCGGGTAGTGTGGGAGCGCGCCGACTGGGTCGGTCAGCACAGGGGGACTTCGTGATCGCATCTACTCCGCGGACCTTCGCGTCTTCGCTCAAAGGGTGGATCACCCGCCACCCGGGTGGCGCGTTCCTCGCGTTCTTCTATGTCACCGGCTGGATCCTGTTCCTACCGCCACTGCTGGGATCTTCGGGTTTCGGCCTGCTCCCGTTCGACCTGCCTCCGCAGCCGTCGATCCTCCTGTTGACGCTCATCGCGCTCGCGGGCGGCGCTTTCCTCGTCACCCGGATCGCCGATGGCCGATCCGGAACACGCGAGCTCCGCCGTCGCGTGTTCAACTGGCGCACCGGACCGCAGTGGTATCTCTTGGCTCTGTTCGGCGCACCCGTCCTGCTGCTGCTCGCGGGAGTGCTCGTCCAGGGACCGAGCGCGCTCACCGCGTTCGCCGCAAACCTTCCGCAGTTCGTTCCGTCCTATGTTCTTCAGGTCCTTCTCATCGCGGTGCTCATCTCCCTCTGGGAGGAGACGGGGTGGATGGCCTTTCTCACCGCGCGCTGGCAAAGGCGCATGGGTCCGGTTCTGGCGAGCATCGCCGTCGCGCCACTTTTCGGGCTCGGGCATTTTCCGCTCCTCTTCATCAGCGGCGGGATCACCGATTCCGGCAGGCTGACCTCCTCGGAATTCCCCGAATACGTCTTCTACCTCTTGGTGCTCTTCGCGGTTCCGGTCCGGATGGTGCTCACGTGGGTGTTCAACTCGACCGGCGGTTCCTTGCCGGTGGTCGCGCTCCTACATGCCTCGTTCGACACGACCGCGTCCGCGGCGGTGCTGACAGGGTTCTATCCGGGCATTGACGGACGCCTTCTCTACTTCGGCCTCGCGATCGTGGCGATCGCGATCCTCATCGTCACGCGTGGCAGGCTGGGTTATCACGAGATCCCCGCGCCAGTCCGGCAAGGTCTCGCTCCGGCGCCGGCCGCCGTGCCTCTGCGCTGACCTCGCGTTCTTCTCTCAGGTCGCGGGCCGCTCGCAGCGGATCCGCTTGTGGCGCGGAGTAGGCTCGGACCGGCCGGTGCAGCCTGGCCGATCAGCTGTTTTGCAAAAAAGGGGAGGTACGTATTGGGCACGAACAGAGTTCAGCTAGCGAAGCAGAACATCGAGGCGTTCAACAAAGGCGACTGGGAGACATTTCGCGCGAGCCTGACTCCCGACAACGTGTATCAGGAGTTCGCGACGCAGCGCAAGACCCAGGGACCTGACGCGATCGTTGAGCTCAGCAAGGGCTGGCGGAAGGCCTTTCCCGACGTCAAGGGCACGATCAAGAAAGCCGTCGAAGGCGACGACACCGTCGTGCTCGAGATCGTGTGGGAGGGAACCCACAGCGGCGAGCTCGCGAGTGCCATGGGTCCGATCGCGCCGACCTACAAGCACGTGACGACCCCCGCGGTCCAGGTCGTGACCTTCAAGGGCGACAAGATCGCCGAGACAAAGCATTACTTCGATCTCATGTCGCTGCTCGTCCAGATCGGGGCGATGCCGGCCCCCGCGACCGCGTAGCGAGCGATGCAGAAAGAGCCCGGCGAGCTGCCGGGCTCTCGATCAGTAGAGCTCGGGATGCAGGAACGGCGCGCAGGCCATCGCGACGAGGTCCGCGAACGCATCGGTCCGCGTTACCACGTTGTCGGTGAGCAGGCCGATCGCTCCGGTCTGACGCTTCGATTCTTTCCTCGCGAAGAGGTCATCGATGATGTCGCCGAGCTCGTCGCCGCCGCGAAGCCGTGCCGTCGCCGACCGCGGAAGCAGCATTCGGCCCCACGCGGCCTCACCGAGCCGGCCGTCACGCGCCAGGGCGATCGCATGTCCGGTAAGCCACGAGCGCTCGCCGTCGAGCGTCGCGCCGCCTTCGAGACCGAACGCGATCTCAGCGCCGCTTCGCTCGAGAGCGCCGCGAGCTCGCGCGAGCGCGCCGGCGCGCAGCTCTGCGTCGTTCAGCGGCATCGAGGTAATGCCGCTGGGCACGTCGACCGCTTCGATCGCGCACTCCGGCGCGAGCCGAGCGAGCGTGCGGCGAACGGCCTCCACCTTCGCGGGGTTCGTCGAGCCGACAGCGGCGGTGCGGAACGCAAGAGGCACGCTGGCCATTCTCCGCGGCGAGCCTGGTCGACCGCCGCGAGCGTCGCGAGCCCGAAAATGGCCCTTCTCGCGGCGGTTTCAGGCGGGTACAATTCCGAGTGAAGTGCTCGGAAATCCCACCACGCCGACGGCCTTCCATGTCTCTACGCGCGGCGAATACGGCATGCGGCTGATGGTCGATCTCGCTCGCCACTGGGGTCAGGGATCGATCAGCCTGCACGCCGTCGCCCAGCGGGAGGATCTGCCCGAGGCGTACCTCGAGCAGCTCGTCGCCTCGCTCCGCAAAGCCGGACTCGTCTCGGGAAAGCGCGGCGCAGGCGGCGGCTACACGCTCGCGCGCGATCCCGCCCAGATCACGGCCGGCGACGTCGTGCGCGCGCTCGAGGGTCCGATCGAGCCGCAGATCTGTACTGCCGAAGGTGACCCCGTCGTGAACTGCATCCGCGAACAGAACTGCGGGACGCGCGCGGTGTGGGTCAAGCTCCAGTCCACGATCGCCGCAGCGCTCGACGGCATGACCATGGCCGAGCTCGCGAAGTCGACATCTCGGGAGCGCGCCCATGTCTAAGCTCGAGATCCGCGACCTCGTTGTGAGCGTCGAGGGCAAGCAGATCCTCAACGGCATCGATCTCGTGGTCGAGAGTGGCTCCGTGCACGCGATCATGGGTCCCAACGGATCCGGCAAGAGCACCCTCTCGCTCGCGATCATGGGCCACCCCAAGTACAAGGTCGCGCGCGGCCAGGTCGTGCTCGATGGCATCGATCTGCTCAAGCTCCCGGTCGACGCGCGAGCGCGCGCCGGAGTGTTCCTCGCCTTCCAGTATCCGTCGGCGATTCCCGGCGTGTCCGTCGCGAACTTCCTGCGCACCGCGATCAACGCGCGGCGCGTCAGCCAGAACGGCGATGGCGACGGCCAGCCGAAGAAGAACGACATGCCGATCCCGCAGTTCCGCAAGCTGCTGGCCGAGAAGACGAAGCTCCTGCAGGTCGACGACTCGTTCATCAGCCGATCGGTGAACGATGGGTTCTCGGGCGGCGAGAAGAAGCGCCTCGAGATCCTCCAGATGCACATGTTCCAGCCGGGGTTCGCGATCCTCGATGAGACCGACTCAGGCCTCGATATCGACGCGCTCAAGACGGTCGCCGAGGGCATCGAGGCGCTGCGTTCGCCGACCGTCGGGATCCTGCTGATCACGCACTACGAGCGGATCCTCAGGTACGTGCATCCGGACTTTGTGCATGTGCTCGTCGACGGGAAGATCGTCCGCACCGGAGGCCGCGAGCTGGCGGCGGAGCTCGAGCAGAAGGGCTACGACTTCGTGCGCGAAGCCCTGTACCAGGGGCGAAGCTAGGTGGCCGTCACCGTGCGCGCTCCCGCCTCGACCCTGGACGTGGCGCGCATCCGCGCCGATTTCCCGGTGCTCGCCCAGACCGTGCGGGGTAAGCCACTGGTCTACCTCGACAACGCCGCGACGAGCCAGAAACCGCGACAGGTCATCGAGGCGATGAGCCGGGTATTCGAGGAGCACAACGCGAACATCCACAGGGGCGTGTACGAGTTCAGCGAGCGCACCACGGCCGCGTTCGAGGAAGCGCGCTCCAAGGTGGCCCGGCTCGTCAACGCGCCGAGCGAGCGCGAGGTGATCTTCGTCCGCAACGCGACCGAGGGCGTGAACCTCGTCGCGTACGCCTGGGGCCGCGACAACCTGAAGCGCGGCGACCGGATCGTGACGACGGTCCTCGAGCACCACTCCGATTTCGTCCCGTGGCAGCAGCTCGCAGCCGAGGTCGGCGCCGAGATCGCCGTCGTCGACATTGACGGGGAAGGCAGGCTGCGGCGCGATCAGATGTCGGCTGAGCTTCGCAAAGGCGCGAAGCTGCTCGCTCTCACCCACACGTCCAACGGCCTGGGGACGGTTAACCCGGTGAGGGAGATCGCGGCAGAGGCGCATGCGGCTGGTGCGACGGTCGTCATCGATGCCGCGCAGGCGGTGCCGCATACGCCAGTCGACGTGCAGGATCTGCAGGCCGACTTTCTGGTGTTCAGCGGCCACAAGATGCTCGCGCCGCCGGGCTCGGGCGTTGTCTGGGGACGTGCGGCGCTCCTCGAGAAGATGCGCCCGTTCCTCTACGGCGGCGACATGATCTCCCGGGTATCGGTCGCGATGACCGAGTGGAACGAGCTGCCGTGGAAGTTCGAGGCGGGCACGAGCTCCTACGTCGATGCGATCGGACTCGGCGCGGCGGTCGACTACCTCTGGGCCGTCGGGATCGAAAAGATCCACGAGCACGAGCTCGCCCTCGTCGGCTACCTCCTGCCGCGCCTGTCGGAGATCCCTGGGGTGACGGTGTACGGACCGAGGACGCTCGACGATCGAGTTGGTGTCGTCTCGTTCAACATCGAGGGAATCCATCCCCACGACGTCGCGACGATCTTCGACCGCGAGGGGGTCTGCGTGCGTGCGGGGCATCACTGCAACCAGCCGCTCATGACCCGGCTCGGTGTTCCGGCTACGACTCGCGCGAGCTTCTATCTTTACAACACGACTGAGGAATGCGACGCACTCACTCGCGCGGTGCATGCGGCGAAGAAGGTCTTTGGGGTCTAGGCATGGATGACATGTACCGCGACTACATCCTCGATCACTACAAGAACCCCCGGAACTCAGGCGAGCTCCCAGGGGCGACGCACACCTATCACGACTCGAACCCGCTCTGCGGCGACGAGCTCACGATGCAGCTGCGCATCAGCGACGGCCACGTCGACGACGTGCGCTTCAGCGGCAAGGGCTGCGCGATCTCGCAGGCCTCGGCGTCGATCCTCACCGAAGAGGTGAAGGGAAAGTCACTCGACGAGGTGAAGCGGATCGATCGCGAACACGTGCTCGCGAATCTCGGGATCCCGATCAGCCCCGCGCGGATCAAGTGCGCGCTCCTTGGGCTCAAAGCGCTCAAGGGCGCGGCGTGGGGACTCACGGCGTGGCCCGGCGAAGAGGTGAAAGCGAAATGACCGTCGAGATCAAGAGTCAGGTGCCCGACAGCTACAAGTACGGCTGGTACGACAAAGAGGCGCCGATCAACGTGAAGCACAAGGGTCTCTCGCCTGAGGTGGTCAGCGAGATCAGCCAGACCTTCAAGCACGAGCCCGAGTGGATGCTGCAGCGGCGCCTCAAAGCGCTCCGGCACTTCGAGGCGCGCGCCATGCCGACGTGGGGCGCGGACCTCTCGCCGCTCGACTTCCAGGACATCTACTACTACGTCCTCGCCTCGGACAAGCGCGCCCAGAGCTGGGAGGACGTGCCGACCTACGTGAAGGACACGTTCGACAAGCTCGGGATCCCCCAGGCGGAACAGAAGTACCTCGCGGGCGTCGGGGCCCAGTACGACAGCGAGGTCGTGTACCACAACATCCGCAAGGACCTCGAGAAGCTCGGCGTCATCTTCATGGATACAGACACGGCGCTCAAAGAGCACGAGGACATCGTGAAGAAGTACTTCGGCACGGTGATCCCAGCGAACGACAACAAGATGGCCGCGCTCAACACCGCCGTCTGGTCGGGCGGCTCGTTCGTGTACGTGCCCGCCGGAGTGAAGGTCGAGATCCCGCTGCAGGCGTACTTCCGTATCAACAGCGAGAACATGGGCCAGTTCGAGCGGACGCTGATCGTCGCCGAGGAAGGCTCGAGCGTCCACTACGTCGAGGGTTGCACCGCGCCGGTGTTCACGAGCAACACGCTGCACAGCGCGGTCGTCGAGATCGTGGTGAAGAAGAACGCCGACGTTCGCTACACGACCATCCAGAACTGGAGCCACAACGTCTACAACCTCGTGACCAAGCGCGCCGTCGTCCAGGAGGGCGGCCGCATGACCTGGATCGACGCGAACCTCGGATCCAAGGTCACGATGAAATACCCGAGCGTCTACCTCGTCGGCGAGCGCGCGCACGGTGAGGTTCTTTCGGTCGCTTTTGCGGGGACCGACCAGCACCAGGACGCGGGCGCCAAGATGATCCACGCCGCGCCGAACACGACGAGCATCATCCAGAGCAAGGGCATCAGCAAGGGGACTGGGCAACAGACCTACCGGGGCATGGTGAAGATCTACCCCGGAGCGCACGGCGCCAAGAGCACGGTCCGGTGCGACGCGCTGATCCTCGATGAGACCGCGCGAAGCGACACCTACCCGTACATGGAAGTCGACGAGGAGGACGTGACCATCGGTCACGAGGCGTCGGTCTCCAAGGTCGGTGAGGAGCAGCTCTTCTATCTCATGAGCCGCGGCCTCTCCGAGGCGGAAGCGACCGCCATGGTCGTCAACGGATTCATCGAGCCGATCGTCAAGACGCTCCCCATGGACTACGCGATCGAGATGAACCGCCTCATCACGCTTCAGATGCAGGGTGCCATTGGCTAGCACGCCGGAACTCAGCACTGTCCCGCTGCTGCTCGACCGCAAAACGGTCGAGCAGCACAGTCTTCGGCGCAACGAGCCGGAGTGGCTGCGCGCGTCGCGCTTGGCCGCGCTCGGGCGCTTCACTCCCGAGGCCTGGCCGAGCGGCCAGGAGGAGGAGTGGCGACGCTTCCCGCTCAAGGACCTCCCGCCGGGTCCGATCGCCTCGACGCTCGACCACCTTCCAGGGATCCAGTTCAAGCTCGACGCGGACGCGATCGCCGCCGGCGTCATCTTCAAGGGACTGACGCGGGCCGCGCTCGACAACCCGCAGCTCGTGCGGCCGCACATCACGAATGGTGATGGCATCTCCTCGCACGCGGCGTTCCGCGCGGCGGCCGATGCCCTCTGGTCGGCGGGCAGCACGTTCGTCCACGTCCCGGCGGGGGTCGAGGTCCGTCAGCCACTGGTGCTCGACAAGGCCTGGCCGGCGTCGGATGAGGCGATGCTCTCGCGGACCATCCTCGTGGCGGAGCGCGATTCGAGCGTCGTCCTCGTCGAGGACCTCTCGTCCGAGGGCGAGGCGCCGCGACTTGCGATCCCTCATGTCGAGGTGCACGTCGGCGCCGGTGCGCGCGTCTGGTACGTCGGGATCCGCCGCTGGGCGCCTGGCGTGCTGGATCTCGGGTTCCAGCGTTTCCGCTCCGCGCGCGACAGCGAGCTGCGAAGCCTGAACGTTTTCGCCGGGCAAGGGCGATCGAAAGTCGGCATCGAGTCGGACATCGAGGGCGACGGCGCGACGGTGAAGCTGTTCGGCCTCGTCGCTGCGGGCGACTCCCAGCGGATCGACGTCAACAGCTTTCAGAGCCTCGATGGCCGCGCGTCGCAGAGCGACCTGCTCTATCTCTCGGCCCTGTACGAGCGCGCCAAGGCGATCTTCTATGGAAAGATCCGCGTCGAGCCCACGTCGCACGGCACGGGCAGCTATCAGGAGTGCCGGAACATGCTCCTCTCCGACAAGGCCGGCGCCGATCCGATCCCGGTGCTCGAGATCCTCACCAACGACGTCGTCCGGTGCGGCCACGGCGCGACCGCGGGCGCGCTAAGCGACGAGGAGCTCTTCTACGCGATGTCGCGCGGATTCGATCGCGACGCGGCGCAGCAGCTCCTCGTCCATGGCTTCTTCCGCCGAGTCATCAACGAGCTCAAGGACGAACACGTGCGCCAGCGCGTGCTGAATGCGGTGCGGCCGCGCATCGGGAACATCGCCGAGATGGGCGTACTGGAATGAGCAGCTTCGTCGTGGTCGCGCGCGAGGACGAGGTTCCGCGCGGCGAGGTCAAGGTCGTGCACGCCGGAACGAAGAGCCTCTGCCTCGGTCACTGCGAGGACGGCACCTGGGGCGCCATTGACAACGTGTGCACCCACGACGGCGGGGTGCTCGGCGAGGGCGAGCTCAGCGAGTGTCAGGTCGAGTGCCCTCGGCACGGCGGGCAGTTCGATCTATTGACCGGCGAGGTGCGCGCGCTGCCGCCGGTCTATCCGGTGAACGCCTACCCGGTGCGGGTCGTGGAAGGGCGTGTCGAGGTCGACGTGGGCGTGCCGACCAAGGAGCTCGAGATCGGTTAGCCCAAGACGATCGCCGGAAGTCTCGGAGCGGTCGCACTTGGGACGAGAGCGGAAGACATAGCCATCGCCAGCTGAGTCGGTCACCCATACTTTTCGGATCGGCCACGCCCCGAATCGTCGTTTTCCGATCGATCTCCTCGCCGTCGTAGCGCTTTTCGCGCTGCAAGCGTTGGCGATCGCTCCGCTTTTCACCGGGGAGTTCACCCAGTTTCGCGGCAGCATCGAGGCGACCTTCATCGCGAATGCGCGCTTCATCGCGGAACGCTTTCCGGATCTCTCCTGGTACCCCTACTGGTACCTCGGTTTCCCGTTCGAGCTCTTCTACACGCCCCTGCTTCCCGTGCTCGTCGCGATCATCGGGAAGGTCGGCGGTGACATCCCGCAGGCCTACCGCATCGTCGCCGCAGGCGGATACGCGCTCGGACTTCCGGCGCTCTATCTCGCCGCGCGCGAGCTCTCGGGATCGCGCAGGGCCGCACTGCTCGCCGCCGGCGCCTACCTGCTTCTCCCATCGCTCACGTACGTCTTCCCGCCGATCCGGGCGGACGGTGCCGGTCTGTCGGGGACGGCCGTCCCGGCGCCGTGGCGGCTTGTGGCGCTCGTCGAATACGGCGAAGGGCCGCATGTCCTCTCACTGTCCTTCGCGCTGCTCGGCGTCGCGGCGACCCTGCGCTACCTGCGGGCGCCATCCGCATGGCGGCTGGCGATCGCGGTCGCCGCGCTCGTCGCCGTGGCACTGACCAATCTCATCGGCGCGCTCGGGGTCGCGGTCTTTCTCTTCGGGATCGCGATCGCGAACGGGCCGGCGACGAACGTCCCGAGAAAATGGCCGAGCCTCACCAAGCTTGGGCTGCTTACCGTTCTCTTTTCGCTCGGCTGGTACAGCCTCGGGTTCATGCGCGCTTTCTCGCAGCCCGGCGGCGGCGACACCGCGTCCTCTTACGTCGCCCTGCCGATCGTCGCACTCGTGGCGATCGTCGTTGTCGCCGCGCTTCCGCTGAAACGCTTGCCAAGCGGCGCCGACGCGGTGCTGCTGTGGCTCTTGCTGTTCGGGACGATCCTCGTCGCGAAACAGGTCTTCGGGATCGGCATAGCGCCGCAGCCGATCCGCTATTCGCTCGAGCTCGACGCCGCGTTTGCCATCGGAGTCGGGATCGCTCTGGCGTGGGCGATCGAGCGGCTGAGCCGGCGCGAGGCGATCCGCGGCGCGGTCGCGACCCTTGCGCTCGCCGCCTTCGTCGCGATCGGCCTGCCGTCGTGGTTCGGCGTGCAGTCGCGACTCGCTCCTGATCCGTCGTGGCAGGCCTGGAGCGAGCGTCGAGTCGCGCTGTGGCTCGCCGACCACCTGCGTCCGGGCGAGCGCGCGTTCCTGAGCGGCGATCACGCCTTCTGGCTGAACGTGTTCGCCAACGTTCCGCAGGTGCGCGGTGGCCAGGATTTCTCGGCGGTCGATCCCTGGCCCGCACACGCCGCCTACCAGATCAACACCGGACCAGACGTCGCGATCTCGAAGCTCTGGCTGGAGGCGCTATCGGTCCGTTATCTCGTCGTGACCACGCCGTCCTCGAGCGACGTTTTCCACGACTTCACGAATCCGGCCAAGTTCGACGGCACGTTCCCGGTGGTCTTCGACGAGCGTGGCGTTCGCATCTATGAGGTCCCGCTCGCGGGTGATCCGCGCGCGGTCGTCGCGGCCTCGGTCGAGCTGCGGTCGCCCACGAACGGCATCGACCGGGCGGCGCTCGAGAGCTACGTGAACGCGGCCGCCCAGGCGGCGCGCGCCGACAGCGCCGCCGGAAGTCTTGGTCGCTGGAGCATCGAGACCGGGGATGCCGGAGGCAGCCTCGTCGTTCGCGAGGCGTACGACAGCGGCTGGCGCGCGACGGTCGACGGCAAAGGCGTGAAGGTCGGCCCCGACGCGCTCGGCATGGTCAGCCTTCCCCTCGCGCCGGGACGGCACGCGGTCGAGCTCGACCACGGCGTGCATCTCGACTTCCTCGCCGGGCTCGGCATCGCCACGCTCACCGGCCTCATCGTCGTCGTGCGGGGGCTGCGCGCCGATCGACGGCGGCCATGAGTCGCCAGAAGCTGCTCGATCTCGGCGCCGCGGTGGCCGTCGCCGCGACCGTGGTCGTCGTCGGTGCCTTGCTCGACGCATGGACCGGCTTCCCGAAGGGCACGGACGCGCTGTCGCACCTCACGCGCCTCAAGTTCGCCGCGGATTGGTTCCCCTCCGAGAACTGGCTGTACCCGTGGGCCGCGGGCATGCCGACGTTCGGGACGTATCCCGCATTGCCGTACCTCATCAGCATCATTCCGGTCCGGCTCTTCGGCGCGGAGACCACGCTGATCTCCCTGGCCTTGCTCGCGATGATGTCCTTCCTTCTCGGGCTCTACGCGTTCCTCGCGCTCGCGACGCGCTCTCGACTCGCGGCATTCCTGGCCGCGATCGTCGTCGCGACTTCTATGGCCGTGTGGACCTGGATCGTGCACGACGGCGTCTACGCACGGATCGTCGCCTGCGGCTTCGGCGCGTGGGCCTGGTACGCGCACGAACGCTGGCGCGCGAGCGACTCGCGTGGGTGGCTCGTCGTGGCGGCCGCGCTCCTCGCCGCGACCGTCGCGTCCCACGCGTTCATGGGTCTCGTGTTCGCGGGGGTCGTCGCCCTACGCACGCTCCCGAGGCTGTTCGCGCTCGCGCGTATCGGTGGCCTGGCGCTTCTCATCGGCGCACCCGCGTGGCTGCCCGCAGCCGCTTCAGGCGCGGGCAGCTTCTTCGGCGCCTTCCACGGCGCACAGGTGCTCTCGCCCATCGAGGTCCTGTGGGTGCCCGCCCACGTCGGTCCTGCGGCGCCGCTCTTCTTCGCCTTCGCCGTGGGCGGATCTCTCGCGCTGCGGCGGCGCCCGCCCGCGCTCTTTCTCGTGCTCACGGTGTTGGCGATCCTCTACGTGTTCGCGCCGTCCTTGGGAATCCCGGACGAGCTCTACTACGTGAACGGCATCGACCCATTCACCGTGACCTTCTTCGTCGCGATCTTTGCGGCGTGCGCGGCAGCGTTTGCCTTCGCGAAGGTGCGACCTCGACGAGTGATCGCGCTGGTCGCGACCATCGCAGTCCTGATCGCCGCCGTCGCCGGCGCAGCCTCAGGGAGCGCGAGGCTCATCGCCGCCGGCGGCTATCCCGAGGTGTACGACGGGACATCCCTGGGGGAGGGCCCCTCCGAGAGCATGCGGACGCTGCGGCTTCCCGACGATCTGGAGCACCGCGTCATGCCGAACAGCGCCGACGAATCGGTGTGGATCTCGTATCGCTCGCGCATGCCGCAGCTGCGTGACTACTACAGCCAGGGTCAGGTCCATCCCGAATGGCTTGCGCTCGCCTACACCACGCTGTACGACCCGCCATACGACGCGCCTTCAGCGCGCGCATTGCTCGATTGGTACGCGGTCTCGATCGTGACCGTCGAGACGACCTCGGACTTCCGGCGCAACCTCCCCGCGATGACGGCGAGCGGCGATTTCCGTGTCAGCGGAGGAGAGGGACGCTACGCGCGCCTCGACGTCGTCCATCCCGCGCCGCTCGTCGTCGCGATGGACGTTCCGCTCACGGTCGTCGTCGGTAGCGCGGAGTTCTACCGCCTCGTCACGCGAACGCTCCTGCGCGCGGGGGTCGCGAGCGATCGCGCCCTGCCCGTGTGGTGGCGAGGTCCCCTCTCGGGACTCGACGCCGCCACGCTCGCGCGCACCGGCGTGCTCGTGGTCGGAGCGAGTGACCTCGGAGATCAGGCCAAGGCGGCCGAGGCCGTGCGCGACGTGGCCCGCGCGGGCGGACGGGTCGTCGTCGACCTTACCGGATGGGATGCCGCGCAAGGACTCGGCAGCCTGCTCCCGATCAAGGGAACGCTTCGCGTGGACTTCCCGCCGGACTGGGGCCTCCACGGCGACGTCGATGCGACGAAGTTTGCGCCCGCGAAATACGAGGACGGGCCCTGGGGCGCAGAGGTGGGCACCTCGCTCTCCCCGGACGCGCGCGCGGTGCTCGCGCTCGCCGACCATCCGGTCGTAGCGAAGCGGAGCGAGGGGGCGGGCGAGATCGTGGCCCTGGGCGGGAACCTCCTCTTCCATGCCGACTACACGCGAAGCCTCGCCGAGCGCTCCTTTCTCGTCGCCTACTTCGTGTCGGCCGGCGAGGACCCGCCGGCGCGCGAGCTGAGCGGCAGCTTCCGCGATCCGGAGCACCGCGTCATGACGCTCGACGGACCGGCGATCGTCCTCATCAAGGAATCGTGGACTCCGGCGTGGCGGGCCCAGCTCCGCTCCGGGGACCAGGACCGCTCCCTCTCGGTGCTCGAGGCCGGTCCCGGCGTCATGGCCGTGATCGTCCCCGCGGCGGGAACGCTCCAGCTGACCTACGGCGCGCGTCTGGTCGACCTCGTCTCCTGGGCGCTGTTCGTCGTGGGCGTGGGCCTCTGCGTGTTCGTCCTGATGAGACGCGGCGCGTGAGGCGAGCCGCGCACTCGCTCTGGTGGCTCGGGAGCGCGGCTGCCTACGCCGCTCTCTGCTGGCTCCTTGCCGCGAATCTGCTCGCGGGGCCGCTCGAGGGGAGCGACTGGCCGAACACGCTCGCCTTCGCCGACTGGATGTCTCGTTCCTTCCCCGCCATACCGTTCTGGTTCCCCTATCAGGGCGGCGGCGTGTCGCCGTCCGCCGGATATGCGATCGCGCCGATCTACCTGATCGCGGGGCTCCACGTCGCCGGCGTCGACCTCGTGGTCGCCGGACGCGTGGTGGCCTTCGGGGCCATGGTCGTCGGCGCCTTGGGGGTGGCCGCGCTGGCGCGTGCCCTCGGTCTCGGCCGTGGATGGGCGTTCGCTGCGGGCGCGTTCTCGCTGCTCCCTCCCGCGGCCTGGAACCTTCTCATCTACGTCGGGTTCTACGCGAACACCATCGCCGCCGCGCTGCTGCCCTGGTCGATCGCAGCGCTCGTCGCGTACGCGCGCTACGAGCGCCCGCGTCTCGACCGCCGTGGCGTCGCCCTCTTCGCCGCGTGCGTGCTGCTGCTCGCCGCGACCTTCGTCGCCCATCCCGCGGTCGCGCCCGCGGGACTGATCCTCGGCGCGATAACCGCGGCGACCGTCTCGCGCCGCGGGCCGGCTCGCGTCCTCGCGGTCGGGATCCCCGCGCTCCTCTGCGTGAGCGGTGCTCTCGTCGCCTTCGTCGTCTACAACCGCGCCGCCAACGCTGGCGGCGTGAACGACCTCAGCCCCGCGATCGTGGCCGGGCAGAACATTCCTCCGAGCGTCCTCCTCGGCCTGAGCCAGAAGGTCCAGAGCTCCGGCCTCCTCGAAAGCATGTCGCTCACCCCTTTCCTTCTCGCGCTCGCGATCCTCGCCGTGCCCTTCGCCGTTCGCGATCCGCGCTGGCGCGGGCTCCTCGTCACGACGGCGTTCGCGATCGCCTACCTCTTCAGCGTCGACTTCGAGATCGCGCTGGCAACGGCGAACCCGCTTCTCTCGCCGCTGCTCGGCTTCCGCGGGATCCTGATCTTCGCCATCGTGGGGCTCGCGGTCCTCGGGGCGGCGGCGCTGAGCTCGCTCGCGCGCCTCGGCCGCTCGCGCGTCGCGGCGCCCGCGGTCGCGGCCGTGGCGGTCGTCGGGCTGGTCTTCCTCGAGATCCCTGGATATGGGCCGCATCACGAGATCGATCCCACGTTCCTGCGCGCTCGTCTGCCGACGATGCTCGCGAGGGGCCACATGATCGTGGAAGACGGCCGGACGCTGCCGTCCGGCATCTCGAGCGAGTTCATGTGGGACGACAAGCTTCCGCTCGCGTCGCAGCATTTCTCAGGCGAAGCCGGCCGAGTCGACGTCTCGCCCTTGCTGGGCTCGTTGCTCAAGGCGCTGCCGCTCCGCAGCGACGCGCGCACGATGAACCTCTACACATTCACGCTGTCGCTCCTGCATCTGTCCTGGTCCGACGAGCAGCAGGCTCTCTTCCTCGACAACGCCTATGGCGTGGCGGGAGCCAGCGTGAGCGAGATGTCGGCCTGGTTCGGCGTCGATCGCGTCGCGCAGCGCGGTAACGCGCCGCCTGATCCGCCCGAGGATCCGTCGCGCTTCAGCGCCGCCGGTTGGGCGGTGACGAGCGAGGGCCGCCTGTATCTTGCGGCCTCGCCGCGGACCCATACCCTTGCCGCCTTCCGCGAGCGAGGCATCGTGCTTCATATCGGCGAGACGAAGAACGAGGCCTACCGCAACACGTACCGGCTCGCGAGCGCGGGCGCGCTCCCGTTCGCCGACGGCTGGCTCGTGCAGGGCCCCGCCTGCGTCGACGACATTTCGCCCGCGGAGCTCGCCCGCTTCGACGTCGTCATCCTCGAGGACCAGTGCATGCGCGACGTCCTGGCCGACGAGGCGAAGCTCGACGCGTACGTCGAGCGCGGCGGGCGGCTCTTCGTCGAGACGGGCTGGGAATTCTCGCCGCTCGCGAAGAGCGCGAGCACGCCCGATTTCCTTCCCGCTGCGGACCTGCGCTGGCAGGCGCCGAGCGGAACGCTCGCATTCGGGGACGCGGGTGTCGACGTGCGCGGTCTCGACCTCGCCCGTTTCGGCGACTTCCGCTATGAGAGCGGAGCATGGAACGTGAGCGCGCCCGATAGCCCGCTCCGCCAATGGGCTCGCCCGGTGCTCCTCGCCGGCGGGCGCCCGCTCATCGCCGCGGGCCAGCTCGGCCAGGGTCGAGTGGTGTGGTCCGGCGTCAATCTCGTCACGCATGTGCGCGCGAAGCAGAGCGTGGACGAGCGCGAGCTCTACCACCGGATCATGCGCTGGCTCCTCGACGGCGCGAGCACCGCGACGCGGGAGCTCGACGTCAGTGCGCTCGACGAGGACGGTGGCACCGTGCGCCTTCCCGCGGACGGCTGGCTGCTGTGGCGTGAGTCTCCGATCTTCGCGTCCGTCGCTCCAGACTCCGGGACTCGTTACAGCGCCGGGCCCGGTCTTCTGCTGGCGCGCCTGGCGGCTGGCTCGGTAAGGATCGAGCAGCACCCGAGCCCGGCGATGCGTCTCGCCGCGTTCGCTGGCGCGCTCGCGACGGCTGTGCTGTTGCTCTGGGCGGCGCTCGGCCTCGGCGCGGGCGGCGCGGGTGATCCAGCCGCGATCTTTGGCGCGATCGGTCGCGCCGCGGTGCGTGCGGTGCCGCGCTTCGGCCTCGACGAGGACGAGTGACCCCGGCGCGCACCTTCTTCGACGACCGGCCGCCGAACGCGCCGTTCGCCGAGATCCTGCGACGCGACCCTCTCGCGCGCGCGTATCGGATCCGCGATCGCGCGTGGCTGTGCGCGCTGCGTGAGCTCGGTCTCACCCCCGGCGACCGTGTGCTCGACGTGGGCGGCGCGAACGGCCTCATGCTCGATCGCTTGCACGCGCGCTGGGCGGCGCGCGGGATCTGTGTGGACATCGCCATGCGCGGCCTGCGTGAGGTGCGCGATCGCGCGGTTGCCGCGCGACCGGTCTGCGCCGACGCGCTCGCGCTCCCGTTCCCGGATGCGACGTTCGCGGCGACGCTCTCGTTCGAGACGCTCGAGCACATCGCCGAGTGGCCCGGCGTCGTTCGTGAGCTCGTTCGCGTCACGCGTCCCGGCGGCCGAGTCATCGTGAGCGCGGTGAGTGCCCGCTGGCGCTACACCTGGGAGTGGTGGCTTTCGCGCATCGGCGTGGACGTCTTTGCGCGCGCTGATCATCACCCCGAGCTCTTCGTCGACCCGGACGCGCTCGCCGAGGAGTTCGAGCGCAGCGGCGCGCGCGTGTTGGCGCGCCGCTACCTCAACGCCTTCGCGACCCTGGCGTTCGACGAGGTCATGAGCGTGCTCGCCATCGGGGTGGACCGCTTCGCGCGGCCGCTCGCGCGACCGTTCGTGGCCACTGCGGACCTTGCGGTGCGCGCGGTTGATCCCGCTCTTACCTTCACGGAGTCGCCGTGGCGCTCGCGCAGGCGCTCGAACAGCGTGCTCCTGGTCGCGGAACGCGCGCGTTGAGCCCGAGCGTCTCCGTCGCGCTGCCCGTGCGGGACGGGGCGCCGTTCATCGCCGATGCCGTGCGTTCGGTCCTCGCGCAGACGCACCACGATCTCGAGCTCGTCGTTTGCGACAACCATTCGACCGATGAGACCGGGCGGCTGCTCGCTGCGTTCGACGACCCGCGCCTTCGTGTCGTCAGACCACCGCAGGCGCTCCC
Organism: Chloroflexota bacterium; assembly: GCA_005889075.1. Taxonomy (GTDB): domain Bacteria; phylum Chloroflexota; class Limnocylindria; order P2-11E; family P2-11E; genus 3-1-20CM-2-70-9. Next base: position 52,668 of record VBDQ01000032.1, read on the forward strand.
CATGGCGCTCTCTCACGACTTCGCGGTCCGTTCCACGACCGCGCGGCTCGTCGCGATCATGGGCGCGGACGATGTGGCGGACCCCAGGCGCATCGCCGCACAGGTCGCCGCGCTTGCGAGCGACCCCGCCCTCGTACTCGTCGGTTGCTGGTGCGAGACGATCGACGAAGCGGGGCGCGCTACCGGCGGGCTGCGCTACCCGGCCGAGCGCTCGCGAGTCCGCCGCGAGGCCTTGCGCGCGAACCCGATCGTCCTGCCGAGCATGCTGCTGCGCCGCACCGCCTACGACGCTGTCGGTGGCTTTCGTGACGAATTTGGCTACGCCTTCGATTACGACCTCGTCCTCCGGTTGCTACGTATGGGCGAGGTCGCCAACGTCTCCGAGGACCTTTTGCGATACCGCTATCGGACCAGCGGCAGCTCATTCCGGAAGATCAAGGAGATCCAGCGTGAAGGGTTCCGCGTGCGCTGGGCAGCGCTGCGCCGCGACGGCTACGGGCTACGCGACTACGTCTGGCTCCTGCAGCCACTTCTTGCGCTCGCGGTGCCGAGCGCGGTCCTCCGTGCGATTGCCGTCCCCTACATGAACTTCTTCCACGGTCGCCGCTAGGGCCCGCTGTGTCGTCCCTCAGCGGACGGCGGTGACGTGCACACCGGCGGCGGGAATGTTCCGCAAGAGGAGCGACTCTCCGTAGCCCAGCGCCGCGACCGCTTTTAGCGCGCCGCCGAGAAGCCGGCCGCGCGCGCCGCCCTCCCGCGCCGCGACCGCCTCGAGCGTGCCCTCGACGTTCCGGCCGCGCGCGGCGAGAAACGAGAAGTACCCGAGGTCGATGAGCTGGGTGAAGTAGTGGCCACTCCAACGTCGACCGGTCGGTCGAAGCGCGGCGCGACGAAGCAGCGACGTGAGGCTGCCGGGGGTCAGCCGCTGGATGTGACCGGCATAGCGCTCCTTCGGCGAGTACCCGAGGCGGCTCGCGAGACCGTGGAGCGTGTACAGGCTCCCTTCGCACGGCACGAATCCATGCAAGCGTCCACCGGAACGCAGGACGCGCGCGGCTTCGGCCAGCAACACGTCGGGATGCGACACATGCTCGAGCACGTCGAAGAACACCACGGCATCGACCGATCGGTCGACGAATGGCAGGCGCGCGACGTCGCCGCGGACGACGCGCGACGCGCCGCGCGCGCGAGCGTGCACGAGAGCGCGCGCGCTGAGATCGAGTCCGACGACCGCCAGGTCGGGGCGGTGCGACCGGAGTGCGCGGAGGAACGAGCCCGCGCCGCAGCCGAGCTCGAGGACCGTCCCGCGCACGCCCTGCAGCGCTTCGAGGCAGTAGCGCAGGCGCAGCGCGCCGAGGGTCGTCGGATCGAGCGATAGCTCCTGCTCGCCCCAGACCTTCGACTCGTAGTCGAAGTCCTCAGGCGGTGGCGTCGGCCAGCGCGTCGTCGCGCTCGACTTCGCAGACATCGTCGAGCACATTCTCGAGCGCCTCGAGGTGATGGTCCAGGGTGAAATGGCGGAGCGCGTGCGACTGCGCGCCGCGACCGAGGCGACGCGAGAGCTGCTCGTCATCGAGAAGCTGCACGATGCGCTCGGCGAAGAGCTCGGGAGATCCCGGTGGAACGAGGTACCCGGTCAGGCCGTCGACCATGGTCCCAGTGGGACCGGCGTGATCCCACGCCACTACCGGTACGGCCGCGGCCATCGCCTCGACCACGCCCATGCCGAAGTCTTCTTCCGGCGATGGATAGACGTAGCACGCGGCGTGCGCATAGAGGGCGGCGAGCTCATCTTCGCCGGCGAGGCCGATGAAGTGCACTCGGTCGTGAAGTCCGAGGCGGGCCGCGAGCTCCCGCAGCCGAAGCGTGTACGCGGTCTCCTGCCCCGTGATGACCAAAGGGATCCGGCGCGCGGCAAGTGCGGGATGGCGGAGCGCTTCGATCGCGACCTCGAACCGCTTCTGCGGGTAGTGACGGTTGCTGAGGAGAACGAACGGCTTCGGGATCACGAGGCCGCGCAGGTGCACCGCTCCCGTGAATCGACTCCTGGTTTCAACGACCGCTTCAGCGCCCGCGGGGCACGAGCTGAAGGCGCGTGCGTAAGTGCGTGAGAGCACCCGTGCCATGTACGCGCCGTTCGCGAGTACTCGGGTGGCGCCGGCAACGCTGCGGCGCTCGGCCGCGAGGACCAGCGGCCGAATCAGCGGCGCGATCGCGTGAAGGAAGAAGTAGTCCCGCTTCACGATCACGGTTCGTTCGCCATCGATCTCGCGGGGATAGAGGAGGCGATTCGGCTGCGCGAGGTAGAGCACGTACGGCACGCCATAGAGCCGGCGCGCCCACCACGCGATCCAACCAGCGGGCTGGTTCGCCGCGAGGATCACGTCGTACCCGCGGAACCGGTGGGCGAGGAACGGCGCGGCGACGGACATCGCGATGATCGCGAGCGCGTCCGGAAAGCGCAGCCAATTTGGCAGGCGCGGCGCGAGCCGGCGAACACCGACTCGGTCGAGCCAGCCTGGGAACGAGCGTGCCGGGTCGACGATCGGCGCATAGCAGTCGACGCGGTGACCACGCTCGCGCAGCCCGAGGACCTGCTGGATCACGAGCTTCTCGCCACCGCCGGAGTAGAAGAAGCCGACGCCATGGATGACCGCTACCTTGAGCGATCGCCGGCGATCCGACTCTGGCGAAGGCCGCGGCTGGGTCAGCGCCACGTCTGATCGCCTCCGGCCGTCCGATCGTCCACGGTCGGCAGTCTCCCAAAGGGGCGCCGCCATGCGGTCAGCCGTAAGAGGGAAATGCGCGGCCGGGACCGGAATGGCACGGCTTTGAGCCGCTCACTCCACGCGCCGATGTGTCCGAAGACGACACGGGGCTCGTGGGTTGACTGGTTCGCTGGGTCCTTACGCCATCTGACCTATGCGAGACCCCTGATCGGGGGATGGCTCCTCCCGATCGCCGCCGCGCCCCTCGAGGACGACGTTGTAGGCGAACGCCCAGAACGCCATGAGGAAGGCGACGGTCGCGATGACGCTGCCGTAGTCGTGGACGATCACCGCGGGAAGCCGCCCGAAGAAGTACGCGACCAGGGCGACCACGGTGATCCGGAGGACGTTGAGGAAAGCGATCCCGAAGACGCCGAGCGCGACGGTCTCGAGCCGCGAGCGCAGCGTGAACTCACCCTGGAGGCCGGTCGCCATCGAAACCACGAGGAAGAGGAGCGTCTGCCAGCCGACGCAGTTCCAGGAGATGTAGAGCGCGAGGCTGCCGGCACCGCTGCCGATGTAGAGCAGCGAGCCGCTGTACGCGGACGGGATCCCGAGGAGCGCAAGCGCCCCGTGCACGAGCTGGCCCTCGACCGGCGCGATCCATTGCCCGAGCCAGGCATCGAATCCCGCCGCCATTGCCGCGTTCGTGAGCAGCTCGCCGAACGTCGACAGGAACGGCAGGATGAGCAGCGCGACCGAGGCGACCGCGATGAGCGTGCCGATCGGTCTGATCGCGCCCGCGCCCTTTGGCTCCGGAGCGAACGCGGCGGTCACGGTCGCCTCCGCTTCCACCAGCGCGCGGCGAGGGGAAGCACCGGGGCGAGGAGAAGCAGCCCGAGGACGCCTTCGGGGACGATCGTCGCGGCGATCGTGAGCTTCGACGGCTGACCCGTGCTGTCGTACGAGACGCGAACCGCGGGACAGTTGTTCGGGTCATCCGGTACGGAGATATCGAGGATGAGGTGATCGCCAGCCGCGAAGTTGGTCGACGCCAGCGCGAACGCCCCCGTCGAAACGAGCGTCGGCCCGCTCGGGCTGCTGACGGAGACGGTGGTCGAGCCGAGGGAAGTGGTGTTCGAGCTGAGCGGGTTCAGCGCGAAGATCAGGTTCGTGCCGCTTCCTGAGACGGACGATGTGGCCGTCTCCACGATCGGCAATCCGGCTTGAGATTGCAGCGCGTGGTTTATCCCGACCGTGACGATCGTGCCGGTGGCGTCCAGGTGGCGTCGACCTGGACCTGGAAGGCAGCTATGACCAATTCGTAGGCGTTCGCGGTCGACATCGGCGTGCTGGTGTTCGTCGAGTGCGATGTTCCGCTCGTACTCGTATGCGGATGCGTCGGATCGACCGGGTTCGCGGTGTCCACTCCGGCGTACGCACCGATCCACGCCACCATCCCCTTCGCAGTGACGACGCTGAACGTGTAGGGACCTGCATCGGAGGCGCCCACGACGTGCGAGCCAGCCCAGATGAAGCTCGTCCAATCAATTTCAGTGAAGTTGCTCGGTGGAGTGAACGTTCCG
>VBDQ01000133.1 GCA_005889075.1 Chloroflexota bacterium
GACCCCACCGAGACACGCCTATCCGCGCCGCGGCTGGTCGATCCGGTCGAGCGAGCCGCGGCGCGCCTTTTGCCCTTCGACTTCGCGCGCTCACGCGGCCTGGTGGTCACCGCCTCGGACGGCCACCAGGGCGTGCTGGCGATGGTCGACCCGCTCGATGAGACCGCCCTGCACGAGGTGCAGCGCTTCACCGGCCTCAAGCTCGTGCGGGTCACCGCCACCCTCGATGAGGTCCAGGACGCGGTCATGCGCGCCTGGAACTCCAATGGACCTGGCCCGGTGATCTGGACCGGCGGCCTGCTCAGCCGCATCTACGCCGGCGCGGTGCTGCTGGTGATCGGGCTCTCCGCGGTCGGCGGCTTCGGGCTCATCGTGCATGAGGCGCTCGCGCCGCGCTTTGCGTTCTCGCTGTTCGCGCTCTTCTGCGGGCTGTTCTTCTTCCTCTATGCGCTCAAGTACTACGTGACCATCGCCAGCGTCGTCCTGGTCACGCTCTTTGGCGACCCGCTGCGCTTTAGCCGCAGCACCCCAGCCTCCACGCCCAGCGGCGGCGAGGCGCGCGGCGGCCGCAAGGCCGATGGCCGCGCGGCTGACGACGTGCTCGCCGCCGGCGAGCACAAGGAGGGCTACCGCACCCTGCGCGGCGACCTGCTGAGCCAGGCCGGGTCGGTGGTGGTCGCCGATCCCTGGCAGCGGATCGGCGAGATCCGCCTTCCCGCGGACCGTCAGCCCTTCGTCTCGGTGCAGCTCGCCATGTACAACGAGAGCGAGGTCATCGACCGGCTGCTCACCGCCTGCACCTCCTTCGACTACGAGAACTACGAGGTGCTGGTGGTCGACGACTCGACCGACGACACCGTGCAGAAGCTGGAGCGCTGGAAGAGTCACCCGCGGGTGCGGGTGATCCACCGCGAAAGCCGCAAGGGCTTCAAGGGCGGCGCACTCCAGGAAGCGCTGCGGCGCATGAACTCGCGCACCGAGTACGTGATGATCTTCGACGCCGACTTCGTGCCGCCGGCGGATGCCATCTGGCACTTCCTGGACTACTTCGGCCGGCTCGCCAAGGCCAAGTACGCCTCGCCGAGCGAGCACGCGACCGCGGGCGCGCCGCAGAACGGCGACCGCGTCGCCGCGGTGCAGGGCTACCAGTGGCACATGCTCAACGCATCCGAGAACTGGATCACCAAGGGCGTGCGCGCCGAGTTCTCTGGCAGCTACGTGCTCGAGCGCTCGGGCCAGGAGCTCTTCGGCGCGATGAAGATGATCTCGGGCTCGGTCTACATGATCCGCGCCGACGTGCTGCGAAAGCTCGGCTGGTCCACAAGCATCACCGAGGACTGGGAGCTCACCATCCGCCTGTATCTCGCCGGGTACAAGGTCCTCTATACCCCGTACATCCAGGCCCCCGCGGAGTGCGTCAGCACGGTGCGCCGGCTCATCAAGCAGCGCATGCGCTGGGCCGAGGGCCACACCTACAACGTGCGCAAGTACTTCTGGCCGGTCCTGCGCTCGCCCAACCTTTCCTGGCAGGAAAAGCTCGAGTTCATCTACTACGCCCCCTACTACCTGCAGTCGGTGCTGTTCGCGGCGGCGACCGGCTCATGGATCATCGGTGTGCTCATCCTTGGTCAGAAGCTGCCGATGTGGGGCGAGGTCTTCGGCTGGTCGCTGGTGGTCTCAAACGCCCTGGCGCTGCCGCTCATGAACCTCTCTGGGGTGCTGCTGGAGGGCTCACTGCGCCGCGACGCGCTGGGCCTCCTTTCGTTCATCGGCCTTTCCTGGATCCTGGCCCCCTTCCAGGCATACGCCTCGATGAAGGCGATGAGCGAGAAGAAGGAGGGCGGCTGGGTGCGCACCCCCAAGTCCGGGGTGGTCACCGAGAGGTTGGAGCGCTTCCACCTGGCGCGCCTGATGCCCTGGGAGATGCCCAAGCGCAAGCGCACCGCCAAGAGATCTTCGCGCGCCGCGCATCTCGCGGCTGCGGCGGTCGCGGTGTTCGTCGCCGCTGGCATCCTGACCATCGGCGCGCTCTCGCTGCGCGCCGTCGCGGCGAACGGCGCTGCCAGCGAGACCGATTTCGCGACTCCCGCGATCCTCGGCACCGCCGTGCCGCTTGCGGTCCTCGCCCTGGGCTGGCTGCGGCTGCGCCGGCGGATGACCGCGGTCGTGCTCGCCTTCACCCTCGGGCTCGGCACGAACATCGTCTATCTCGCGAACGCGGTCCCCGCGATCTCCGCGACGGACAGCTCGAGCGTGTTCACTTTCAAGAACACGTCGAGCTTCGGCAGCCACGACATGCTCCAGGGCTACACGCCGGCGGCGGGCACTGCGACCACGTGCCCGGCCACCCTGAGCAGCAACGTGACCTGTGGCTTCACCTCCGACACGTTCACCACCGGTCAGACGATGAACGCTGGGACGGCGCAGGCCGACCTCTACCTTGAGAACCAGGGGACGCCCACGAACGACTACGCCAACGGGTATACGTTCCTCGCGAGCGCAGGGGACGTCTCGTCGATCACGCTCAACAAGATGAGCAACCTGCAAAGCGGCGACGTGATCATCGGTCTACAGCCTCGTCGCTGGGTCGAGCGAGCCGGCGAGCTACACCTGGTCGTGGTCGACGGCAGGGCGAGCGGTCGGCATCATGCGCAACTTCAGCGGCGTTGATGTGAGCGCGCCAGTCGATGGCCACGCCGGCGCGGCGCAGGGTTGCTGCAGCGCGAGCCACACCGCGCCGAGCGTGACCGCCGCTTATGCAAACGAGATCCGTGTGGTGGGGATCGCGGATGCCTCAAACGGTACCTGCAACACGATCAGCGGCTGGCAGCTCACGTCGGGATTCTCGTCGGGAGGCGGTGGCCCCAGCAGCCAAGTCAATGGCAGCTTCTTCTACGCAACGACACCCGTTGGGACGGGCCCGAGTGGTTCGCTCACGGCAACCTGCGGCAACGACGTCTCCGCGACGCATCAGCTCACGCTGAAGCCGTCCACGACGCCGAGCTGCACCGTGACGGCGACGGTCAAGAAGACGACTCCGATCACGCTGCGCGCCTTCACGACGAAGTCGCTGGACAGCGGCACGAGCATCGTGATGGATACCCCGGCCGGTACCCAGCAGAACGATTTCATGTTCGTGGCTTTGGGGTTCAACAACCTTGCCGCCACGATCACCATCCCGGCCGGATGGACGCAGTACTCGTCGAACGGCAGCTCCAACATGGCGATGTACACGTACAAGCGCTTCGCGACCGCGTCCGAGCCGTCGACCTATACGTGGTCATTCAGCACGACGGCCACGGTAGCGGGATGGGAGGCCTCCTACGTCGGTGTGGACACGACGACTCCGGTCGAGGCGACGACTGGTTCGGGCCAGACAGGCACGACGCACACGACTCCGGCAAGCTCGGCAACCACCGCGGGCGACATGGTCCTCGCCATCTACGCGATTGGTGCGCTCTCGACGTTCACGACCCCGACGGGGATGAACCCGGAGGGGACCGTAACCGCGACGTCAGCCAACCCGGTGTCCTTCGCCGCCTTCGACACGATTCAGAGCAACGCGGGGGCGATCTCCGCAAAGACGACGACCACCACGGCATCCGCCCAGGACACGAACAGGGTCTTCGCGATCAAACCGATCGCCGGGAACACCGTCACGCTCGGGTCGGCGACGACGTCGCTCGCGTCGATCGCGAGCCCGACGCTGCGATCGGTCTCGATCTCGACATCGGCGGCCACGTTCGCGACGGGCGATCGCCTGGTCTTCGAGCTGAGCGTTCCGAACGACGCGGCGAACTGC
>VBDQ01000109.1 GCA_005889075.1 Chloroflexota bacterium
GCTCAGGATCCCGGGGACGTTCTCGAACGAGAGGAAGATGATCGGCTGCTGGATAACGCCGGCGCTCTGGAGTGCGCTGTTCAGATACCCGCGCTCGGTAAAGACAGCTAGCCAGAGAATGCCGGCGGCGAGGTCTGAGATCGCGAGCGGGATCGCATAGATGTAAAGGAAGAAACCGTGCCCGCGGAAGCGGGAGTTTATGAGAAGCGCCATGGCAAGGGCTAGCACGATCTGGAGCGGGACGATCAAGAGCAACAGGAGCAACGTGTTCCGCCATGCGTCGCTGAAGTTGACGTCGCTCGCCATCCGCTGAAAGTGCTCGAGGGTAAAACCTCCTTCGTCGGCCAATATCGCCAGGAACAGCGCCTGGATCATCGGAATGACGATGAGGAGCCCAAGAAAGAGGATAGACGGGAGGAGGAGGGCGAACGGCAGGAATTGTTCCGTGCGCGTCCGCATCCTCCTCCTCCGTTCGCCTAGGTCACTTCACCTGGCAGGGACCGCTCGATGTCGCATCCGGACCCCAGCACCTCGCGTTCGCGTCGGCGATGGCTTTTTGGACGATGGCCCCCTGCTCGTTGAGCACGGTCTCAATCGGCTCGTTTTTCACGATGATGCGGACGAACGTATTCGTGATCGCCGTGTTGAAATCGCCGCCCTTTGCGCCGAGCCCGACCGGTAGCGGCACGACCTTGGCGTCCTTGGAATTCGCCTGCTTCGCGACGGCGTCGGCTTCGAGCTTGAGGCCCTTATTGAGGTCGTCCGGTAGCTTCACCTCGACCACGGGGAAGAAGCTATTTTCGCGAAGCGTCAGCAGCTGCGTCTCCGGCTTGAGGAGGTGGTCGATGAGCGATTCAGCGCCGGCGCGGTTCGGCGTCGTCTTCGGAATCGCGAGGCCGATGACGACGCTCATGTAATAGCGGCCTTTTGGCCCTGCAGGAGCGGGAAAGGCGATGAAATCGTCGGGTTTCGCCTTGAGTACCTCGATCAGGCGCGCCGCGTGGTCGAGGCCGAGCCAGATCTCCTCCGACTGGAGCGGCTCCTGAAGGTTGGTGTACGTCGTCGACTGTGGATTGGAGTACTTCCAAAGCTCCTTGAGATCGTTCCACATGTTTACGGCGTCCGCGCTCTTGAACGTCGTCACAAGCCCTCCCGTGTACGACGGGTAGAAGTAACCCTGCACTAGCCGGTGGATCAGCCCGGGGGTAGCGCCGCCGCCGAGCGGAAAGCCGTACTTCCTTTGCCCGGTCTTGTCGCTGATGTTCTTGGTCCAGTCGATGAGCTGCTTGTACGTGAGCGCGTTGACGTCCACGCCACTCGGAAGGTACTGGAGCGCCTTCTTGTTCGCGACCATGAAGTAGGTCGCTTGCATCCACGGGATATAGATTTGCGTGCTCCCCCCCAACCTCCCGAGGGTCAGCATGTCTTGCGGGATCTTTTGGTCCTTGTGTTTGTCCGCGACCTTGCTGACATCGTCGAAGTAGCCGGCGGCGGCGAGGGCACTGAACTGTCCGTTCTCGAGTCCAGCGACGCCAATTTGCCCTTGTCCGCCGGCTTTCGCTTCGGCGGAGATGCGATCCAGGATGACCGGCTCCTGATCGGTGATGAAGTCGACCGGTGCGCCCTGATATGCCGCGAGGATCTTCTTGCGCATGTTCTCCTGCTCCGTCACAGGAGTGAACTGGGTCGACGCGAAGACGAACGGTTTGCCCTGGTCGGTCGCGCTCCCGCCACCGCCCGCCGAAGGACCGGTCGTCGAGCACGTGGTGACCAGAAGCAGCGCGGCCGCCGAGAGCGCGAAGGTCCGCGCTGAACGCCCCATACGACACCTCCCGCCTGGTTCGATCGTCGCGACTGTACTGCTAAGGGCGAGAGCGGACGGCAGAGTCAGAGGCTTTCTCACCGTGCCACTGTCGCGTGACTTTCTGTCGCAGAATCGGGCCATGGCTGAGATCCGCCCGCTGGTGGCCCTCCGATACGACGCGAGCGTCGCGGGAGCCGTGGGCGACCACATATGTCCTCCGTACGACGTAATCTCCGACGCTGATCGGGACCGGCTGTACGAGCAGAGCCCGTTCAACTTCGTGCGGCTCGAGTACCCGAGACCCGACGGCGATCCGTACGCGCGGGCTGCGTCGGACCTCGCCTCGTGGCGGCAGCAGGGAGTTTTACGGGCGGACGCGGCCGCCGCCGTCTACGTCCACGACCACGAGTTCCTTGTCGCCGGCACGCGCGTTCGTCGTCGTGGCCTGCACTGCGCGCTGCGTCTTTACGCGCCCGAGGAGGGCGTCGTGATGCCCCACGAGCTTACCTTCCCGAAGGCCAAGGCCGACCGTCTGGCGCTCCTCCGAGCCACGCGCGCCAACACCAGCGCGGTCTTTGGGCTCTTTGAGGATGCGCGAGGCGATATCGGGACGACCCTCGACCGTGCCGTCGCGGGAGGCAGCGCTAAGCCGATCGCCGATGCGACCGTCGGCGACGATCGTCACCGCGTGTGGGCGGTCGGCGATCGCCTGGCGATCGGCGAGCTTCGCGACGCGTTCGCAAAGATCCGGATTTACATCGCGGACGGTCATCACCGCTACGAAACGGCTCTGACTTACGCCGACGAGCGCGGCGGTTCGCCGGATGCGCCGGAGCGCTTCGTCCTCGCATACCTCTGTGCGCTCGATGACCGTGGGCTTCGGATCTTTCCCACGCATCGCATCGTGCGCGGGGGGAACGGCGCGATCGACCACGCGATCGACCGTTCGTTCCGGCGCGCGCCGATCGACGCCGGCGCGATCGCCGATACCCAGCCGGGGATCGTCGTCGTACGCGCTGGTTCGTTCGAGGAGCTCGAGCTTCGCGACGATGCGGATCTCGGTCCGCTCCGTGCGGCGTGGCGCGAGCTCCCGGTGGCACAGGCAGAGGAGCTCTTACTGCGCGAGGCGCGCGACTCCGGCGCCGAGATCACATACGAGCACGACGAGCACAAGGCGATCGCCGCCGCCGAGCGAGGTGCGACCGCGGTCCTGCTTCGCGCGGTTGATCCCCGAACGCTGCAGCGCATAGCCGACGCGGGCGAGCGCCTGCCGCAGAAGACGACGTACTTCTATCCGAAGGTGCCGGCCGGACTTGTGGTGAGGGCGCTCAACTAGCTCTCGCCTTGGTGGGGTCGCTTCTTTTAACCCCGCATGGACCTCACCCAGCGCCCACTCCAGTCGTATCCGCCGGACCGCGCTGAGCCAGGGCCAGAGCAGGCCGGCAGTGGCCTCCACGTTCAGATGCCCGCTTAGCCGCCATCGATAGGAGGGAAGCCGCGACCAGGGATTGCGAGGCTCATGTGGCCCAGTGATCGAGCCCCGTCCAACAACCTCCTTGAATCGCAGAAGCGCCTTTGGGACCCCATCGTCGCTGGACTGTGGGATCTCCATTTCAACGCCGCGATAAGGCGCCCTTGTGGGATTCAGTCGATTGATGCCGACCGTCCCCTCACCGTCGAAGAACCCCGCGGCCCACGCCACATCGGTCGGGCCGCCTGTGGTCTGCGGCGTGTTGACTTCAGGGTCGATACGAGCAAGTTCGCATGCTTCGAGATATTGCTGGCGTTTCTCGGGCGAAATCTCAGGCCAGAGGAGCTGCACGATCTCGTCGATAACGAGCTTCCGCGAAGTCTTCCAGTAGTAGAGATAGCCGCGGTAGGGGCCCGTGATATTCCCGTGGCCTCCGACGATATTCCTGAAACGGAGGAGGACCGTCGGGGGCGTTCCCGAGTCGCCGCCCTGACTCACGGCCATCTGTCGTCGATAGGTCTTCCGGAACTTCGGGAGGTACGCCGAACAGGAACCTTCGCCGTCATAGAGACCGGCAGCCCAGGCGACCAGGGCAGGGTCGCGCTGACGATCGGCCATTCATGAACAGATCGGCACAGGCTTGCGCCGGCGGGGAGGGCGGGATTCGAACCCGCGACAGCGGAATAACCCGCTGTAGTGGTTTAGCAAACCACCGCACTCGACCTGGCTATGCGACCTCCCCAGGCGAGAACGAAACCAGTCTACGGTTCGGCTACGCGAGAGGCGACCCACTCCGTCCGCGCCGGACCGCGACCACGTGGGCGATCGCCGCGAGAGCGATCTCCTCGGGCGTCTGCGCGCCGAGGTCCAATCCGACCGGGGTGTGCACGCGCGCAAGTGACTCCTTTGAGTAGCCGGCTCTGCGCAGCTCTTCGATCAGCGGCCCGGTGTGGCGCCGGCTTCCCATCATTCCAATGTACGGAGCCTTCGACGACAGCAGCGCTTTGAGCGCGGGCTGCGAGAACGACTCGTCGTGGCCGGCGATCACGACGTAGCTCTCCGGACCGATCGCTAGCTTCGCGAGCTCTCCGGTCTCGCGCACCGCGATGCGCTCGTCGGCGTCGCGCATCTCGTCGGACTTTCCTTCGGTCGCCGCTCGCACGCGAAAGCCAAGCACGCGCCCGAGCGCGACGAGCGCACGACCGACAGGCCCAGCGCCGATGATCACGAGCTCCGGACGCTCGACGTTCCCGGGTACTGTCTCGCCCGGCTCGAATGGGCGCACCTCGACGCGGATCCGCGAGGATGCATCCCAGTCGTATGAGCGCTCGAGGCGGATCTTCTGCCCCAGCGCCCGCGCCGCGTCGGCAGCACCCGACCGATCGAAGCCGTCGCAGCCAAGGGTCCCGAACGTCGCGCCGCTCTCGAGTACCCCGAGTGCCATGCCCTCACGTGAGGGCGGATCACCTTCGAGCCCGGTCACTGTGACGATCGCGGCGCGTTCCCCTCGGTCGAGCGCCTCGCGCACGGCCGCCCGCGGTTCCACCAATTAAGAATAAGAAGAGGCCCCGCCGTATCGACGGGGCCTCGGTTCGTTTTGGTGCCAGACCGGGGTTACTTCAAGAACTGACGCAGCCAGGGGTCGGCGAAGTAGATAGCGAACGCGGCGCTCGCCACCCACAGGGGGAGACCGACATCTCTGGCCTTACCGCTCGCGACCTTCAGAAGCGCGTAGGCGATGAACCCTGCGCCCACGCCGTTTGTGATCGAGTAGGTCAGTGGCATGACGAATAGCGTCAATAGAACCGCGAAGCCCGTCGCGAAGTCGATGTTGCCGATCTTGTTGAGATCCAGGATGGGCTTGAACATGAACCACCCCACCAGCATCAAAGCGGGAGCGGTCGCTTGCTGTGGGACGATGCCCGCGATCGGCGCGAGGAAGATGCACAACAGGAAGAGGATCGCGGTCACGAGGCTCGCGAGCCCGGTCTTCGCGCCCTCGGCGACGCCCGCACCCGACTCGATGTACGTGGTGTTGCTCGAGGTGCCGAAGAGCCCCCCGAACAAAGCGCCGAGCGAGTCGACCCAGAAGACGCGGTCGACCCGATCGATACTGCCGTCCTTCTTGAGCCAGCCGCCCTCTGCGGCCACCGACACAACGGTGCCCGCCGTGTCGAAGAAGTCCGAAAGCATCAGGGAGAAGACGGTGAGGATCGCGACGAAGAAACCGAGCTTGAAGACTTCAAGGAGTCCAAAGTTGCCGTTCACCGACTGGAAGACTCCTCCGATCGTGGAGAAGTCGGGGATGGAGGTGAAGGAGGTCGGCATCACGGCAACACCCTGGAACGCTGCGTAAGTCGCGCCCTTGGTCGCGGCGTTGACGAGGATGCCGATGATCGTCGCTCCGATGATGCCGAGGATCAACGCACCTTTGACGTTTCGCGAATAGAGAAAGGCGGTCAGAAGTAGGCCGCCGACTGTGACGATGGCGGTGCCGCTGTTCAAATTGCCGAGAGCTACGGGATCGGACGGATTCCCGGTCCCGACGGCCAAGCCACCGTTGAAGAAACCGATCGCGAAGATGAATGCGCCGATGCCGGCACCGATCCCGAGCTTGATCGGGACGGGCACGGCATCGAGAAGGGCACGCCGGACACCGAGGGCCATGGCCACACAGATGGCCAGACCTTCGAGGGCCACGACGCCCATCGCGCCCTGCCACGAAAGCCCAGCGCCCTTGACGAGACCGAACGCGACTACTGCGTTGATGCCGAGCCCCGCGGCGCCCGCGTAGGGGTAATTCGCGTATAGGGCCATGCCACCGGTGAAAAGCGCCGCCATGAGAGCGGTGGCCGCGACCACCGCCGGGAACGGGATGCCGGCACCCGAGAGGATGACGGCATTGACCACGAGGATGTAGGACATGACCAGGAACGTGGTGACCCCGCCGCGAACCTCGGTGCCGATGGTGGATCCTGCGGCCCGTACCTTGAACTGGCGCTCGATCCAGTCTGTGCCGCCGCTCAGCGCGGCCGTGCGTGCTGCCATGCGTCCCTCCTCCGCCACGCTCACACCGGCGGGTGCGTCCGGCCGCAAGAGTTGGAAGCGTGCGGCTCGCCTCTGGGACGCCGCGCAGTCTAGGGCACGATCGAGCGCGCGAGGGTAACGATCGGCGCGATGACTAGAAGCGGCGAGCGAGCGCGATGCCGTATCCGCCGATCGCGATGACGCCGAAGAGCGCGATCAGCAGATATGACCATGGCGTGTCCGATGACGGCGGCGCCTCGGCGCTGGCAGGGGCCGTCGGACCGCTCGGCGATTGGGCAGTCGTGGCCGACGTCGCCGCTGCGTCAGAGTCGCCGACGATTACGACGCCCGACATGCCGGGATGGAGGTAGCACGCATATGGGTACAGCCCGGCTGTCGTAAAGGTGTGGGTGAACGTCTCGCCCGGCTGGAGCATTGGCACACCGGCCGCGACGTATCCGCTCACCGAGCCCCAGCCCACGCCCGAGATGACGTGCGGCAGTTTGTCGACGTTCTTCCAGCTGACCGTCGCGCCGACCGGCACGCGGCTCACCGTCGGCGAGAAGGCGCAGTCCTTGATGGCGATCGTCGGCACGGCTCCGTCGTTGGCGAGGCTCTGATTGACGCATCCACCCGCCGCGACGGCGACCGGCATCGCCAGAAGGAGCAGAGAGAACGCGCCAGCAAACGTCCAGACGATCGCCCGATGCATCGGCTACCTCGCAGAGTTTCATCGCTTACATCTCTACAAGTGTGGAATGTCTTGGGTTCCCATCGAGCTGCCAGCCGCTGCGCGCGGCCGGCCCCAAGAAGCAATAACGTTCCATGCGATTACGCACGGGAGATGGGCAGTGGACGAAACGATCCTCGAGGAACAGATCCAGGAAACACCGGATGAACGCGACAACGCAGCCGCCGAGCACGAACGAGGAACCGAAGAGCCGCAGACCGAGGGCTTCTGGCGAGCGGAGCTAGAACGAACGACGAGTGAGACCGGACGACGCTTGGACCGCTGGATCGTCGAGCAGCGCCGCCGGATGGCGGACGGTCTCGACTCGCTGCTCATCGACCTTGAGCGACGCCGACAGGCGGAGCTCGACCGATTCGAAGAATGGAAGGCGATCGAACGCAATCGGCTGCAGAACGAGATCGCGGCCGAGCGCGAGCGGCTGCGCGAACAATTGACGCACGAGCTCACCGCGGAGCGCGAGCGCTTTCACGAGCAGATGCTCGATGAGCTCAAGGCGTTCGAGGAGCAGCTCGGTCTCCGCCTTGGCGAGCACGAGGCGCGGCTCGCACGATGGTGGGACGAGGCAGAGGACATGGCCGCGCGGCGGTTCGCGGCGCTCGGACTCGAACGAACTCCGCCGTCCTGACCTAGCGGGGGAGCCAACGGCGAAGGAGATACCTGACGAGACCCGCCACCGCGACCAGCGCGACGCCTACCACCACGAGGAACTCGGGAGCGCCTGGCTCCCCAGGCGTAGTGGTTGGCGACGCCGCCGCGACGAGGCTTGGACTGGGAGCCAAGGTCAGTGACGGGGTCGGCGTTGGTGAGACTGATGCTGATGTCGGTGGGGACGCCGTGACAGTCGGGGTCGCGGTACCGCCCCCGGCCGCGACCCCGGGGGAGCAAGGGGCCACAGCGCTGGCGGTCATGTCGCCGTTGGCGTCGACCGCAATCGAGAAGCAGTAGGTAGAGCGCGCCAGGTCGAGGGTGGCGTCGAGCGCCGCCGGGATCCGTAGCTCGAAGCGTGATTGATACGACAGGATCGCGATTCCCGGATTGCTGGCTGAAGGCAAGGTGTAGGCGCTCGCAGTCGCCGTGATATTTGAGTCCATCGCGCGCGTTAGGTACTCGACGATGTCGCCACCCGTGTCGAGCGTGGAGATCACGCACATCGCCTGACCCACCGTCGTGCGATCGGTTCGATCGCCCGCAGGGTCGCCGGTGTAGACCGTTCCTGCGTCGATCCGGAACAGGGCCGAGCCAATCGTGATCTGTCCCGACGACGTCGCGGTTGCCGGAACGTAGGCCTTCACAGTCCCACATCTCGTGAGGTGTTCCCGATCGGAGAAGTTGTCGCGCACCGGGACCTTGGCCGTAGCGACGAGATCACCGGTGCCGCCGTCGACCTGGTACGCGTAGCACACTCGCATGCCAGGGTTGTCGAGCCCGACCGCTTGCGTCGCGCGTTGAAGGGTGAGCTCGCCGAAGTCCGAACGCATCGCGAAGCTGTCAACGGCGGTCGGACGGATCAGATTGCCGCAGACGCGGTCGCCCGACAGCATCGGGAAGAAGAGGTAGCGCACAAGCCTTCCGCTCGTGAGGCCGATGCTCGCCGTGGCGCAGAGATCACGTCCGACCGCCACCTCGACCCCGCCACTGCCGGCGCCGACTCCAGTCGCGACCGGATAGGTGCGCGACCCAATGCGGAGCGAGCCCTCCGCCGAAGCGCTCGCCGCGGTGTGTGCGCGAAGGGTTCCGCAGATCTCGAGCGCGTTCGTTCCTTCGCTCGTCGCCTCGGCAGGAGTGGCCAAGAAATGCGTGAACCAAACACGGCACCTTCGGTCTTGACATATGCCGATATGGACATATATTTGGCTCATGGCACGAGCCGCCACGACCTCTGATGCGTTCAACGCAGTTGCCGAGCCGCAGCGGCGGCGGATTCTCGTCCTTCTAAAAGGGCGCGAGCGTCCGGTCAATGAGCTTGCACGCGCGCTGCGGATCACCCAGCCGCGCACGTCAAAGCACCTGCGCGTGCTTCGGGAAGTGGGACTGGTGCGGGTTCGCGGGGCCGGGCAGCAGCGGCTCTACGGCCTTGACGCGCGCGGCCTCCAGCCGGTGCACGAGTGGGTCATCGGCTTCGAGCAGTACTGGAACGAGAACTTCGAGCGGCTCAACGAGTACGTCAAGAAACTTCAGCTGAAGGAGCATGCAGATGCCAAGCGAAGCTAGCAACGAGGCGGACCGGGAGATCCGGGTCTCGCGCATCATCGAGGGCCCCCGGCGACTGGTCTTCGACGCATTCACCAGCGCCACCCACCTCGCCGAGTGGTGCGCCCCGTGGTCGGGCAGCAAGATCACCACGCACGCGTTCGACTTCAAGCCGGGCGGAGTGTGGGACGCCACGATCCAGGGCCCCGACGGCAGGGCTTATCCGAACCACTGGCTGTGGAAAGAGATCGTGCCGCCGGAGCGCATCGTCTGGATGTATTCGCTGAAGAAGGACGACCCGCACCCCGTGAAGACGACCCTCACGCTCGCCGAGCGTGGCAACACGACCGAGGCGACACTGCAGTTGCTCTTCGGCAGCAAGGAAGAGCGCGATGAGAAGGTCGCAAAGTTCTACGCCGCACAGGGCGCGCGGCAGACACTCGACTCGCTCGCCGGGTACGTTGCAAGCGCGCAAGCGGCTCGCAAATAGGCTGGCTAAACGCTCTAATTATTTAGCTAGGGGAGGCGCGGAATGAATGCGCACGTCAGCGCGATCCTTCTGGGCGTCAATGACATGGAGAAGTCCAAGCGCTTCTACACCGAAGGCCTCGGCTGGAAGATCCAGAACGACTACAAAATTTCGGTGTTCTTCGTCCCGCACGGCGGGTCTCTCGTGGGCTTTTACGGGCGCGAGGGCCTGGCGGCCGACGTTGGCGTGAACCCGCAGGGCAGCGGGTTCTCCGGCTTGGCCTTGAACTACATCGTTCGCAGCGAGAAGCGAGTTGACGAGGTGATGGACGAAGCAAAGAAGGCCGGCGCCAAGATCCTCAAGCCTGCGGCGAAGCTGCAGTGGGGCGGATACGGCGGTTCGTTCGCAGACCCCGACGGCTACGTCTGGAGGGTCGGTTACAGCGCGCAAGGCAGCGATCAGCCATACGCGGAGTAGCCCCCCTCGCGAAGCGACGTCTGGAGGAGGTTTCCATGAGCCCAACGAAGGCCACGCAGAAGTCCGCCAAGAGCACCAGCGCGAACAACAAGAAGCGTTCGGTACTCACGGACGAGGAACGAGCCGCGATGAAGGAGCTCGTCAAAGAGCGGAAGGCGGTCGCGAGCAAGGAGGAGGAGGCAAGCGCGGTGCTCGCAAAGATCGCCGAAATGGCGGACGCGGATCGCGCCATGGCCAAGCGGGTCCACGCGATCGTCAAAGCCAGCGCGCCGGTCCTCTCGCCCAAGCTCTGGTACGGGATGCCCGCGTATTACAAGGACGGCAAGGTCGTCTGCTTCTTCCAAGACGCGCAGAAGTTCAAGAGCAGGTACGCGACGGTTGGCTTCAGCGACGCGGCGAACCTCGACGAAGGCGGCCTGTGGCCGGTCGCCTTCGCGCTCAAGGAGTTGACTGCGGCCGCAGAGGCAAAGATCTCCGGGGCAACAAACGCCAATAAACATACGGCCTCTACCTTCCAGTGCTGCCGCTGGCATCGCGACGCCACGGCATTCGCCCGAAGAAATGGCAGCCGCGCTCCCTGGCCAGGCCAATTAGCGTGAGGGCGACGCCTCGCGCGGAATGATCGGCGCCAGAAGGAGCGTTTGATGATCTTTGGTGCCCACGTGATCGTCTACAGCAAGGACGCAATCGCTGATCGCGCCTTCTTTCGGGACGTCCTTGGCTTCTCGTCAGTGGACGCTGGTGCCGGTTGGCTGATCTTCGCCCTTCCTCCCGCGGAGTTGGCGGTTCATCCCGCCGAAGCGAAGGACCGGCACGAACTCTTTCTGATGTGTGACGACCTGAAGGCCGAGATCATGGCGCTCGGGAGCAAGGGCGTCCGTTGCTCGGAGGTGCAAGAAGCACGATGGGGTTCGATAACCAGAATCCGGCTCCCGGGAGGAGGCGACCTTGGTATCTACCAACCCAAGCATCCATCGGCGTTGGCTCGCGCTCGAAGGTGATGGACTCTGCCACCACCCGGGGAAACTGGCCTGCTCTCAGCCTCACTCGATTAGGCGAGCTGCCAGAACACTGCAACGTCGAAATGGCCGGTCTGAGCGTCGGGATCTCCATAGATCTCCCATCTGACGCCGGTCACCTCGCGGCGCTGCTCTCTGCACCATGCCAGGACCGCTAAGTGCGCCGCGCCGAGTTCTGCTGGCGTTCCCGCGTGAAGCGTCGTGGCTGCTTCGGTCGCGGGCAACGTCGATGCGGCCACGCGGCCTTTGGATTGGAAGGACTTAGTCACCTGGACGCCAACCTCGACGGCGACCTCGCTGTCGGACACCTTGTTCCGATACAGCATCACGTTGTGGCCATCGGTGCGCAGACCGGGCGTGGCACGGAGGAAGGCCCAGACCTCGTCGAGCAGCTTGGGCCACAGCGCCGGGAACTCGCGCCAAGTCGTGTCCGCCATGACGACGGCCGTCGGACACACCGTAGTCCGCTCGACCGTTACGCGATAAGCCACAACAGTTTTCCTCGCCGCGAGCGACTAGCCGGTGTTGGGATTGTCGGGCGCGGGCGGCACCTTGACGGTCCACCCGAATGCGCGCCACCGTTCCGAGGTCGGCGCGCGATCTGAGACGAGCCGCACGACGATCGGGTCGCGAGATCGCTTACGCGACGCCGCC
>VBDQ01000053.1 GCA_005889075.1 Chloroflexota bacterium
TCGGCGCGTCCGAGCAAACGAAGCGTCTGCGCGCGATCGCGGAGCACTCGCGCCAGCGCGGGCCGTGCGCCCATGGCCTCCATCAGCGTCGTGGTGGCGTCGAGGTCGGTAATGGCCGCGCTGAAATCGGGCGGCGTCTGCCGGGCGTGCGTTCGCCCGCGGTTCCACAGTGTCATCGCTTCGCCGTAGCGGTCGCCCATCGCTCGCGCCGCGGCGAGCGCACCGTCCCAGTCGGCCGCCGCCTGAGGAAGGTTGCCGAGACGGCCCTGCACCGCGCCGACCATCCCCTGCGCGAGCGTCCGGAAGGGCGCCATGTTCGTCACGAGGGCGAGCTCGAAGCCTCGCTCCGCGGGTACCTTGGCGCCGAGCACGTCCTCGGCCTGGAGCCGGCCGGCTCCGAGCATCACGTTCGAGCCGACCCCACACGCGACCGCGCCGAGCTCTTCCGACTTGATCGCGCAGGATTCCGCGAGCGCCATGCTCTTGTCGAGCTCCCCGCGCTCGAGCTCGATGCCGGTGCGCGCGATCGTCGCATCGAGCCGCGCGATCTCGTCACCTTGCGCGGCAAGCTGCTCGCCGTAGGCAAGGGTCTCCTCGGCCGCGGCGAAGTCGCCGAGCCTGGCCAAGGTCATGGTGAGGAAACCCGAGAGGATCGCGGTCGAGAGGGGATCAGCCTTTCCCTCCATCGCCGCGAGCGCCTCGCGCGTCTGCTTCGCGCCTTCGCGCAGCTGCCCGCTGAACATCATCCCAACGCCCATAAATGCCTTTGGGATCGCGTGGGCGATCGGATCGCCAAGCTTCTCCCCGATCCGCTCGGCGTTGTCGAGCGCGCTTCGCAGGCCCGCGCTCGTCTCCGGGTTCTCTCCGCGCCAGCGACGAATGAAGGCGATCCAGAAGTACGCATCCGCGATGAGCCGCGGGTCGTTGCGATCGGCGGTCTCCGCGACGATGCGCTCGAGCAGATCGACGTACTTGTCCGACGCGGTGAAGGACCAGCCGACCTTCGCCATGCCGAGCGTCGCGCGCAGACGAAGCTCTATCCGAGGATCGCTGGCGAGCAGCGCGACCGCGCGCTCGAAGAATGAGAGGGCCTCGCGGTTCGCGAACCGCTCCTGCGCGTGCTCTCCGGCCTCGACGAGATACGGCGCAGCGGCCTGCGCGTCACCCGCCTGCTCGTAATGCATCGCGATGACGGCGGCGAGCTCGCGCTTCCGATCGGGATACGTCGCGAGGAGCGTCTCCGCGGCGAGGCGGTGCAGCGTGCGCCGGTCCTGTTTGAGGAGCGAGGCGTACGCGGCGTCCTGCACGAGCGCATGTCTGAAGAGGTACTCCAGCTCCGGCTCGAGCACCGCGAGCTGAATGAGGCCGCTCGCTTCGAGGGTCCCGAGCTCCGCGCCGGTCTTCATGCGGTCTTCGTCTCCAAGAGGCGCTCGAGGATGCGGACGCCGAACTGTCGCCCGATCACCGAAGCGACGCGGAGCGTCCGTTTCGTCTCCGGCGCGAGCCGATCGATCCGCGCCAGCAGCAGACCCTGAAGGGTGTCGGGGATCTCGACCTCGACGACGCGGTCCGTCGCGACCCAGCGCTCGTCTTCGCGAACGATCGCACCGCGATCCATGAGCATGCGGATGACCTCCTCGACGAAGAAAGGGTTCCCCTCGGCCTTGGTGAGGATGAGGTCGCGCGTCGCGGGCGGCAGCGATTCGATCCGCAGCAAGCTGGCGACGAGCGCGCGGCTGTCGTCGCTGGAGAGCGGCTCGAGATGGATCTCGGTAAGCGCGTCGCCGAACATGTCGCGCGCGCCCGTGATGAGTCGCCATCCGCCGGCGGCGCGCTCGATCCGTGAAGTGATGACGCAGAGGATGCGCATGTCCGCGAGAAGCGGGACGAGCTGCAGCAGGACGTCGACCGAGGCGGCGTCAGCCCAGTGCAGGTCCTCGCAGACCAGGATCACCGGACCGCGCGCAGTCACGGCGCGAAGCAGGTGAACAAAGGAGGCGATGTAGCGCTTCACCGTCTCGATCTCGAGAGCCGCGACGCGCGCCCGCTCGGCGTCGGTCAGGCGGACCGATAGGAGATGGCCCAGGTATGCGTAGGTCTCGTCATCTTCCGAGCGTTCGCCGATCCGTTTCGCGAGGGCCTCGCGCACCTGGGGCTCGTCGGCCGACGGGCTCACGCCGATGATCGACCGCACCACGTCGATCACGAGGTGGTACGGGATCCTCTCCCCGTATGAGAGGCAACGACCTTCGATCCACGTCGTCGTCGCGTCGGCGCGCTCGGCTTCGATCCGAAGCTCGGAAAGCAGGCGGGTCTTGCCGAGACCCGGCTCGCCGAGGACCGTCGCGATGCGACCGCGTCCCGCGCGAACGACTCCGAACGCTTGACGCAGCCGCGCGAGCTCGGTGTCGCGACCGATGAGCGGCGCGCGCACCCCCGCCAGGCCGCGCGGCGTGGCCGCGCCGGGCTTGAGGCCACGGATCGCGTAGGCGTGCACCGCGTCGGCCTTCCCCTTGAGCTCGACCGCGCCGATGTCGCGCGCCTCTACGAGCGGGGCTATGAAGCGGTGCGTCGCCGCGGTGATGAGCACGGTCCCCGGCTCGGCGTGCGACTGCATGCGCGCGGCGATGTTCACCGCGTCGCCCATGGCGGTGTACTCATGTGCCGTATCGGTCCCGACGATGCCGACGACGACGGGCCCGGTATTCACGCCCACACGGATCCGCAGGTCAGCTGCGGTCGCAGCGCGATGCTCGGCGCTGAGGCCATCTATCGCCTTGACCATGTCGAGCCCGCAGCGGACCGCGCGCTCGGGATCGTCCTCGTGCGCGACCGGTGCGCCGAAGAAGGCGAGCACGCCGTCGCCCATGAGTCGCGCGATCGTCCCGCCGTACTGCTCGATGGTCCGGTTCATGAGGGCGAATGCCTGGCCGACGATGACCGTCCAGTCCTCAGGGTCCATCCGCTCCGCGATCGCGGTCGAGCCCGCGATATCGGCGAACAGCACCGTGATCTGACGGCGCTCACTCGTGGCCGCCCGGCGCGCGGTATCGGTGCCCACCCCGCTCATGCGCCGGCCGCCATGTACGCGAACGCGGATTCATCATCCATCGCGAGGCCGCGATCCAGCGCCGGCCGCAGGTCAGCCGGCACGTCCTCCGGCAGCCAGCGCGCCTCCTGAACTCGAAAGTTGCTGACGAGACCGGTTCCCGCGCGCCGTGCGAATCGATCCGTTATGCCGACGAGTGTCGCGTGTCGTTCGTCGTGGTGCTCGGCGCGCGCGAGCTCGGCAAAGTCGCTCGCGATCAGCGCGATGCCGGTGAGGTCGTTCGCCTCGCGGAAGAGGTGGAGGGCTTCGGCGAAATCGCGAAGGGCAGACTCGAACTGCTCCAGCTTGCGACGGATATCGCCGGTCAGGTGGAGCGCCCAGGCGATGTCGAACTGGTTGGCCAGGCCCCGCTGGCGGTCGAGCGATTCGGTCGCGAAGGCAAGCGCTTCCTCCAGCTGGGCCCGCGGCAACGCGCCGTGCGGGCCGATCGACAGATTCCCAGCAAGCCCCCACGACGCCTTCGCCACGCCGCCCGTGTCGCCGATCTTGAGCCACCGCTCACGTGCGTCACGCATGAGCTCGGTCGCCCGCGCGAAGTCGGACCTGCCGATGCTGTAGGCAAAGGCGAGGTTATATGTCGCGTTCGCGATCTCGCGTTCATCCCCAATCTCGAGCGCGTGACCGCGCGCCTTGGTATAGGAATCGACGGTGAGCGGGAAATCGGCGCGCCAGTAAGCGATCCCACCGGTCGCCTCGTAAGCGCGCATCAGCACGAGCGGCGGCAACCCCTGCGTCGGGACCGCGAGAACGCGCTCACACCAGCGCCCGCCTTCGACGAGGTAGCCGCGGAACTGCCAGAAACGCCAGAGCGCGAAGACCAAACGGCAAGCGTTTTCGGCGTGCCCTGAGGTGATCGACCACTCCAGCGCCGCGCGCAGGTTGTCGTGCTCGAGCTCGAGAAGATCGAGCCAGCGCTTCTGATCGCGCTCCTGGAGGTGCGGACGGGCTCCCTCTGCGAATGCGAGGTACGCCTCCGCGTGGCGCCCCGCGATCTCGTCACGCTCGCCGCTCTCGGCGAGACGCTCGAGCGCGTAGTCGCGGATCGTGAGGTGCATGCGAAAGCGCGGCTCGCCCTCGACCTCCGACTGCCGCACCAGGCTGTGATCGACAAGAGCGGTGAGGATGTCGAGCACGTCGGCCCCCAGCTCCGCGCCGCGGCAGCACACCGTTTCGACCTGCGCGAGCATCGCGCCGCCGACGAAGATCCCAAGGCGTGCGAAGAGTCGCCGCTCGGCCGGCGCGAGAAGATCCCAGCTCCACTGGATCGCGCCCCGGAGCGTCCGCTGCCGCTCGGGAAGATCGCGCGCGCTCGAGGCGAGCACGTCCAGCCCTTGCCGGAGCTTCGGAAGCATGGCCTGTGGGGTCAGCACCTTGACGCGCGCCGCGGCGAGCTCGATCGCGAGCGGCAGGCCGTCGAGCCGGTACACGATCTCCGCGATCGCCGCCGCGTTCTCAGCGGTGACGCGGAAATCCGGTCGGACTGCCATCGCGCGCTCGACGAACAGTCGCACGGCGTCGGACTGCGCGAGCACGTCGAGCGCCGGCAGGTGCTCCGGATCGGGGAGCTCGAGCGGTGGGACCGGGAACTCTTGCTCGCCACTGATGCGCAGCGGCGCTCGGCTCGACGCGATCACCTTCAGCGCTGCGCTCGCGCCGAGGACATCGCGGACCACCGTCGCCGCCGGGAGGATCTGCTCGAAGTTGTCGAGGACGAGGAGCATCTTTTTGTCGCGGACGTGCTCGAGCACGCGTGCGAGCGGCGTCTCGGCGCCGCTGATCTGCACGCCCAGGGTATGCGCGATCGTCGAAGGAACGAGCTCGGGATCGGAGATGGGCGCGAGCGGCACGAAGAACGTGCCGTCTCCGAACTCGTGGGCGCTCTCCTCCGCGATACGGATCGACAGCCGCGTCTTGCCGGTGCCGCCGGGTCCCGTCAGCGTCACCAGACGCGCTCGTTCGAGCAGGCGCTGTCCTTCCGCGATCTCGCGCTCGCGGCCAACGAACGTCGTCGGCTGTGCGGGGAGCCGCGTGGTCGTGCGATCGAGGCTGCGCACCGGCGGGAAATCCGCAGGGCAGCCGGAGATCACCAGCTGATAGATGTGCTCCGGCTGCGCGAGATCCTTCAAGTGGAACTCGCCGAGATCGCGGAGCGAGATGCCGTCCGCGAGCTCGGGGCGCGCGAGCGTCGCGGTCGCATCGGTGACGAGGACCTGTCCGCCGTTCGCAGCCGCGGCGACGCGTGCCGCGCGATGTACATCGATGCCGACGTAGTCCGCGCCGGCTTCGGCGCTCGCCGGAACGCCTTCGCCGGTGTGCATGCCCATGCGCACGCGGACCGCGGCGCCGTGCGGGAAGGTCGTCGCGGCAAGCGCGCGCTGCGCGGCGCCCGCCGCGCGGATGGCTTTCGCGGCGACCGGAAAGACCATGAACAGCGCGTCACCTTCGATGCGCACCTCGAACCCGCCGTCCTTGAAGGCGTCGCGCAGCGTCCGTGTGTGTATCGCGAGCACGTCGTGGAAGCGGTCGGTGCCGAGCTCGTTCAGGAGCTTCGTCGATCCCTCGATGTCGGTGAACAGGAACGTGACGGTACCCGCCGGAAGCGCTCTCCCCTCGCTCATCGATCGTTCATTGTCCCTCATCGCGTTTGCCAAGACCGCCCTCACGCCCTAGACAAGCACCGTGCGATCAGCCCCCGACGACATCACTGAAACCCTGGCTGGGCTGGCCATCTTCGCGGATCTTTCGCGCCCCGAGCTCGAGCGCGTCGCGCACACCCTCGAAGAGCGCTACTTCGCACAGGACGAGCGCGTGCTGCGGCAAGGCCTGTCCGGATCGGGCTTCTACATCGTGCTCGAGGGCGAAGCGGCGGCCCTCGCCGACGGGCGGCGGGTCAACGTCCTCGGCCGCGGCGACTTCTTCGGCGAGATCTCCGTGCTGCTCGGCGAGGCGCCTGTCGCCGACATCGTCGCGACGCGTCCGCTGCGATGTTTGATGCTCGCCGGCGATCGGTTGGAGGAGTTCCTGAAGTCGAACCCGCGCGTCTGCTACCGCATCCTGCAAGCGGAAGCGCGCAAGCTGCGCAACGCGACACGGAGGAGCACCTGACCGACCGGCCGCATCCGCCCGGCGAGTACCCGGTCGTCGTCGTCGGCAGCGGACCTGGTGGACTACAGATCAGCTACTCGCTCTCGCGGCTCGGCGTAAAGCACGCGGTGATCTCCGCGGACGAGAGCGCGGGCGGGATGTTCCGGCGCTGGCCGTTCTTCCAGCGGTTGCTCTCGTGGACCAAGCCGTACGCGCCGTTCGAGCGCGGCTCGCGCGAGTACGAGCGCTACGACTGGAACAGCCTCCTGCCGGAGGAAGCCGACAACCGCGCGCTCATGACGACGATCATGGACGGCACTTCGTACTACCCGTCGCGGCCGGAGATGGAGCGCAATCTCGCGACCTTCGCCGAGCGGACCAAGCTCGCGGTGCGCTACGGCTGCCGCTGGACCACAACGCGTCGCGACGACGATCGCTGGGTGCTCGAAACGACGGACGGCGAGTATCGCTGTCAGGTCCCGATCTTCGCGGTCGGCGTCTCGCAGCCGTGGCGGCCGGCGATGCCGGGGATCGAGGACATCCCGCACTACGCCGACACGCGGCCGGCCGAGACGTATGCCGGGAAGCGCGTGTTCATCATCGGCAAGGAGAACTCCGGGTTCGAGCTCGCGACCGGATTCCTGCAGTGGGCGAAGCAGATCGTGCTCGCGTCGCCTTCGGCGGCGAAGCTCTCGATCAACACGCGATCGCTCGTCGGAGTCCGTGCGCGGTACGTGCAGCCCTATGAGGATCACGTGCTGGCAGGTGGCGTGATCGTGCTCGACGCGTCGATCGAACGGATCGAGCGCACGGGCGCGGCCTATCGCGTGCACACGCGACGCAGCGACGGCTCGGGCGATCTTCCTTTCGAGGTCGACGACGTCATCGCGGCCACCGGATTCACCAGCCCGCTCCTGGATCTCCCCAGGCAGGGCGTTGCCACCGTCGGCCGCAATCACCTGCCGGCGCAGACGCCGTTCTGGGAGAGCGCCTCGACCCCCGGGGTGTATTTCGGCGGGACGATCCATCAGGCCTCGCCCGGGCTGCGCAAGCACGGGATCCCGAGCAACTCCGGCGGCGTGAACGGCCATCGCTACAACGGCCGGATCCTCGCGCGGCGCGTGGCCGAGAAACATTTCGGGATCACGGTCGATAAGCCGGTAGTGGCGAAGGCCGAGGTCGTCTCCTATCTATTGCGCGAGGTGACGAGCGCTCCCGAGCTCTGGCACCAGAAGTCCTACCTTGCGCGCGTCCTCATCCGCGACGAAAAACGTGGGATCCTCGACGACGGGATCCTCCCGCTCCAGCACTTTCTCGACTCGGGGCCCGCCGATGCCGTCGCCGCGACCTTGGAGGAGAATCCCGCGGGCGACATCTACCCGGTGCTCTACACGCGACGAGGCGGCGTGTCGACGGAGCACGACCTCGCGCCAAACCCGCTCCACGACTTCCGCACGCGCGAGCACGAGGCCGCGGTCGTGGATGCGCTGACCGGTCTGTTTCTCTAGTGCCTCGACTGCGGGCCGCCGCGCTGCTAGCGGTGGCGGTCATCGGATGCTCGGCACCGCCTGCGGCCTCGCCCACGCCTAATGTGACCCCTTCTTCCGCACCGACGACGTCCTCGCCTGCGCCAACGCCGTCTCCCGGACCAAGCCTGCTGAAACCCACCATCGAGCCGACGACGGTTCCGCTGCCGAGCTTCGCGACGATCAGCGCTCCGTCAGCGAGCGTCGTGTGGATCATCGTCGGAGGGAGGCTGGTTTTCCGATCCACTGATCGCGGCAACACCTGGGAGCAACGCCCGTTTCCGCCCGCTCCGAACGCCGACATCACGTTCATCGACGACCACGAAGGCTGGGTCTCGCTCGCGGGCTCCGGACAGCAATGCGACGCGCCGGGGATTACCGCCTGGCACACGATCGACGGCGGCACGTCGTGGGAGCAGCCCGCTCCCAGTGGTCTCGCGGACGGCCGCTGCAAGCTGAACCTCTCGTTCACGGATGGGAGTCACGGCTTTGTCGACTCGTTCGACCCGCAACGCGCGGCGGCTATCTACCGCACCACCGACGCCGGCAAGACCTGGAGCGCACCGTCGGGGCTGCCGGACCCACCCAGTTCCGGGACGCAACCCGGCGCCGCGTCGCTTCAGCCCGGGAAGGTCCGCGCCTTTGGTGCGACGTCGCTGGTGACCGCGCGGGACACCGCCCGCGGGCGAACGTTCGTATTCCGCTCGGCAGACGGCGGCGCGACGTGGCAGTTCGCCGGGGTCGGGCCAACCACGGAGAACGGTGTCGCGCTCGTCACCGCGACCCGCTGGCTCCAGATCGTTCCCGGCGGCCCGTCGCAGGAAACGACCGACGGTGGCGCGACCTGGCACGCGTACACGAGCGACTACACCCAGGCCGCGCCGATCGCGCCCGAGATCGTGTTCGGCGACGCGAGCGTCGGCTACGCCACGGTCCGTGGCGCGGTGCAGCGCACGAGCGACGGCGGCGCCCACTGGACCACGATCAAAACGCCGGGGACGTAGCTTCTCTTGCGATACTGCTTAAGAACATG
>VBDQ01000054.1 GCA_005889075.1 Chloroflexota bacterium
AATCGTTCCGATCGCGCGCGACCTGCTCTTGGTCCCACGCGCTCGTCTTTGGTTTTCCCGCGAGGATCTCGCGGATCCGTCCGGCGAAGCCACGCTTCTCCGCCTCGACGATGTGCCCGACGACCTGGTTCGCGCACCATTCCTTGGGATCGAAGTGCCAGGAGGCATCGTCGCCAAGAGCGAGAAGCTCCGCCTCGATGAGTGCGCAGCTCGCCTCGAGATAGGACGCGACCTGCTCAGGCGTGAGCTCCCGCGTATCGGCCATCAGCCGACGAGCTGGGGTGCGCTCCGGATCGGGACCTTCACGTTGAGCACCACGGTACCGTCTGGCCGGGTCTCGTGGGTCGAGTCGCCGCGCAGCAGCTCCAGGCGCTCGCTCCGGCGAATGCCCGACTGAAGCTCGCCGTCCGGCGGCAGCTCCTTGCCGTCGCTCTGTAACAGGATCTCGAGCACGTCTTCCTTCCAGGTCATCCCGAGGACGAGATCCTTGGCCTGCGCCTTCTGGATCCGTTCGACGAGCGAGTCCTGGATGAGCCGGAAGATCGCGACCTCGTCGTCGGAGGGCAGCCGGCGGTCACGGCCGGTGCTCGAGAAATCGATGCGAACGCCGTGCTTGTCCACGAGCGTCTGTACGTATCGACGAAGCGTCGGGACGAGGCCGAGATCGTCGAGGATCATCGGCCGCAGCTCGAAGATGAACCCGCGCAGCTCCTGCAGGGTCTTGTTCACCATCTGCCGGAGCGATGCGAGCTCGCCGCGCGAGCGCTGCGCGTCGACGTCGAAGAGCCGCTCGCTGATCTCCGACTGGAGCACGACGTTCGCCATGGCTTGGGCTGGCCCGTCATGCACCTGTCGGGCGATCCGCTTTCGCTCCTCCTCCTGCGTGTCGACGACCGCCTGGAGCAGTCGGCTTTCGTCGATGAGCGGCGTGGCGTCCGCCGGCAGGGCTGGCGCTGAGTACTCGGCGAGCGTTCGCTGTGTGGAGTTCAGGATCTGCGCGCTCCGATCGATGAGCTTTCGCTTCGCGACGAGCGCGCCGAGCTGGCCCTCCATCGTCATTCGCCTGCTCATCGCCACGTTGAACTCGTCGGTCGTGCTGAAGATCTCCTCGCGCTGGTGGTTCGCCGGGTTCTGGCGGACCTCCTCGACCTTGGTCTTGAGCTGGTCCTCGCGAGAGCGCAGGCGGTTGACCTCGGTCTGGGTCGATTCGATGAGCAGGTCCAGCTCGCGGATCTCCGCCGTCACTTTTTGCTGCTCGGTCGCGACCTCGGCGAGGACGCTCGGCGCCGCCGTGCTCAATTACCCATCTCCGGTCCCTTGATCCATCCTTGGCGGATCGCGTAGACGACCGCCTGGGTGCGGTCGTTCACCGAAAGCTTCCGCAGGATGCTCGACATGTGATTCTTCACCGTCTGCTCGGAGATCGCGAGCGCGTAGGCGACTTCCTTGTTGGTCATGCCCTGGGCGATGTTGTCGAGGATCTGGACTTCGCGCGGTGACAGCGGAGCGAACACGTGCGTCGACCCTGGCCCGTAGACCGAGAGCTCGCGGAACTCGGCGAGCACCTTACTCGCCACCGCCGGGCGGCTGAAGATCTTCTCGTTGATGATGAACTGACCGTTGCGCACCTTGCGGATCGCGTCAGTCAGCTCGGTGGGCTCGCAGTCCTTGTGCAGGTAAGCGGCCGCGCCAGCGCGGATGGCCTCGAAGAGGATCTGCTCCTGGTCCTGCGCGGTCAGGATGACCACGCCGACAGCGGGTAGCTCTCGCCGGACACGCTGCGTGGCCTTGATGCCGCCAAGCCGCGGCAGGTCGACCTCGATGATGAGGACGTCGGGCTCGAGCTCGTTCGTCTTCGCGACGGCTTCCTCGCCGTCCGAAGCAACTCCGACGATCTCCATGTCGGCCTCTTTTTCGATGACCTGGCGGATGCCCATGGTCGTGATCCGGCTCGCGTCTGCGAGCAGGATCCGGATCGCGCGCTCGGGGCGTTCGCTCATGAATGCTCCTCACGGACCCGCTCTTCGCGACGAGCGCGGAGCGGCTCGATCTTCTTCGCGGTCGGCAATAACAACGTGACTGCGGTTCCCTTCCCCGGTGTGGATTGGATCTGCAGCGTGCCACCGATGAGCTCCGCCCGTTCCCGCATCGAGAGCAGACCGACGCTCTTCTTGTGTCGCGCCGTCCTGACGATATCGAAGCCGATACCGTCGTCGGTGACGTGGAGGACCCAATTCTCGGTCGAGCGCTGCCAGGCCATCCCTACCGCGCTCGCCTGAGCGTGCTTGTGCACGTTCTGAAGCGCCTCCTGCATGATCCGGTACACCGCGAGTTCCTGGAGCGGGGCAAGGTGCGTGTTCATCGTGTCGAGCCGGCTGCCGACACGGATGCCGCAGCGGGCCTCCCACTCCGCCGAGTAGTTGCGCATCGCCTCCGCGAGGCCGAGCTCGGTGAGCTCGGGCGGGCGAAGGTCGTAGATCATCGCGCGGACCGAGTCGAGCGATGTGCGGAACTGACCCTTGAGAGTCGCGAGCTCGGTGCGCAGGGTCTGCCGGACCTCCGACGGGATCCGCTCGGCGATGCGCTCGAGGTACTCGACCTCGAAGATCGCGTTCGCCAGGACCTGGGCCGGCCCATCGTGGACGTCGCGATAGAGACGCTCGCGTTCGGCCTCGAGGCTCTCGAGGACGCGCTGCGCGACCTCGACCATATCGTCCTTTTCTTCCTCGCCGGAGGGATCGATCCCCGATCCGAGCAGATACGCGGCGCTCGATTCGATGTGCTGCACGACGAGCTGCAGCTGCTTGAGGCGGCGGTAAGAACGCTGGATCGTCTGGTCCGCATCGTCGGATTCGCGACGCGAGCGCTCCTCGGCCTGCTTCTGATAGGTGCGACCGAAGCGGTCGACCTGTTGACGCAGGCGGCGGACCTCCCGACGAAGCGCATCGACGATCGCGTCGAACTGCGCGTCGAGGTCATCGGTATCCCGCGCGATACGCGTCGGCTCTTTCGTGACCGAAGTATCGCTCAGGGTACCGCCACCAGCACCCAATTCGGAGCGGTAGCAATCGTGCGCCAGCCGAGGTCATGAGCGTGTACCGCTATGGCGTCCGTCGGCGCGACGAGCAGCGTGCGGATACCGCGGCGCGTCATCACCTCGCGCCAATCGGCATGAAGGCCGATCACCGCGCGGTAGTCGTCGAGCGCTCCATCGAGATACGGCGAGAGCCGCCCGTCGACGAAGACGGGAGTAGCAGGGGCGTACCAAATAAGAAAACCGCCCCAGTCGTAGCGGTTCAGTAGACCCGGTCCGGCCGGGAGAAGCGGTAACGCTCCGATCGGAAACGCATCGATCGCTGGCGCGCGGGGCGCGGTGAAGAAGCCGGCGAGGAGCACCGCGAGGGCGAGCAGCGATGCTGCCATCTCCAAGGCCGACGAGCGCCGGCTCCGCGAGATCGGCGGGCGCAGCGACGCACGAAGCTGGGCGATGACGACCGGCAGATTCGCCGCGAGATACGGCGTCGCTGCGATCGCGAAGAGCGGTGTGAAGCGGGCCGCGACCAACGAGACGAACGCCACCGGCACGAGCAGCGCCGCCTCGCGCAGGCCGCCGCGCGCGTAGATCGCCACGAAGATCGTTCCGAAGAAGCTCACGGCGAAGAGCATCCCCGGCACCGTCGCGACGTCCGGCACCGACCACTCCTGAATGAAGCGCGGCGGCGCAAAGAAGAGCCCGCCGGTGCGCCAGCTCGCGAGCCCGGCCGGCGTCGCCAATGTGGCGACGACCGCGAGTAGGGCGGTGACGCCAAGAGCCCGGCGGCGTGCGGGAATCCGCCTGAAGGTTTCAGCGCAGACGACGAGGACGAGCGCGAGACCGAGCATCGCCGAGCCGTGGAGGTTCGCCCAGATCACGAGGAGCGCCGGCAGGACGGCCATCGCCCGAAGATCGCCCGCGGAGACCGTCCGGAGCAGCACGATGAGGATCGCGAAGCACGCGACACCAAAGAGCTCCGGCCGGTCCGTCCAGAGATAGCTGGAGAGCGCGATCGCCGGGATCGCGACGAGCGTCGCGAGCAGCGGCCGCTGCGGGACCTCGCGGACGGCGGCGTACGCGATCGCCGCCGCGAGCGTAGTCACCGCGATCCCGCGGAGGACGACGACCCCGAGCCAGCCGCCGAGCGTGTAAGCGACGTAGAGCGCGAGCTCACCGAGCCACTGGTCGGTGAGGACGGTATGACCGGGCACCGACCACGAGAAGTGGTCGACGCGCGCCAGACCGGTGGCAGCGATGTCGCGGCCGACCGCGAGATGCCAGAAGAGATCGCTGTCCGACGCCGGCGCCCTCGTGGCGATGAACGCCGCGGCCGCGCCTATGAGAAGGGGAACGCCGAACGAGCGTGCCGTCACGGCCGCGCGAGGAGCACGAAGTTCGCTCCCTCCGCACGCACGCGCCAGCCTTCCTCCCGGAGCGCGACGACGAGCGGCCGCGATGGCCGCAGGAGGATCTCGGCGATGTCGTAGCGACGCAGGATCTCGCGCCAGTCGGGACGCAGCTGGACCGCGTTGTCCCAGTCGGCGAGCACCCGCGGCAGATAGAGAAAGAGCCTTCCGTCGACGAAGACCTTTCGCTCCGGTGCTCGATAGATGAGATACCCGCCCCAGTCGTACTCGTTGAGCAACGTCCCCGACCCGCTGCGAACGGCCGCCAGAGCGCCGGTCGGGTAGCCGGTCTCGTCTGGGATGCTCGGGACGGCGACCACGCTCGCGATCGCCACAACCGAGAGCACGACCGCGAGCGCGCCCGCCGCGGCGGGAGGCCAGGGACGGAACGCTCGGCGGCGACGAAACAGGATCTGCGCGACCGCGGCCGCGAGGAAGGGCGTCGCCGCGAAGACGAAGAACCCGAGCTGCCGCTGCGCGGAGAGCCCGAGCCAGAGGAGTGGAATGACGAGGAGCGCCTCGAGCAAGATGCCGCCGACCACAAGAGCGAGGCCCAGCGATGCGAGCACGTACGCGGCGAAGATGAGTCCGGCGGGCGTCAACACATCCGGAGGCGCTTCCTCACTGATGAACCGGGGAGGCGTGAACGCGTGGCTCGCCGCACCGCCGATGCCGAGCGTGTCCGGATCGAGGAAGGACAGGACGATGCACGCGACGAGCGCCGCGAGGAAACGCGGCGCATCCGCGCGCCTCACGAGGACGGCCTCGAGCGAAAACGCGAGCACGAGGCCGATGCCGAGCGGGTAGCTGCCGTGCAGGTTCGCCCAGAGGAGCACGAGCGGCGGAAGCGCGAATAGTGCGCGGCGCGAACCCGCGCGTGCGTGGAACAGCAGGTCGAGGACGACCACGAAGAGTACGAGCCCGAAGATCGCCGGACGGTCGGTCCATCTCGTCTTCGCGAGGGCGATCGTCCACACGACGACGACGAGCGCCGCGACGACCGGCGCGCCCATCGCGCGCGAGACGCGACCGAGAAAGAACGATGCGACCGCCGCGAGGAGCGCGCGGAAGGCGACCAGCGCGGTCCAGCCCCCGGCGTTGAAGACGAGCGTGAGGGCGATCTCGCCGAGCCACTCGCCGAGCGCGTACGGCTTGCCCGGTACCGTGCTCGAGAAGATGTCGGTGCGGAGGAGCTCGCGATGGTCGAGCATCCACTGCCCGCTCGCGAGATGCCAGTAGGTGTCGGGATCGCCGGTAGCGTAGCCAGAGGCGAGCACGAACGTCGCCGCGGCGAGCCCGATGGGGAACGCGTGCGGGGCGAGCGCGCCGAGCGCGCGGGCCGCAAGACTCACGGGCGGATGCCGATCACGCATTCGAAGCCCGGCTTCAGCCGATAGATGCGGATGTCGCCGCGGTCGACCGGCGACTCGAGCGCCGGCGACGTCGCGCCGCGGTAGAGCGCGTCGTACGCGGAGAAGTGGGCCGGCTCGAGCACGACGCTCGTCGCGCGGTACCGGCTCGCAACACAGACGCCGAGCTCGACGCTGTCGGCGGGAGTCACGATGACCGGCCGATCGGCGATCCAGCGCCACGCCGCGGCGTCGATCGCGAGGAAGGGCCCCGGCGGGATCGCGTCGAGGGCCGCGATCCGGGCCCGGTAGGGCCCGTTGAACGCGCCATCCCACACCACGAGACCGGTGACGGCTAACGTCGCCGCGGCTGCGAGGGTCCCTCCGACCGCGATCCGTCGCGCCGAGACATCGCGCCGCGCCAGCCAGCGTTCGCCGCCGAGCGCGACGAGGGCCATCGCGTAGGGGTAGAAGGCGGCGAGCGAGTGAAAGTACGAACCCCGCGTGGCGTGCAGCGGCCAGACCGCCGCCTCGACCACATAGAGAAGGAGCGCGAGCGCCGCGAAGGCCCGGACGGCCGGACGTGACCACGCGGTGCGTAGGCCGATCGCGAGCGGAAAGATCAGGACGAGCAGAAGGCTGAACACCGCGACGAGGAGATCGGACCAGAGCGCGTCCACACGGGCGCCGACGATCGTTCTGGCGTCAGCGGTAGCCGACGGCATCAGGGCGAAGAAGTCCTCGTAGCGGAAGAGGAAGACGGTACGAGACAAGAGGTCGGGGCTGCCGCCGAGGTCCACGCCCCGCGCGATCCAGGCCAAACCGATCGCGAGCGCGACCGCGCTCCCGACGATCCCCGCGCGACGGGAAAGGCGACGGCCGGCGAGAACAAGCAGCGCGACCCCGAAGAGCGCGCCTTCCGCGCGAGCGAGGAACAGCAGGCCGACGAGCGCACCGGCGATCGCGCCGAAACGCGTGTCGCCGTCCGCGGCGAACGCGAACGCGAGAAAGAAACAGGTGCCGAGAAGCGCGGCGATGACGAATGAGTCGAGCGCCACCCACGCCGGAGCGAACGCGCCACCACCGATGCCAGTGAGAGCGGCAGCGACGAGCGCCGCGCGTGGCGATGCGCCGACCGATCGTGCTGCCGCATACGCGGCGGCGGGCACGAACGCGGCGAGAGCGATGACGGCGGCTTGCGCCGACCGGAACGCTCCCAGCACCGGCTCGAGCAGCACGATCCCGCCCGCCTGGACGGCCGTCGCGAGGGGCATCCAGAAGCGATGGCTCGCCACCGGCAACGGGGCGAGCGCAGGCGCTTCGAGGAAGTTCCAGACGAAGTCGGCGGTAAGGCCCTGGCCGTTCGCGAGCCGTCGCGCGACGTCGAGGTAGTAGTACGCGTCGGTGAAGCCAGGCTGGATCACAACGAAAGCGGCCGAGAGGATGCGGACGACGAGTAGCCCGAGCGAAAGCGAAAGCAGCGCTCTGGTCACCAACCTCCACCGATCCGCTCCGACCGCTGCGTGCGCAGGTACACGACGCCCCCGACGATGATCACCGAGAACACGCTCACCGCCCGGTCAAGGACCGCGACCGCGATCGCCTGGTTCTGTTGGAGACCGAAGCCCGCGGTCAGCACGTAGACCATCGCGATCTCGACGAGGCCGAAGCCCGCGGGAGTCAGCGGAACGGTAGTGAGCAGCGAGCTTGCGACCGCCACGAAGATGATCTGTGACGGCGGGAGATAGAGGCCGAGAGCGGAGAGCACGAAGAGCAGGCGCGCGGCCTCGAAGAACCAGACGAGCACGGTCATCGGTCCGGCGACGGGGAGCGCGCGGAGGCTGTGCAACACGCCCTCGCGGAAGAGTCCGCCGATGCGTCGCACCTCGTGCGGGAAGAAACGCGCGAGCCGCGGCGCGACCGCGTAGATCACCCACAGCCCGACGAGGATCAGCACTCCGAGACCCGCGCCGGTGGCGTAAAGGACGTTGAGGTCGGGCAAGACCGTGCGGCCAAAGGCGATGTAACCGTCTACAACGAGGAGCCCAAACACGACGAAGAGGTCGAGGAGCCGCTCGGCAACGACGACCCCGACCGTTCGCGATAGCGAGATGCCGAACTTCTGTTTGACGAGGTAGCTCCGATAGAGGTCCCCGAGCTTCGCCGGTACGAGGCAGTTGACGAACCAGCCGAGCATCAGGATCCGCAGCAATTCGCTCCCGCGGATCCGATAACCGCTCTCGCGGAGTAGCCGCGCCCAGCGGATCGCTCGCACGGGAAAG
The DNA here is from genome assembly GCA_005889075.1 of Chloroflexota bacterium. Lineage (GTDB taxonomy): Bacteria > Chloroflexota > Limnocylindria > P2-11E > P2-11E > 3-1-20CM-2-70-9. The sequence goes on from VBDQ01000054.1 coordinate 8,072, forward strand.
GACAGGTAGTAGATCCCGAGCGCGGCGATGACGTACGCCGGATCCGAGGTTCGAAGCGTCGCGAGCGCCTGCCCCCAGTCGACGTTGCGCGCGAAGAACGCGACGAGAGCGAGCGGGATCGCCGTCGACACGAGCTCGCGCCATCCGAAGAGCTGCCGTCGGACCGCGACGTCGTCGGTCCGCGCCGCGGCCCGCGCGAGCTGTTCGATGCTCGCGTCCTCGACGTGCCCGGGCGGGCGCTCCGCTAGCGGCTGGCGGTCGTGCGCTTCCGTCCTAGCCACTTCCGGATTCGGTCGTAGCGCGTGAAGAGATGCACCCTCGCGCCCGAGAGGTGACCGTGGACGACCCCTTGCCGGAGCGCTGCGAGAAAGTCGTCGCGGCCGCCAAAGTCAGGCATCTCGACGAACGCGCCGCCGATCTCGGCGGCGCGGTGCGCATCGCTGCCGGCTGCCCCGACCAGATCGTGCTCGGCGGCGTACGCGGCGGCGCGGCGGTTCTCCACCCCGAACGCCTCGCGCGCGTTGAAGACCTCGATGGCATCGATCGACGAGCGCAGTCGATCGAGGCTCGGTCGCCGCATGTGATAGCGCCGGTTGATGCTGAACGGATGCGGGACGATCACGATCCCGCCCTGGTCGTGGATGCGTGCGATGGTCTCCTCGCCAGATCGGTCGCGTGTCACCGCACGTTCTAGAAAGAGGCCGATGATCTCCCCATCGCGCGAGCTGATTTCTTCTCCAACGATTACGCGAAAGCCGTCCGCCATCTCACGCAGCCGCAGTGCGCCGTCGATGGTGTTGTGATCGGTCGCGCAGACGATGTCGATCGCTGCGTCACGTAGCGCGCGCGCTTGCTCGGCGAGAGGGGTCCGGCTGTCGGGCGAGTATTCGGAATGCGTATGCGTGTCGACGCGTACCCGCCGGAGCTCTGTCAAGCACGTCCCTTCCGATGCGCCTCTTCGACGATCGCGCGCACGCGCTCGCGGAATCGTGACACATCGAACCGACGCGCCGAGTCGCGAAGCGTTGTCGGATCGAACCGCGTGCGCTCGGCGCCCTCCACGGCCTCTGCGAAGGCGCGCGGCTCCGGGACCTCGACCAGCACGCCGTTCTGCCCGTCCTGAACGATCTCGGCGGCGCCGCCCGCCGCGAGAGCGACGACCGGCGCACCTGACGCGAGCGCCTCGACGCAGACCATTCCGAAGTCATCCTCGGCCGGGAACACCAGGCCGCGCGCCGAGGCAAGGAGATCGCGGAGGGTCGCGTCGTCGGCGCGTCCGGTGAACACGACGTTCTCGCCGGCGAGCCGCTCGAGTGCACCTCGCTCGCGACCCTCGCCGACGACGAGAAGACGCATCCCGAGCTCCGTAAACGCGCGCACCGCGACGTCGGCCCGCTTGTACGCCGAGAGGCGGCCGACGAACATCCAGAAGTCACCGCGTTCGCGGTCGCAGCGGAAGGCTTCGACATCGATCGGCGGATAGACCACTTCGCTGTCGCGCTCGTAGTAGCGGTGGATCCGTTCGGCGACGGTTCGCGAGTTCGCCACCCACCGATCGACCCGCGAGGCTGACGCGCGGTCGGTCTCGCGCAAGCGCGCGAGAAGATCGCGCACGACGCCGTGCAAGGGGACCGGGACCTCTTCGCGCAAGTACCGGTCGCTCCAGTCCCAGAGAAAACGCGTCGGCGAGTGGCAGTACGCGACCTCCACCGTCCGCTCGGCGACGGAGATGCCTTTGATGAACGCGCTCGTCGAGACGATCAGCACATCGGCGTCCGCCCCGACGCGAAGCGCACGAGCTGCGTTTGGATAGAGCGGCAGCAGCAGGCGATGGCTCTCGCCGATCAGCAGCCGCTGCAAATAGCTGGTGCGCAGCTTCCAGCCAGCGAGCGGGCCGTAGCGGGCGCGGTCGTGGAAGAAGGTGTAGACCGGCGCCTCCGGCCACATGTCGTGCAAGGTCTCGACGACCCGCTCGGCGCCTCCGTGCGTCACGAAGTACTCGTGCGCGAGGGCGACCTTCATCGTCCCAGAAGACGCTCGCGCAGGACCAGGGCGACGAAGACCGGAAGCACCCGTTGACGCCGCCAGCGCCGCGGCTCGAAGAGGAGACGCCACAGCCACTCGAAGCCGACCGCGTGAACGAACGGCGGGGGCATGCGGACGCGGCCGGCGAGCTGATCGAACACACCTCCGACGCCGATCGCGACGATCACCGAGGGAAGGCGCGGGAGATTACGCGAGAGCCAGCGCTCCTGTGCCGGCATCCCGTACGCAACGAGCAGGACGCGTGCGCCCGACTCGCGGATCCGCACGCGGATGGCCTCGTCTTCGGCCGCCGATGGTGAGCCTGAGTGCGTGCCCGCGATGCGGATGGCGGGGAACATTTGAGAGAGCCGTCGCGCCGCGCGGTCGGCGATCCCGGGACCCGCACCAAGCAGGAAGACCGGCGCACCGGTCGGCGCGATGCGCGCAAGCATCGCCGGCACGAGCAGCCGGCCAGGAACGCGCGCGGGCAGCGCGCTCCCGAGGAGCCGGGACGCGATGAGCACCCCGGTGCCGTCCGCGACGACGAGGTCGGCGATCTTGGCGATCGCGGCCAGCTCGCCGTCCCTCCTCGCGAGCATCACGAACTCGGGATTCGCAGTGATGACGAAGCTCCGCTCGGCGCGCGCGTGTCGCTGGGCGATCTGCTCGGCCGCTTGCGTCAGGTCGAGGCGGTCGAACCCGATGCCGAGAATGTCGACGCGCGCGGACAACGCCTAACGGACGGCGACGAGGCTTCTGCGGAAGAAATCGAGATGCTCGAGCGCGAGACCCGTCCCCTTCGCGACGCAGTAGAGCGGGTTCTCGGCTACGTAGCAGGCGACCCCGGTCACCTGGGTCAGAAGCTTGTCCATGTTGCGAAGCAGCGCGCCGCCGCCCGACAGGACCATTCCTTTGTCGATGACATCCGAGGCGAGCTCAGGCGGCGTCTCCTCGAGCACGCTCTTGACCGCCGCGATGATCTGCTGGAGGACCGGATCCATAGCCTCGGTGATCTCGTTCGAGCCGATGGTGATAGTCCGTGGGAGTCCGGCGATGAGGTCGCGCCCCCGGACCTCCATGGTGAGCTCCGGGTCCATCGGGAGCGCGGAGCCGATCTGGATCTTCACGTCCTCGGCGGTGCGCTCGCCGATCATGAGGTTGTAGCGCTTTCGTACGAAGCTCGCGATCGCCTCGTCGAGCTTGTTCCCGGCGGCGCGGACGCTGCGCGACACCACGATGCCGCCGAGCGAGATCACCGCGATCTCCGCGGTCCCACCGCCGATGTCGATGATGAGATTGCCCGATGGTCCGGAGATCGGGATGTTCGCGCCGATCGCCGCCGCGAGAGGCTCCTCGATGAGATGTGCCTCCCGGGCACCCGCCCGCACGGCGGCATCTTTGACCGCACGCCGCTCCACGCTCGTGACGCCGGAGGGAACGCAGATCATGAGCTCGGGGCGGAAGATGCGAACCCGCCCGCAGGTCTTATCGATGAAGTGCTTGAGCATGCGCTCGGTGATGACGTAGTCAGCGATCACGCCGTCCCGCATCGGGCGGACCGCAGTGATCGTGCCCGGCGTGCGGCCCAGCATGAGGCGCGCCTCTTCGCCGACGGCGACGATGTGCGGACCCTTGCCGTCATCTTCCGCGAGCGCCACCACCGAGGGCTCGGTGAGGACGATGCCTTTTCCGCGAACGTACACGATGACGTTGGCCGTGCCGAGGTCGATGCCGATCTGACGTGCGAACACTGGGGTGAACTCTAAACGGTCGAAAGAGGAGGAAGGTGCGCTATTTGCTCAGGCGCCCGCGGCGCTGAGGATGAAATCGGTCGCAAAACCGAGCGCGAGTCCGATCAGGATCCCCCAGGTCGTGAACTCTTTGTGTCCGAGCTTTCGGGCGACAGCGAGAAGCTCGATGATCACGTAGAGGATCGAACCGGCGGCAAGCGCGAGGAACGCGGCGAAGACGGTGTCGTTCTGGAACGACTGCCCGACGACGGTGCCGATGAAGGTCGGACCTCCGGCGATGAGCCCGAGAGCGCCGAGAAAACGCCAGCTCGGCATCTCCGCATCACCGGTCATCGGTCCGACGATCCCGAAGCCCTCGGTGGCGTTGTGGAGACCGAACCCGATGACCAGAACGAGCGCGAGGCGAAGCTCGCCTCCGGCGGCGGACTGGCCGATCGCGAGACCTTCCGACAGGTTGTGGAAGCCGATCCCGAGGGCGATGAAGAACGCGAGCCGATGGCTCGGCACAAGCCGCGCGATCGGACCGGCCCGGAGCTCGCCGACGTCGACGGCGCCGGGACCGAAGCGTCGCTCGGCGGCGCGGTGCGCCAGCCAGCGGTCGTAATACACGAGGCTCATGAGACCGAGGGCGAGCGACGTCACGAAGACGAGCGCGAGCCAGGCGAAGTGAAGAGGCGAGCTGACGCCGGTCGTGGCCTCGCTCAGCGCCAGCTCCACGGGCCGAACGCCCTTCGTGAGCACGTCCCAGAAAAGAAAGAGGAGGATCCCGGTCGCGCTGGCGTTCAGGAAGGAGCGCACCCGCGACGAACCGCCGCGTACGCGGCCCATGGGGAGTCCGAGGAACACGGTGAAGCCGGCGACGGCGCCGAGGATGAGGATCTCGCCCGTCGTCACGAGGGTTGCCGTCCGGTGGGTGCCATACTCGCCCTCGGGAGAGGCCCATATTAGGTACGCCTAACTCCCTGAAGCGAGCCTAACGATTTCCGACCTCGGAGGTCAACAATCAACAGCTCGCCGGCGATCGAGGAGTACCTGCAAGCCATTTACACGCTCTCGGACGAGGGATCCAGCGTGATCGGCGCGCGGCTCGCCTCGTTTCTCGGCGTCTCAGCCGCAGCCGTCTCGGAGATGCTCCACCGAATCGAGCGCGATGGGTTGGTCGAGCTCGATGGCCGTAAAGAAGTGCATCTTACCGAGAAGGGTGGGGTGCTCGCGTCGCACGTCATCCGTCGCCACCGTCTCGCCGAGCGGATGCTCACCGACCTCCTCGGGTACGAATGGTGGAAGACCCACGAGGAGGCGGAGCGCATCGAGCACGCGATGTCGCCGGAGATGGAGGAGCGCCTCGTCCGCGTGCTCGGCGATCCGCAGACCTGCCCGCACGGCAACCCGATGCCGGGCGTGACCCCGCGCCCGACGAAGCCGCTCGATCAGGTGACGCGCGGATCGACCGCGACGGTCGAGCGCATTCCCGATCAATTCGAACACGAGCCCGGGTTCCTCGAGTATCTCGACGCGCAGGGCCTGCGGCCAGGAGTATCGGTCCGCATCATCGATGCACGTCAGGGCGAGCCGCTCCGCATCGAGATCGCCGGCGCGGAACGGACGATCCGATCAGACTGCGGTCAGAAGGTTTGGGTGAGAGCGTGAGCGAACCGGTCATCTACGTTCTCGAGAGCGGACCCGATTACTGGCTCGCGCACGTTCCGGTACTTCGTGGCTGCGTAGCGTCGGGAACCTCACGCGACGCCGCGATCGTGAATGCACGACGGGCCTTCCGAGCCTATCGGGAG
>VBDQ01000135.1 GCA_005889075.1 Chloroflexota bacterium
CCCACGGCGCAATGTCGAGCATTCGCGCGACGCGCGCGACCACAGCCTCTTGCTTCGCCGCGTGAGTCGAGATCAGCGCGTCGCTTCCTGTCGCGACCGCCGCCAGGGCAAGTGCGACGGCGGCGAAGAGAGCGATCGGGCCGATCCTTCCCACCGCGTTCTCCTGTACGGGCCGGGTCCGCGATGTTCCGTGAGCGTCCGGTAGCGGTCACCGGCGCCAGGAATGTCGCCGCACGCGTGGTTGTTCGCTGTACGCAGGGAGGAGCTCATGAGCACGGACATCGCTCTTTTCGTGCTTCGCGTGGTCGTCGGCGCGATCGTCGCGATGCACGGGTTTCTCAAGCTGGGCTGGGTCGGCAAGGGCGGATCGATCGCCGGCGTGAGCGGCTGGTTCAACAGCCTCGGCCTCAAGCCCGGAATGTTCTGGGCGCTCATGGCCGTGCTCGGCGAAGCCGGAGGGGGCACGCTCACCGTGCTCGGCCTCGGTGGGCCGATCGGACCCGGTCTTATCGCGGCCGACCTTCTCGTCGTCACCTACGTCGCCCACTGGTCGCAGGGTTTCTGGGCCGGCGGCGGCAAGGTGGGCTGGGAGTTCCCGCTCCCGCTCGCAGCGGCGGGATTCGCGCTCGCGATCCTCGGCCCAGGCAGCTGGTCGGTCGACCGCTTGCTCGGCTTGAGCTATCCGGATTGGCTGCTCGGCAGCTGGCTCGCTTTGATGGCTGTGGGCGCGCTCGCCGGGATCGCCGCGCGGATGTTCCTGGCTCCGCCACCCAAGCCCTCCTGAGAAGCTCCTGTTGCGGATCGCGACAGGATCGAGCGCACTTTCTTACCGACGATTCAGGCGGCTCTCACCTTGCTCTGACCGCTAGGGCGGAGGCTATGGACATGCTCGAAAGCCAATCCGCGTCCCCGATGCCCTCCACGCCCCAGACCGTTCCGCCGACCAAGGCGCCCTCGAATGGGCCAGGTGCGCTGCGCCTCATCACCGTCGGCGTGCTTGCCTTTCTCCTCGCGACGGTCACCGGACGGCTCGATCTGTCGAATGTCGTATCCGGCGTGCGCGACAGCATCGCGCGCAATCCAGCGGTCCAGAAGGTCACCGGCACCGCGGGCACCTCGACCGTCACCGACGCGGCGACGGTCGCCGCGATCAAGGACCTCATACAGCGCGCGAACGACGCGCAGGCGAAAGCCCTGGCGCAGAACGACAGCTCGCTCATGCGCGACACCGCCACTGATTCGTACTACCAGGAGCTGGTGGCGATCAACCGCGATCTCGCGAGCGGCGGCGTCACCTCGATCGCGCTCGTGAAGATCGACTGGGGCGACATCACCGTTCAGAACGGCACCGCCAACGCGACCACATTCGAGACGTGGCGCACGTCGTACGACGACGGCTCCACCGATCAACGGACCGATCGCAACGAATACACCATCGTGCAGCAGGGCGGCGCGTGGAGGATCCAATCGGACACGCAGCCCGACACGCAGGTCATCAACCCCGCGACGCCAGGGCAGACGGACACGACCCAACCCGGGACGCCCGCGAGCAGCGCGAGCCGCTCGAGCAACTGGTCGGGTTACGTCGCGAACGGCGGCAGCTTCACCGCAGTGACCGCGACGTGGGTCGTGCCGCAGGTCTCCGCGACCTCCACAGGCGCGGACGCGACGTGGGTCGGGATCGGCGGCCTCAACAGCCGTGATCTGATCCAGGCTGGAACGCAGGCGAGCGTCGGCGGCGGCTCGGTGACCTACGAGGCGTGGGTCGAGATGCTCCCGCAATCCTCGCGCACGGTCTCGCTCTCGGTGAACCCGGGCGACTCCGTCACCACCTCGATCTCGCAGAGCGCGAGCGGCGAGTGGACGATTTCGATCAAGAACAACACCACCGGCCGCTCGTACAGCGCCACCGTCCAGTACAGCTCGTCGAACTCTTCGGCTGAATGGGTCCAGGAAGCGCCGAGCGCGGGTCGCGGACTTGTTCCGCTGGACGACTTTGGAACGCTCAAGTTCAGCGGCGCCAGCGCGGTCCGCGACGGGAAGTCGATGAACCTCAGCCAGCTTGCGGCCCGCGCGGTCTCGATGATCAACTACCAGGGCGAGGTGACGGCCCAGCCATCGCAGATCGACTCCGACGGGGCGAGCTTCACCGTGACGCGGACCGCGGCGACGAGCACGTCGGGCGGCGGCACGAATCCCTTCCGCCGACGCGGACGGCCTTAGCTCGACTCGGGCGACGCTCCCTAGCGGGGAGCGCGACGAAGAAGCATGGCGACGGTCTCGGGGTCGCCGTCGTCTACGGCGGACACGAGATCGTCGGCGTACTCACCGAGACGACGGTGATCGGACGGCAATGCTTCGTTCTCACTCGGGTCGAGAGCCAGTCGCACGGTCTCGCGGATCGCTGCGGCCATCACTCGCGCGGCGAACCAGGTCTCCCGGTCAACACCGGCACGGTCCCATGGTCCGCCCGACACCTGCTCCACGTTGCGCACTTTGCCGCTCCGCGACGGGCGCGTGAACCCCGTACGAGGTGGGTGATTCTGGCTACCCCGATCGGGTGACCGGCTAATCTCCTCAAGGAATGCGTGACGGCAAGATGCTCGACCCGGTCTGCGGCATGATCGTCGACGTCGCCGAGCAACGAGAACGGGGCCTGACCATCGAGCGCAGTGACCGCGAGTACGCCTTCTGTGGCGGCGGTTGTCTCGAAACCTTCGCAAAGGACCCAAAGCGCTACATCCCGGCCGTCGAGCGCTGGCTCGCGACCGGTGCGTCCGATCCGCCGCGGATGTGATCGCGTCATGAATGGGTCACGCGCGAGCACCCCAAGGTGGACCACGTCTCCTGCCCATGGCTCGTGCAGCGCTTCATCCTCGAGGCGGTGCTCGACGGCCGTCGCGTCATGCACTTCGCCGACGATCAGGCGCAGCGCGAAGCATCGATTCCTGTGCTCGACGCGCTCTACGCTGGCAAGCTAGCCGGGAGATCGGCGACAGAGGACGGCGGCGGCGGTCAAGCAGAGGCCGCCGCGGGTCCTGTCCCAGGGGCAGGGGCCCCTGGGCGCGAAGCGACGGTCGCGGTTGCGCCCTCGCCTACCGGTCCGCTCCGCCGCTTTGCGTGTACTCGCTGTCTTGGCGCGGCCGGCATGACGGCTCGCGCGTAACCCGCTCCCCCGTGCCACCCGCGCGGCCGCTGTCTGCTCCCGCCGCTTCGCTAGCTGAATTCCTCCTAGAGGTACGTCACAAGAACCCTCCGACTAAGGTGCGGGTGTCACCACCACACGAAAGTCGGAGGGCTTCTGTGTACCGTACCGCTCGCACCACTCCGCTGTCGCGTCTCACGCTGTTGGAGAAAGCCGCTCGTCTCGGAGTCGCCGAGGCCGCGCGGCAGATGGGCGTCAGCCGTCAAACGGTGTACCGCTGGCGTCGCCGCGCGCACGAGCTCGAGGACCGGTCATGCCGGCCGCGTCGATCGCCGCGTCGCACCGCGCCCGCGCGCGAGGCCGCGCTGTTGCAGGCGCGCCTTGAGTGGCGCTGGGGACCCGACCGCCTCGGCCCGATGACCGGCCTCTCGCGCCGGACCGCGTATCGCGTCCTGCGGCGCTTCCATATGCACCGGCTGCGCGAGCTCTTCCCCGAGGCGCGGCCGCGGCGCGGTCGCTTCGTGGCCCGCGAGCCCGGCGAGGTCGTGCAGATCGACGTCAAGAGCGCGAGCAGCGTCGCGCGAGGCGGAGGTCGACGGCACCATCTGGTCCGCCCGCGCGTGCGCAAGGCCGAAGGCATCGGCTGGCAGCAGGTGCATGTGGCCATCGATGCGGCGAGCCGGCGCAGCTATCTCGAGTTCTTGCCCAGCTTCAGTGCCGACGACTGCGTGGGCTTCGTGCGCCGCGCGGTCGCGCACTTCGATGCCTGCGGCATCCGCGTCCGTCGGGTGCTCACGGACAACGGCACCGGATACAAGCGGCGCTTCGGGGAGGCCTGCGCCGAGCTGGGGATCCGCTGGACGCGGACCAAGCCGTATCACCCCTGGACGAACGGACGCGCCGAGCGGTTCATCCGCACGCTCAAGCGCGAA
>VBDQ01000033.1:0-63880 GCA_005889075.1 Chloroflexota bacterium
GCTTCTCGGATGACGGCAGGACGGTCTGGCCTCCACAGAGCGAGATCAAGAACCTGAACAGCTATCAGGCCCTGCGTGCCGCAGTCGCGTTCGAGTCCGATCGTCTCTGGAATGAGTGGCACGCCGGCGGCGACCTCCGTACGCGCAAGGGCAAGATCACCGTCGGCTGGAGTCCCGAGCGCGGGCGGACCTACCTGCAGCGGTCAAAGGAAGAGGTCGAGGACTATCGCTACTTTCCCGAGCCGGATCTCGTGGCCCTCGAGCCGGAGGCCGCGATGGTCGAGAAATTGCGGCGCGGGCTTCCCGAGATGCCAACCGATCGGCGCGCGCGGTTCGTGAGCGAGTACGGTCTCTCCGACTACGCCGCGCGCAACCTGGTCGCCGATCCAAAGCTCGCCGAGTTCTTTGACGCAACGGTGAAGCTCGAGCGCTCGCCGAAGGCCATCGCCAACCTCGTGATGGGCGAGCTCGCGGCGGCTCTAAAGCGCGAGGGCATCACGATCGATAGAGCGCGCATCAGCCCGGACCAGCTCGCGGACATCGTCCGCATGATGGAAGCAGGCAGGATCACCAGCACCGCCGCGAAGGAGATCCTCGCGGAGGTCTGGCGGAACGGCGGCGACCCCGAAGCGATCGCCAATACGATGGGTCTCCTTCAGGTCAGCGACGAGGCCGCGATCACCGAGGCTGTCGACGCGGTGATCCACGAGAACGCCAAGGCGGTCGCCGACTATCGCAAGGGCAACGATCGGGCGCTGGGGGCGCTGGTCGGCGCCGTACGCAAGAAGCTTGGAAGTGGCGCGGATCTCATCGCGGCGAATCGGATCCTTCTCGAACGCCTCAAGGCGTGATCGTTGGGTCTAGTCGATGTGCTCGTAGGCCGGAATTGTCAGGAACTCGTGGAAGTCTTCTGACAGGGCTACCTCTTCGAAGATCTTCTGCGCCTCGTCATAGCGGCCCTTCGCGAAGAAGTCATCGCCGACGGACTTGCGGATCTTCGCGACTTCCTCGCTCTCGGCGTCCCGCACGAGCTCGCGCGTGACGCGCGGCCCCTCTGCAAGCGAGACGCCGTGGTGGATCCATTGCCAGATCTGTGAGCGGGAGATCTCCGCAGTCGCGGCGTCCTCCATGAGGTTGTTGATCGCCGCCGCGCCGGTACCGCGAAGCCACGAGGCGACGTACTGGATGCCCACGTTCACGTTCGTGCGAAGGCCGGCGTCGGTGACCGTCCCGCCGGGGACGCGCGCGTCGAGCAGCTGCGCGGCTCTGACCGTCACCTCAGGCCGCTGCCGGTCGAGCTGGTTCGGTTTCGCGCCGAGTACCCGGTCGAACTCGCCCATCGCCGTCGAGACAAGATCCGGATGGGCGACCCATGTGCCATCAAACCCATCGTTCGCCTCGCGGGTCTTGTCTTCGCGCACCTTCGCGAGCGCTGCCTCATTCACGGCCGCGTCCCGGCGGCTCGGGATGAACGCCGCCATGCCGCCCAGCGCGAATGCTCCGCGCTTGTGGCAGGTCTTCACGAGAAGCTCGGTGTACGCCCGCATGAACGGCACGGTCATCGTGACCTGCGCTCGATCCGGAAGGACGAACTCCTTCCGATCGCCGAACTTCTTGATGATGCTGAACATGTAGTCCCAGCGCCCGGCGTTCAAGCCCGCCGAGTGCGTGCGCAGCTCGAAGAGCGTCTCATCCATCTCGAACGCGAGGGGCAACACCTCGACCAGCACCGTCGCCTTGATCCGTCCGTGCCCGAGGTTCAGCTCCTTCTCAGTCCAGTCGAAGATCTCGTTCCAGAGGCGCGCCTCGCGGTGGCTCTCCAGCTTCGGCAGATAGAAGTACGGTGCCGTGCCCTTCTTGAGCAGTCGCACGGCGTTGTGAAATGCGTAGAGCCCGAAGTCGAAGAGCGCTCCCGCGATCGGGAGCCCGTCGATCGTGAGGTGGCGCTCGTTCAGGTGCCAGCCCCGCGGCCGTACGACGAGGGTCGCCGTCTGGTCGTTCAGGCGATAAACACGGCCGTCGGGATTGGTGAAGGAGATCTTCCGCTCGATCGCGTCGATCAGGTTCTGCTGGCCCTCGACCATGTTCTGCCAGGTCGGTGTGTTGGCGTCCTCGAAGTCGGCCATGTAGACGGATGCGCCCGAGTTGAGAGCGTTGATCACCATCTTGCGGTCGGTCGGCCCGGTGATCTCGACCTTGCGCACTCGAAGGTCATGCGGTACGTCGGCGACGCGCCAGTCCAGCTCCCTCACGTCACGTGTGTCGTCCAGGAAGTCGAGCGTTCCGCCGCTTCGCAGCTGCTCCCAGCGTTCGGCGCGAGCAAGAAGCAGCTCCTGCCGGACAGGCTCGACCTCGCGATGGAGACGCGAAAGGAACTCGAGCGCGCCGTCGGAGAGGATCGCCGGATATCGCCGATCCGAGGGCGCTCTGATCTCGATGTCGGCGACCTTCACGGCCGTATCCTCGCACGCGGTGTTCGACCTGGCCGGCAAGCGTGCGCTCGTCACCGGTGGGTCGCGAGGGATCGGCCGCGCGATCGCACTGGCGCTCGCGAGCGTCGGTGCGGATGTCGCTATCACATCGCGAAAGGGCGACGACGCCGAGCCGCTGGCGCGGGAGATCCGGGCGATGGGTCGCCGATCACTCGCGCTCCTGCTCGAGGTCCGGAACGCCGCGTCGATCCGCGTGTGCTTCGACCGGCTCGGTCGCGAGTGGGGGAGCCTCGACATCCTCGTGAACAACGCCGGCACCAACGTTCCGCAGGACCTTTCGTCTCTCGATGAGACAGCGTGGGACACGGTGGTCGACACGGACCTCAAAGGCGTCGCCTTCGTCACAAAAGCCGCGCTCGATCTCCTTGCCGATGGTGGCCGCGTCATCAACGTCGCGTCCATCTACGGTGTCGTTGGGCGGGTGCAGCGCGTCGCCTACAGCGCGGCGAAGGGCGGGATCGTCACGATGACGAAGTCGCTGGCGCTCGAGCTCGCCAGCCGCGGCATCACCGTGAACGCGGTCGGCCCGAGCCTGATCGAGACGGACCTCACCCGCGACCGGATGGCCCGCGACCCAGCATTCCGCGAAGACGAGGTCGCGCGAACGCCGCTCGGCCGCCTGGGGATGCCCGAGGATGCCGCGGCGGCCGTCGTTTACTTCGCGTCTACCGAAGCCGCCTTCGTGACCGGCCAAACCCTTCTGGTCGACGGAGGCACATCCGCGCATTAGTCGGCTAGACGACATCCCCCGCCCGTACGTCGGTACTCCCCCGCGGTCGAGATCGTCCCTCTGGGGGATGGGTCAGCCGATGCGCCCGCCTAGAAATCTCACAGAGCGCGGGAGGAAACGTGGCGGGAGTCAGGCGGATCGCAACGCAGATGGAGCCGGCCGAGACCCGACCGGTGATCCAACCGGTCGTGCAGGAGACCGCGGTCGCGGCGGAGTCGCCGCGGCTCGAGCCGCGGCCGCTCACGGTCATTCCGATGACGCCGCCCGTCGAAGCGACCCTCCGGATCCTTCTCAACAGCGTTCCGTATCTGATCGGCGCAGCCGTCGTCCGCCATCCAGCCGTCGGCGACGCGGTACAGGCGGAGGTCGGACGCATGCCGTGGCTGCACGACCGACGACTCTTGAACCTGCAGCTCCCGGACGACACCCTTCCGGCGAACCGCGCCGTCGTCCTCGATTGGCCGGTGCCGTACCAAGCCGAATGGGTCGGCGTTCCGCCGCGGTTGCTCATCTCGCGCCTCGTGGGTCAGGACAAGACGGTCGGCGTCCTCCTGGGAACGTTGATCACGCGCGAGCAGCTCACCGCACAGGCGCGTGAGGCGCTCGATCTTTCGTGCGAGCTCATCGCGGCGGCGGTGGGCAGCGACAGCCTCGCGACGTTCGCAGCGATCGCCCCCTCGCAGCCTCGCCGCCTCGCGGTCGCCCCGGACGAAGCCGAGCCCGAGCCGCAGCCGCTCGTCGTCGAACCCGTCAGCGAGGTCGAACTCGACCCGAAGGACGAACAGGACGAGCGCGATCGGATGGTGGTCGAGGAGGTCGCGCGCGCGCTCGACGAGCTCACCGATGCGCGCTCCATTGGACGCGTCCTGCGCGATGCGGTTTCGGCGATCGCGGGCGTCGATGGGTTCTCGGTCGCGCTCTTCAACAGCGTCAGGCGCGAGGTCGCTTATCGGTACAAGGTCGTTGGCGGTGATCCCGCGGCCCCCGAGATGGGCCGGCAGGCGATCGACGACGGTCCGGACTGCTACGCGGCGCGGCGCGATCGTCGCTGGCATACGTTCGTCCGAGAGATCGGCGTTCGCGGCTCCGAAGGCGTCGAAGCGCGAAAGATCTCGGTCCTCCAGTACCCCCTCGTGAGCGCCGACGAGATCTACGGTGTCGCGACGCTGCAGGCTTTCGGCGAGACCGGTTACTCAGATCACGCGACACGTCTTGTGGCCCGTGTCCTCGAGGTCGCGAGCGATCGGCTCGCGGCCGTCCGGCGGACGGGCCGCTTCCAACCAAGTCTCTCCCCTCAGGAGTCCGCGGCGGCCGCCGTCCTCCCGCCGGTCGCCGCGGCTCCATCCTCTCTGAAGAACGAGCCCGAGCCCCCGACGACCGACGAGATCCTCGGCGATCTCCTGACCCAGTGCGCCGGTATCGGTCTTCCAACGACGTTCCTGGTGGGGGTCGACCCGGCGGCGGGATTGCTTCGCGGTGAGCTCATCTCCGGCTCGTCGGCCGCACGCGAGCTCGACTACGCGCTCGGCATCACGGTCGGCAGTTTCACCATCGAGCTCGCCGACCGCTATAACGCCATCGCGCGCGCGTGCCGAGAGGGACGAGTGGTCAGCGCGATGAGCCTTGACGAGATCGTGACCCCACTGCGCGACGCCGACGGCGCCGCGACCCTCGAGCGGCTCGTGCAAGGCGGGCGGTCGATGATCCTTCCGATCACGGTCTCCGGAGACGTCGTCGGCGCGCTCGTCGTCGGACCGATGGCCGACGAGCCGGGCTTCAGTACGGTCGAGAGCGTGCGCGATCTGGTGAACGAGACCGCATCGCGACTCACGGAGGCTTGGCGAACCAACCGCTAGCCGTATAGTCCGTCGCCGATGTTCGGCGAGGTCACCTTCGCGGTCCTCGGCGTCCTCTTCCTCATCTACGACGTCCGAACGTTCGCATCGACATTCCAGCAGACGTTCTACGGCCAGGCCAACACGACGCTCGCGCTCCTGGCTGGAGGCGTGTTCGCGACCTCGCTGCTCGCGCCGATCGTCGGATGGCGCCTCGGGCCACGCCGCTCCGTCGGACTTGGTGCGGCGATGCTCGGCATCGCGACGCTGCTCGCGACGCTTTCGCGCAACAACATCTCCGACCTCGTGCTCACCGTCGTCGGCCTCGCCGGAGGGTTCTGGTGGCTCGCGCTGTTCCACGCGGCGCGTCCGGCGGATCGTCCCTCTCCGTTCCCCGTCGCGGTGCCGATCGCGATCGTCTTGGACCTCGCGCTGCGCGCGGCTTTCCGCACGATCCCAGTCGTCGATCAACCCCTCACCGTCGCCGCGCCGCTCGTCCTCGTCGCTGCCCTCGTGTTCCTCGCGGCTGGGCTCATCTCGATCGGCGCTCAGCGCGGTTGGACGAGGCCCGGCCTTCGCGGGGCTGTCGCCATCGCCGCGCTCCCGGCGTTGTTACTCGTCGCGGAGACCGGCGGGACGAACGGCGCGCAAATCGCGCTCGCCGGCGGTCTGGGATACGGAACCGAGGGGCGGAGCACCGAGCTCGCGCTTGTCCTCGTCGGCCTTGGCCTGGCGGCGGGGACCCTGCTCCTGACCCGGCCGCACGCACGCGGCGTCAGCGCGGCCATCGCCTGCGGCGCCGGCGCCGCACTTCTCTGGGCGCACGCGCCGCTCATCTCGCTCATCGGTGGGCTGGTGCTCGCGGCCGGCGTGGTCCTCGCGGGAGCATCGCTCCCGGGCGCGCCCACGATCGCCGCCCGCTCGCCCATCGTGGCCGGCCTCGCGCTCGGTGTCGGGTGGCTCGTTTTCGTCGCAACGGCCTTCGGCTTCTACGCGTTCTGGGCGTACGCGCCCGCGGTCTGGGCGGCGACGGCGTTCGTCGTCGTCGCGGCACTGTTTGCCGGCGGCGGGGGCCTGCCGGCGTGGCGCGTTCTGCCGATCGCGCTCGTCCCGATCGTGGTGGTCGTTCCGCTCGTCGCGCTCGCGACCACCCCGACCCCAGCGACGACCGAGGATCCCGTGAACACGTTCCGGGTCATGACCTACAACATCCATCAGGACTTCAACGCCGGCCAGATCCCATCGCTCGATTCGCTAGTCGACGTGATCTCGCGCGAGTCGCCGGATGTGCTCGTGCTCCAGGAGGTCGTCCGCGGATGGATGATCGACGAGCAGCACGATGCCCTCAGCGTCCTCTCGGAGCGGCTCGGACTTCCATATGTCTTCGGCCCGAACATCGGCGACCTCTACGGCAACGCGCTCCTCTCGCGCTTTCCCATGACCGAC
The DNA here is from genome assembly GCA_005889075.1 of Chloroflexota bacterium. Taxonomy (GTDB): domain Bacteria; phylum Chloroflexota; class Limnocylindria; order P2-11E; family P2-11E; genus 3-1-20CM-2-70-9. The sequence continues at coordinate 6,504 of VBDQ01000033.1, forward strand.
GTGAAGCGGATCCATTTCGCCGTCCAGCCGTCGCTCAAGCATCAGCCGCGTGGGGCGATCGGCGTCCGGATCGGCGACGTGCTCGTCGTAACGACGCACCTCGACGATATCGCCGACTCGAGCTCGATCCGCCAGGAGCAGGTGCGCGCGATCCTGTCGGCCTGGAGTGGCGAGCGCACGGCGATCATCGCGGGGGATATGAATGCCGAACCCGGCGATCTCGAGATGGGTCTCTTCGGAGAGGCCGGGTACGGCGACCTTGGCGAGCCAGCTGGACCGACGACGACGATGGACGACCCGCCCAAGCGGATCGATTACATCTGGGGTATCGGGGTCATCGCGTCGAACGTCCATACCGTCAGGGCTCCATCGGCATCGGACCACCTGGCGCTCCTCGTCACCGTGACGCGGCAGGTCCGGCCCTAGCGCGCGACATTCGCGCGCTCTCGGGCGTTTTCATGGATGTGCGCACCACCTTCCTGATTCTTGCGTGCCTGCTCGTCGGCTGCGGTGAGGTGACGGGCGCCGGTTCGGGACCCGCGGCACCGACCGCGACTGCCGTCATCGTGGCGCCGCGTGACCAGATCCCTGCTGCGCTCCGCGACTACATGGACCGCCTCACGCAGACGGCAGGAGCGGGCTACATCCGACGCGTTGACCGGATCACCGTGCGCCCGGCGACGTGGTCGGACCTTCCCGGGAGCGCCGGTGCTGCGAACGTCGATCCTGCCGCTGCGATCTGGATCATCGCGGCGACTGGCGAGTTCTATCCGACCTTCGGCTTGATGTCCGTGCCGCCGTCAGCGTGCGAGCTGTGGGCGCTCGATGCGAAGACATACGAGGTGCGGGGCTCGGTCCTAGGCGCTCTTAGTGACTGCGCTCGGTATTTCGGGGACCTGCCGGCCCCGACATCCGCGCCGATTCGTGGACCGCGCCGACAGCGATCCCAGGCGATTATCTCTATCGGTTTGGCCACGGATCGGTCTTCGAGGTGTTCTGCCGACCGAACCACACCGCGACGGTCCCCGAGCCGAACGACGCTGCGATGCTCAAAGCGCTCGGATCACCCCGCGTGACGCCAGCCGGTGGCATGGCCCAGATCTGGCTCAAGAATGCGCACGCGCTGAGTGCGTCGGCGGGCTCCGATGGCGTCGTGACCGTGAAAGCGACGGTGAGGCGAGGCTTCGAGATCGTGAGCTACGACTGGCATGCGTTGGCTCCGCAGGGCGGCTACGTGAAGTTCCGGTTCGTCGACGCGAGCGGCGTCGACGTGATTCCGTACGCGGTGGCCAACGGTCCGTAACGGACGTTAGACTCGATGAGACCGCCGCGCTTCCCCGAGCGGTCACGTGGGGCAGGTCATCGCAAGCAAGTTCGTCCACCTTCACACCCATAGCGAATACAGCCTGCTCGATGGGCTGTCGCGACTCTCCGATCTGGTGGCGCGCGCAAAGGCGCTGGAGATGCCGGCGCTCGCTCTTACGGATCACGGCGCGCTCTATGGCGCGATCGACTTTTACACGCTGTGCCGCGACGCCGGCATCAAGCCGATCGTCGGGATCGAGACCTACGTGGCGCGCAACAGCCGCCTCGACCGCGATGCGCGCGTCGAGGGACACGGCAAGCCGTTCCACCTCGTGCTCCTGGCGAAGGACTTCACCGGCTACCAGAACCTCGTCGCGCTCGTGACCGCGGCGCACCTCGAGGGCTACTACTACCGCCCGCGGATGGACAAGGAGCTTCTTCGCGAGCGCAGCGCGGGGCTCATCGCGCTCTCGGCCTGCCTGCAGGGAGAGCTCGCGCGCGCGATCGAGGAGGACGGGATCGACGCGGCCTGCCGGGTCGCCGAGGAACACCGCGCGATCTTCGGTGAAGGCAACTATTACCTGGAGCTCATGTCGCACGGGCTCGACGAACAGGCCCGTGTCAACGAGGGCGTCCGGGAGGTCTCACGGCGGACCGGCATCGGGCTCGTCGCAACGAACGACATCCACTACGTCAACGCCGAGGATGCCGAGGCGCAGGACGTGATGGTCTGCATCCAGAGTGGAAAGACGCTCGACACCCCCGATCGGCTCAAGATGATCGATCACCCCGACCTCTACATGAAGACAGCGGCCGAAATGGCCGAGCTCTTTCCCGATGATGCCGAGGCGCTCGCGAACACGGTCCGCATCGCGGAGAAGGTCGATCTCAAGCTTCCCCTCGGCGAGCTGCGCTTGCCGCACTTCGACGTCCCGGCCGGAAGGACGCCGGAGGATCAGCTCCGCGCGATGGCCGAAGCCGGGTCGGTCGCGCGCTACGGCGCGCTCACGCCGCAGCTCAAGGAGCGGATCGACAAAGAGCTCACCGTCATCGCGAAGACGGGCTACACGGGCTACATCCTCATCGTCCAGGACTTCATCCGCTTCGCGCATGAGCGGGGGATCCTCACCGCGGTGCGCGGGTCGGCCGGTGGCTCGCTCGTGAACTACGCGATCGGGCTGACGGATATCGACCCGCTCAAGTACGGTCTGATCTTCGAGCGCTTCCTCAACCTGGAGCGGTTCACGCCTCCGGACATCGACGTCGACTTCATGGGCGACCGGCGCGACGAGGTCATCCAGTACGTCACCCAGAAATACGGGGCCGACCGCGTCGCACAGATCGGCACGTTCAACACGATGCTCGCTCGCGCGGCCGTGCGCGACGTCGCGCGCGTCCTCGGCATGCCCTACGGCGATGCCGACCGCGTGGCGAAGACGATCCCGTTCGGCGCGGTCCTCGCGGACTCGCGGCGGATGGTCGCGGAGCTACGGGACCTCGAGCAGCACGCCGATGTGCAGCGCCTGCTCGATTTGGCGGAGAAGGTCGAGGGCCTGGTGCGCTCGACGGGGACCCACGCCGCCGGGGTGGTGATCTCGCGCGAGCCGATCACCCAGCTCGTCCCCTTGGAGCGCTCCAAAGGCAACGTCAACGCGCTCCAGACGCAGTACGAGGATAAACAGCTCGAGAAGCTAGGCGTGCTCAAATTCGACTTTCTCGGGCTTGGCAACCTCACGATCCTCGAGCACGCCTTACGACTCATCGAGCGCCAGCGCGGCATCAAGATCCAGCGCGAAGACATCCCGCTCAACGACCGCAAGACCTTCGAGCTGCTTGGCTCGGGCGAGACCACCGGAATGTTCCAGCTGGAGTCGGCCGGGATGCGGCGGTACGTCCGCGAGCTCAAGCCGGACCGCGTCGAGGACGTCATGGCGATGGTCGCGCTCTTCCGGCCGGGTCCGATGGACTACATCCCGACCTACATCCGGCGCAAGCACGGCGAGGAGCCGGTCACGTACGCCCACCCGCTGCTCGAGCCGGTCCTCCAGAGCACGTACGGCGTGATGGTCTACCAGGAGGATGTGATGGCGGTGACCCAGGCCCTCGCCGGGTTCACCCTCGCCGAAGCGGACGTGCTGTGCTACGCGGTGCGCAAGAAGATCCGCGAGAAGCTCGACGCGCAGAAGGTGAAGTTCGTCTCCGGCGCGATCCGGAACGGCGTCCATGCCGACGTGATCGAAGCGGTGTGGAAGGACTTCGAGCCGTTCGCGCGTTACGGCTTCAACCGCGCGCACGCGGCGATCTACGGGATCATCGCGTACCACACCGCGTACTTGAAGGCGAACTACACGACCGAGTACATGACGGCGGTCCTTTCCGCGGAGATGGGGACGCCCGAGCGCGTTGCGATCGCAGTCGCGGAGTGCCGGCGCATGGGCATCGGGGTTTTGCCGCCCGACGTGAACGAGTCGGAGCTCGACTTCGCGATCACGGCAAAAGGCATCCGGTTCGGGCTCGGCGCCGTGAAGAATGTCGGCGAAGGCGCGGTGGACGGCATCGTCGAGGCGCGGCGCTCCGCCGGTCCGTTTCGTTCGCTCGACGATCTCTGCGCACGGATCGACCTGCAGCGCGCTAACAAGCGTGTGGTGGAATCGCTGATTCGCTGCGGGGCCTGCGATGCCTTCGGACCGCGACAGACCCAGCTCAACGTGTTGGACGCGACGCTCGCGACGGCCCAGCGCGAGCAGCGCGACCGCGCGAGTGGACAGGTGGGACTGTTCGACCTCGCCGAGGCGTCGGTTCTTGGCGGCCCGCTCACCGGCACCGAGGCGCCGCGCCGCGAGCTGCTCGGATGGGAGAAGGAGCTTCTTGGCATCTATCTCTCCGAGCATCCGCTCACCGCGCTCGCTCCCAAGATGGGCGACGTCGTGACCGCCTACCTCGCCGAGCTAAAGGAGGCCGGAGACGATCTCGTGACGATCGCGTGCGTGGTCACAAACGCGCGCAAGCACATCACCAAGAACAAGCAGCTGATGATGTTCGCGCAGGTCGAGGATCTGACCGGTTCGGTGGAGGTCACCGTCTTCCCACGGACCTACGAGGCAACCGCGACGCTCTGGAACGCGGACGAGATCCTCCTTGTCCTCGCGCGCGTCGAGGAGCGCGACGAGGAGCCAAAGCTTCTCTGCGAGCACGCGGCCCGTTTCAACGATGCGGGGATTGCCGAGATCAAGCGTGTCGCTGACGAGCGGCGGCAGTTCCTCGCCAAGCGCGCCAAGTTCGCGCGGAATGGGAACGGAAACGGAGGAGGTCGTCCGCGGGGCGTTAGCGCCGCTGGGGGGCTAGTGCAGCAGCCCTCGTCCGAGTCGGCCCACCGGTCGTCCCTAGCGCCCACTCCTCCGATTCCCGTATCCCCGTCAGAAGAAGAGCCGCCGCCGCTCGTCATCCGCTTTAGAGAGGTGCTCGACTACGAGCGGTCGATCGCGCTCTTCCAGCGCATCCAGCTCGTGCTCGCCGAGCACGCTGGAACCTCGCAGGTCTTGCTTGAACTACCCCGTAATGGCGGCGGGATGCGCAAGGTGCAGACTTCCTTCCGCGCGAGGCCGTCACGCGAGCTCGCGGAGGCCGTCGCGCGTGAGGTAGGCGGCGATGTGGTGGAGGTCGTCCTCCCGCGTTAGCCCGGCCTCCGGCAGGGGAAGGGAATGGCACGTTACGTGCCTCGACTGGCGGGCGAGATGGCAAGCGACGACCGCTTGCGGCGGCTGCACGACGCCACCGCCGAGATCATGCGCTCACTCGATCTCGAGCACCGCATCCACACGGCGGTCGAGGCGGCGCGGCAGCTGCAGAGCGTCGAGGCGGCCGCGCTGATGCTCCGCGACCCGACCACGGACTCGCTGCAGATCCGTGCCTACGAGGGTCTGTCCCAGACCTACGCCTCGCGGCAGCGGATCCCGATGGAGCGAGCGCGCGCGGCCTACCGGGGCGCGGACGTGCACAGCGTGTTCGACCTGGGGCAGAGCGCGCTCGGGGATGCCGAGCTGGTCCGGGCGGAAGGTCTCGTGCGCGCCCTGGCCGTGCCTCTGGTCAAGGAGGGGGAGCTCATCGGCGCGCTCATCATCTACACCAAGGACCCGACGCGTTCGTTCTCCGACGAGGACATCGAGATCGCCCACATCCTCGCGGCGCAGCTGACAATCGCAGTCTCCAACTCGCTTCTCTATCAGGAAGCGATCGCCCAGCGCCAGCTGACGAACGAGATCCTCGAGGCTCTCGGCGAAGGCATCATCATCAGCTGGCCGGACGGCCGCGCGGAGCTCAACCCGCGCGCGCGGGAGATCCTCGGTCTCGACTCGGGCACGACCACGCTCGCAGCGATCCGCGCGGCGATGCGGCCGGAAAGGCCAGCCGGCGAGGCCGAGGGCCCGCCGGATCTGCCGGTCGACCGCGCGCTACGCGGCGAGAAGATCGCCGACGAGTACACGTTCGTCGACCCGGCGACCGGTGAACGGCGTGAGGCGTTCGTCACGGCCGCACCGGTGCGCGTCGACGGCACGATCGTCGCGGCGGTAGGGACGATCCACGATCTGAGCGGCACGCGGGCCGCGGAACGCGAGCGCGAGCAATTCCTCTCGATCGTCTCGCACGAGCTTCGCACCCCGCTCACCCCGCTCAAGGCGCTCGCGCAGCTGATCCGGTCGCGGATCCGCCGATCGCGCGAGAACGACACGCCTCTCGAGCTCGAGTCACTCGAGCGGAATCTCGCGGCGATCGAGCGTCAGGTCGACCGGATGAACGGGCTGGTGAACGACCTGCTCTCGGTCTCGCGGGCCGAGCGGGGAACGCTTCGGATGGAGTCGGGAGGATTTGACCTCGCAAGTGTCGTGCGCGACGTCGTGCAGCGCTACGTTCTCGCGACCGCCGAGGAAGGCAGGCACCGCTTCGAGGTGAAGGTGCCGGAGACCTTCCGGGCCCGCGGTGACCTCGCCCGGATCGATCAGCTGCTGATGAACCTCGTGGGCAACGCCGTGAAATATTCGCCCAGCGGCGGCGAGATCCGCGTCTCCCTGGTGCGCCACGATGGCACCGCCGAGATCACGATCAGCGACGAAGGGATTGGCATTCCCGTCGATGAGCTTTCGAAGCTCGGGCACGCGTTCGTCCGCGGTGCCGGTCGCGCCGCGAGCTTCGCGGGTATGGGTGTTGGGCTCTACGTCGCGCGTCTGGTGGCCGAAGCGCATGCGGGGAGGCTCGCGATCGAGAGCGATGGGGACGGGAAGGGCACGACGGTCAAGGTGACGCTTCCGCTGGGCTAGTCGGTGCTCGCGCTGGACCCTGTCGCACAAAATGACGACAGGAATGCTCACTTTTGACGACAACACTCGCGCGGCAATTTCATGCACGATGCGATCGTGCCGAAGAACTGGGCGAAGGGCCTCACGAAGGCGACAGACGCGCGTATCGCGCGCGCAGCTGAAGCACACCGTGGACTTCGTTGTGGGCGGAGGTCGACTGTCGATCGCCGCCGCGGCCCCGGGTCCAGGCTCGAGCCACTCTTTTGGACGCCAGCCCTTGCATACGCAGTCGGGCTCGCGGCGACCGACGGATGTCTGATCAATACGGGACGTCATGTCGCGTTCGTCTCAACCGACCGGGACCTTATGGAGACGTTTCTCGCCTGCATCGGACGCAGAAGCTCAAACTTTCGCAAAGACGGCAATGCCTATCGAGCTCAACTTGGCGACGTCGAACTTTACCGATGGCTTTCAGAAACGGGTCTCACCCAGCGGAAGAGCCTGACGCTCGGCGCAGTTCAGGTACCTGCTGAGCTGTTCTTGGATCTGGTCCGTGGCTTATTCGACGGCGATGGTTCCATCTCGCACTACGTGCATCGGCCAGTTTCGCGGAAGTACCCACGCTATTTGTATCGGCGTCTGACTGTCCGCTTTCGCTCTGCGAGTCCGGAACATTTGCGGTGGCTTCAAAAGAAGCTCGCCGAGGTGCTATCGATCAAGGGCGCCGTCGTGCAACAGTCAAAGGATCGGGCCCACAACATGTACGCGCTTCAGTACACCAAGTACGCATCGATCTCCCTGTTAACGAAGCTTTACGAGGATCAGGAAAGCCCGCGACTGCGGCGCAAGTGGCTCATCTGGGAAGCCTTCAAGGCGCAACCTGTGACAACACGACCGTATCGAAGGCGAAAGAAACCGCACTGACGTCAGTGCCGGAGGAGGGATTCGAACCCTCATGGGCTTTCGCCCAGCAGATTTTGAGTCTGCCGCGTAAGACCGTCCCGCCGCTCCGGCTCATTCACATTCTAGGTTTCAGAAGCAGCTTCATCGTCTCGCGAGCGAGGGTCGGGTTCCCGATGACGACCTGACGTTCGTTCCAGGTCGCGTCGCCTCCGGTCTTGAGCGACAGCACGGCGGCACCGGCCTCGCGCGCGACGAGCGAAGCGGCAGCGATATCCCACGGTGAGAGTGCCGAATGGACGAAAAGGTCCAAGCGGCCCATCGCGACATAGGCGATCTCGAGGCCGGCCGAGCCGATGACGCGAAGACGCGCGCACGTCGCGTTCAGGATCGCGAAGCGCGAGCCGGGTTTGGCGGTCTCGGCGAACCGTAAGCTCGCGACCGCGAATGCCTCACTCGGCTTTACGACGCTCGAGACCTTGATCCGTATGCGGTTGCGCGTTGCGCCGGCGCCCTCGGACGCGAGGAACGTCTCACCCGTTCGTGGCGCGTGCACGGCAGCCGCTCGCACCCGTCCTTCCTCGACGTAGCCGATGAGGACGCAATAGAACGGCAGCCCGCGGCTGAAGTTCAGCGTGCCATCGATCGGATCGACCACCCACAACCGTTCCGCTCTCGCGAGGTCTTTGCGCGGGCTCTCTTCGGTGAGCACGGGCACTCCCGCATCGTGGGCGGCGAGCCGCTCGAGGATCGTCCGCTCCGCGGCGTGGTCGGCCGCGGTCGCGAAGTTCGCTCGGCCTCGTTTCCGGGTGACGATCGCGGTGTCTTCGACGGCGATCGCATCGCCGACGGTGGTGGCGATGTCCGCGGCGAAGCGCGCAAGCTTCGCGAACCGCGCGCGGTCGCGCAGGCTAGGCCCTGCCTCCGACATCGGCTGGGCAGAGTACGCGGACCCGCTCCAGCAGGTCGTTCAGGTCGAAGGGTTTCGAGATCACGTCGGTGATGCCGCGCTCCTCGAATTCCTTCTCGAACTGTCCGGCGGCAGCGCTGATGAACAGCACCGGCATCTCCTGGATGTCCTGATCCTCGCGAACGCGATCGAACACCTCGAAGCCGTTGAGGCCCGGCATCATGATGTCGAGGATGAGGAGGTGGGCATGCACTTGACGCACGGTTTCGATGACAAGTGCGCCGTCGGCGACGACGACCGCCTGATAGCCCGCTTCGTCATTGAGCGCGTCACGAAGCAGCATCGCTATCGGCTCGTCGTCCTCGCCGATAACGATGACGCGCTTCTTCAGTTCCTGCACCGCACCGAAATCTACCCAACCCGCATTGAGCCGGCCAATCGAGCGCGATGAGGAACGCTTCCGACGAGACGAACGCAGAACTTCTCGATCGCGCGCGCCGTGGCGAGGGACGCGCGTTCGAAGATCTCGCGCGAGCGGTCGAGCGACCACTCTATCGACACGCGCTCCGAATGCTTGCGAACGCGAGCGATGCCGAAGACGTCGTGCAGGACGCGCTCCTTTCCGCATGGAAGTCGCTGTCGTCATTTGAGGGCGCCTCGTTTCGTGCGTGGATCTTCCGTATCACAACGAACCGCGCGCTCGATCGCTTGCGGGCGCGCAAGCGGCGCCCGGAGCTCCCCCTCGATCCGCCTGCGGATGATGAAGAGGCGGGCTGGGCCGAGCCGGCGGCGAGCAGCGCGGAGCTCGCCGATCTTGTCGGAGACCGCGAAGCCGTCGCGCTCATCGAAGAAGCTCTCGGCCTGCTTCCGCCCGAGCAGCGGGCTGCCCTCCTGCTGCGCGATGTCGAGGGCTTCGCGTACGAGGAGATCGCGACCATCACCGTCGCGGAGATCGGGACAGTCAAATCGCGGATCCACCGTGGACGTCTTGCGGTGCGGAACGCGCTCGTGGCGAAGGGCTGGAAAGGGTCTGCCGGATGAGGCGGGAACCGATTGGACGCCGCGGCGTCATAGAGGATGGAGGCTAGAACCGCCGTGCATCCGTTCGCCGACCTCAACGCGTACATCGACGGAGCGCTCGACCCGCAGTCGCGGGAGCGCGTCGATGCGCACCTCGGATCGTGCGCGATCTGCAGCACGCGTGTCGCCGAGCTTCGTGCGACGGCGAAGCTCATTGCTGCGCTACCGGCACCCGCTCCTGCGCGGTCGCTCGTCCCGCGCATAGCCGTGCCGATGTGGCTCGCCCCGCTTCGCACCGCGTCGGCGGTCGCGAGCGGGCTCGCTCTGGTCGTCTTCGTGATCTCCCTTGGCTCTGGCTTCGCACGGCAAACCAGCGGAGCCGCTGCCCCCGCGCCCCAGTTGAACGATCGGACGGGTGCCGCAGCCTCGGGCCAGCCCGCGCTCGCTCCGGCGCCGCCGTCGTCAGCTGCGTTCTCCGCGGTGGGCTCGCCGAACCCGGCCGCGCGAAGCGCGGCGGATACGCAGAAGGCCGTGACCGGGACGGCCGCACCCGGTGAAGCGGCGCAGCAGACCGCCACGGCAGGTCCGCAGGCGGTGGCCTTGCACGCGCCCGCGAATCCGGAAAGCGGGCAATCGCCCGTGGTCTGGCTTGCGCTCGCGATCGCGTTCGCCGTTATCGCGATTTTTGCGACGTGGAGGCTCCGCGCGGCCTAACGGCGATACTCGTTGTGTGGCGGAGCGTCTTGTCCTTATCGATTCCAACAGCCTGATCTACCGGGCGTTCTTCGCGGTCCCTCCGCTGACGACGACCAAGGGCGAGCTCGCTAACGCGACCTTCGGGTTCGCCTCGATCCTCCTCAAGTCGCTTGAGCAGACGACGCCGCAGCACATCGCGGCCGCGTTCGACCTGCCTCAACCGACGTTCCGTCACGAGCGCGAGGCGACGTACAAGGCGACCCGCCGCCCCATGCCTGACGAGCTCCGGCCACAGCTCGAGCGGTGCAAGCAGCTACTCGAGAAGTTCGGCATCCCGATGTATTCGCTGCCGGGCTACGAGGCTGACGACGTGATCGGCGCATTGGCGCGGCAGGCCGAGGCGAAGGGCCTCGAAACGATCATCGTCTCGGGGGACCTCGATCCCCTCCAGCTCGTTTCGCCGCTCATCAAGCTCATGACCACGCGCCAGGGCTTCCAGAACACCGTGATCTATGACGAGGAGCTGATCCGCCAGCGCTACGGTCTTCGTCCCGATCAGATGGTCGACTTCAAGGCGCTCAAAGGGGATGCGACCGACAACATCCCCGGCGTGCCGGGCGTCGGCGAGAAGACCGCGGCAAAGCTCGTCGCCGAGCATGCGAACCTCGATGGCGTCTACGCCGACCTCGGGCCCTACACGCCGCGGCTGCGCGAAGCGCTGGCCGCGAACAAGGACCAGGTCTATAGGAGCCGCGAGCTCGCGACGATCGTCACCGAGCTGCCGGTCACGCTCGAGCTCGACCGCACGCGCCGCTCGACGTACGACCGCGCCGCCGTGCTGGATCTCTTCCGCGATCTCGAGTTCCGCAGCCTCGTGCCGCGCCTTCCTCCCGCCGACCAGAACGTCGCCGCGCCGCTGCCGGCACGTCCGCAGACCGCCGCGCGCGGCGGTCAGATGCAGCTCGGCCTCGAGACACCGCCGGCGATCACCTCGCCGGTCGAGACCACGCTTGTGGCCGACGTCGATGTCGACGATGTCGTGGCGCGCATCCGCGCATCCGGTGCGGTCGCGGTACACGCCGACATCGACGCGTCGGGCGGCCATCCCACCCTCGTCGGGCTCGGACTCGCGGCGGGAGAGCGCGTCTGGTATCTGCCGACCCCCGAGGACGTGCCACCCGCGATCGCCGAGGTGCTGCGCGACGACCAAGTCCGCAAGACCGCGCATGACGCGAAGACGGCGCGGCGGGCACTTCGCCGCGCGGGCGCCGATCTTGGCGGCCTTGAGATGGACACGATGATCGCGAGCTATCTCGTCAACGCGAGTCGCCGGTACCACGCACTCGAGGACCTCGCGGCGGAGCGACTCAAGCTTGAGGTCCCGACCCTGCCCGCCCCCGATCGCAAAGATCCGTATCGCACCGCGACGATGGAGGAGCGGCTTGCGCGGGCTGGTGCGGGCGCGGTCGCCGCGGCGCGGCTCGGTGAGCTCTTCGCCGGCGAGCTCGAGCGTCTCGGTCTCGAGCGGCTCTACCGCGAGGTCGAGCTGCCCCTCGTGGACGTGCTCGTTGAGATGGAAGAGGCCGGCATCGCGGTCGACCTCGGATACCTGCGCTCGCTGGGCGAGGAGTTCGCGCGCGAGGTCGCGCGTATCGAGCGCGAGGCGTACGACGCCGTGGGGCACGACTTTGGCATCAACTCGCCGAAGCAGCTGCAGTCCCTGCTGTTCGAGGAGCTCAAGCTCCCGCGTGGTCGGCGCACCGGGACCGGTTATTCCACCGACGCGACCGTGCTGGAGGAGCTTCGCGGCGTGCATCCGGTGATCGAGAAGATCCTCGAGTACCGCGAGATCGAGAAGCTGCGCTCGACGTACGCCGAAGGGCTCGGAAGCCTCGTCGATCCCGAGACGCGGCGCGTCCACACGACGTTCGAGCAGACCGTGGCGGCCACGGGCCGTCTCTCCAGTCGCGGCCCCAACCTGCAGAACATCCCGATCCGCACCCCGCTCGGTCGCCGGATCCGTCGCGCTTTCGTAGCCGGCTCGCCCGACCTCGTGCTCGTCGCTGCGGACTACTCGCAGATCGAGCTGCGCGTGCTCGCCCACGTCTCGCAGGACCCTGCGCTGATCGAGGCGTTCCGCTCGGGAGCGGACGTGCATCGCCGCACCGCTGCGGCCGGCTTCGGCGTTCCCGAGTCCGCTGTGACGAAAGAGCAGCGCGACGTCGCGAAGATGCTCAACTTCGGGATCATCTACGGGATGAGTGACTTCGGGCTCGCCTGGCGGATGAACATGCAGCGCGAAGAGGCACAGCGGTTCATCGACGAATACTTCAAGCGATACGCGCAGGTGCGGCGGTACGTCATCGAGACGAAGGCGTTCTGCATCGAGCAGGGCTACGTCGAGACGCTCCTTGGACGACGCCGGTACATCCCCGACATGACGAGTCCGGTCAACGCCGTGCGGAGCGCCGCCGAGCGCATGGCCATCAACATGCCGATACAGGGGACGGCCGCGGACATCATGAAGATCGCGATGTCGCGGGTGCACCAGGCGCTGCACGAGAGCGATCTGCACGCGCGCGTCGTTCTACAGGTCCACGACGAGCTCGTCGCGGAAGTGCCGCGGGTCGAAGTCGAACTGATGGCGCGCCTGCTCTGCGACAAGATGAGCGACGCGTTCGAGCTCGACGTGCCACTGGTCGTCGACGTGCGCGCGGGCCCGAATTGGGACGAGATGGAGCGCCTCGAGGTGCCCGCCGCGGCGCATGCCTGAGCCCGACGATGCCTGAGCTGCCTGAGGTCGAGACGATCGCGCGCCAGCTACGCGAGCTCGTCGTCGATCGCACGATCTCGGACTTCTCCTCGAGCTGGGTCCGTCTCACGGAGCCGGAGCCTGCCAGTGTCTTCGCGGCGCGGCTTCGCGGCCGCACGATCACCGGCGTCCGCCGGCGCGGGAAGTTCGTCGTCTTCGATCTCGACGATGGCGACGCGCTGGTGGTCTCGCTGCGCATGACGGGCAAGCTGCTGTACGGCGTCGATGGAGTCGACGAGCGTTACGTGAGGGGCGAGATCGCCTTCACGGACGGGACCGCGCTTCGGTTCTCAGACACCAGGAAATTCGGACGCATGGCGATCGTCGACGCGGCGACCCTGGACGCGGTGCCCGAGCCCCGACGACCGAGGATGCCGCTGCACTCGTCGCTCGGGCAGGAGCCGCTCGAGCGCCGCTTCACGGCCGCGTGGCTGCGAGAGCTTCTCCGCCGACGGTCCCGCGCGGCGATCAAGCCGCTGCTCCTCGATCAGCGTGCGATCGCCGGCATCGGGAACATCTATGCGATCGAGGCGCTCTGGCGCGCGCGGATCCATCCGCTGCGCCAGGCCGGCTCGTTGCGGATCGACGAGATCGAGCGCCTCCACGAGGCGATCAAGTGGGCGCTTCGGAAGGGCATCCGGCTGGGCGGCGCGTCCCGTCGCGACTACGTCGACGCGCGGGGCCGCGAGGGCCGGATGCAGCGGGAGTTCCAGGTGTACGGACGCGCGGGCGAGCCGTGTCCGCGATGTGGTCGGCCGATCCTGCGGACCGTCGTCGGCGGACGAGGGACTTTCCATTGCCCGCACTGTCAGCGTTCGCCAGCGCGGAGACGCGCGAGACAGGGACGCCGGTGAGCGTTCTTTCGGTACAGGCGGTCGCGAAGCGATTCGGCGAACGGCTCATCTTCAGCGACGTCTCGTTCCGGCTCGCGCACGGCGATCGGGTCGGCCTCGTGGGGCCTAACGGCGTGGGCAAGACGACGCTGCTCCGCATCGTCGCCGGCTTCGAGCCCGCAGACGCCGGCAACGTCGCGCTCGCGCGCGGGACGCGCATCGGGTTCCTGGAGCAGGAGCTGCTGGCCGATGCGCCGGGCGACGTGGAACAGCACGCCCGTGGCGCGGCTGCACACCTTCGCGAGCTCGAAGCCGAGATGCGTGCGCTCGAGCCCCGCCTCGGCGCGGGTGACGCTGAGCTGCTGGAGCGGTACGCCGACGTGCAGCACCGTTTCGAGCATGCGGGCGGGTATGACTTCGAGGCGACGCTCGGGCGCGTTCTTGGCGGGCTCGGTCTGGACGGCCTCTTGTCGCACGAGCTACGGACGCTCTCGGGCGGCGAACGCACGCGACTCGGTCTCGCGCGGTTGCTGCTCGACGACCCCGACCTGTTGTTGCTTGACGAGCCGACCAACCATCTCGACGTCGCAGCGCTCGAGTGGCTCGAGCGGTTCTTGATCGAGCAAGACGCGACGCTCCTTGTAACCAGTCACGACCGCTGGTTTCTCGATCGCGTCACCAGCCGCACGCTCTCGTTCGAACGTGGCTCGATCGTCGAATACCGCGGCGGCTATTCCTCCTATGCGCGGCAGCGCGCGGACCGTGACGCCGCGACTGCCAAGGCCGCGGCGAAGCAGACCGAAGAGATCGCGCGGACCGAGGAGTTCATACGCCGCTACGGCGCCGGGCAACGCTCGAAGGAGGCGCGCGGCCGCGCCAAGAAGCTCGCCCGGATCGAGCGGATCGAGGCGCCGGAACAGGTGGCGCGTCACGGCTGGCGCCTCGAGGCGGCGCATCTCGCTGGCGACACCGTTGTAGAGACCACGCCGCTCACGATCGGGTACGGTGCGCCCCTCGTCCGGACCGGCTCGCTCCGGATCGGACGCGACGGGCGGGTAGCCGTCGTGGGTCCCAATGGCGCAGGGAAGACGACGCTCGTGCGCACGCTGGTCGGCGACCTCGCCCCACTCGACGGCTACATCCAGTCGGCGCCGACGGCGCGTGTCGCGTTCCTTGCGCAAGCGCAAAGCGAGCTGACCGGCAACGAGACCGTGCTGGACGCGATGCGCAACGCGAGCCTGATGAACGAACAGGAGGCACGCGACCATCTGGCCCGCTTCCTTTTCCGCGGCGACGACGTTTTCAAAAGCGTCGGTGTGCTGTCCGGCGGCGAGCGTTCGCGTCTTGCCCTCGCCCGTCTCGCGGCGCGTCACGCGAATCTCCTCGTATTAGATGAACCGACGAATCATCTCGATCTTCTCGCTCGCGAGCAGCTCGAGGTAGTGCTCGCTGAGTTCGACGGAGCATTGCTGTTCGTAAGTCACGACCGGTACTTCATCGACAAGCTCGCGACCGAGATCTGGCCGATCGAAGCGGGGGTGTTGAAAAAATTTGAAGGAAACTGGACGGGCCTTCAGCGTCTGCGCGCTTCAGGAGCCGAGCTGCCGCTGCCGATGGTTGAGACCGGAGGCGCCGCGGGTGACACGGCGCAGGGGTTCTCTCGCGAGCCGCGGGTCCTCCGGCCCGGCAGGACGGCGGCGAATACAACGAAGCGGGCCGGGCAGGGTGCGGCGAGCGAGAGGTCCCCGAAGCCGGGGCAGGACCCGCGGCGGCGAGCCTCGAGGCGCACGGCATCGGCGGCGCGCCGCGTCGAAGGCGCGCGGGCGCTGGAGGCCCGCATTCAAGCAATGGAGCTCCAGCTTCGTCAGCTAGAGGCGAAGGTCCAGGAGATCGCGCAGCGCGGCAATTACATGGAGACGCGGCGCGTGAGCGAGGAGTATGCGTCGCTCGAGAAGTCACTTCGGGACCTGTACGACGAGTGGAGCAAGGAGAGTGAGAAGAGCGAGTGAGCGCATTCGTGGTCGGTCTTACGGGACAGATCGGGGCGGGAAAGTCGATGGTCGCCGGGATGCTGCGCGAGTTGGGCGCGAAGGTGCTCGACGCGGACGCGCTGGTGCGCGACGAGCAAGTGCGCGGGACGGTCGGCTACAGCGCCATCGTGCAGACCTTCGGCACGAAGGTGCTCGGAGAGGACAAGGAGATCGACCGGGCGAAGCTCGCGGAAGAAGTCTTCGGCGATCCGGCGAAGCTCCATCGCCTCGAGCGCATCCTGCATCCCCGAGTGATCGCGCGGGTCCTCGAGGCCCGGTCGATGCTGCCCGACGGAGCCGTGCTCGTCGTCGAGGCGATCAAGCTCCTCGACGGCGACCTTCGGAAGGCGTGCAACCAGATCTGGATCGTGGTGGCGCCGCGAAAGGTTCTCATCGATCGCCTGGCCAAGCGGGGCATGCGACCAGGCGAAGTCGAGCTGCGGCTAGCGAATCAACTGAGCGAGGATCAATTCCGCGCCGCGGCCGACGTCGTCATCGAGAACGACGGCGACCGCGACCGAACTCGCGAGCGCGTCCGCGACGCGTGGGACCGGCTTGCGGCAGCTAGCCGCTGATCTTCGTCGGGATGTGGAACTTGAACTCTTGTGTGACCGTGTCGAAGCTCTGGCCGGCCGTACCCGTAGCGCGGTCGTCCTTTGGCGCGCGCAAGATCAGCTGCATCTGTCCACCGGCCGCCATGAGGTAGCCGATTCTCTCGGACATCGTGGCGTCCGTCCGGATCACGTAGACGCTCAGGTTGCGCGCGAGGATCGGCACGCGCTCGATAACCAGGCGAGCGCTGACGTCGGCGGTGTTCTTGGTGGGGCTGGGGTTGACGATGTACTTCCCGGGGTCGAAGTTCAGGGTGTAGAGAAGATCCACCGTGTCGCCCGCCTGGATGTTGCCACCCGCGGCGAGTGCGTCGGCCACGCTGATCGACATCGCTCGGTATTGCGGCGTGTTCGGCTGTATCGCTCCGTTCGCGCCGAGCGCCTCAATCGGGATCACCACGAACGCGGCGCCGTTCGCGCCGGCTAGCTTGCTCAAGAGGATCGGCTCTCCGACCGAGATCGTGGTGATCGTGATCTTGCCGACCACCTGAGCAGGATCGGAGACCGCCGCGGGCGGGACGGCCTCGGAGTTGATCCGCACGAGCTTGAGGTCGGCCGAGGTGATCTGCGTCTTCGGTGGGATCTCCCGCGCCGCGACGATGACGGCCGTCGTCGGGATGGGAGCCGGCGCCTCGGCCTTCGTTGTCTGGGCATAGAAGAACGTGAACATGCCGGCGATAGCGGCGAGCAAAACTCCAGCGATGAGCACGAGCCGGGCACGCCGGCGCGAACGATCTTCCACTCTTTCCTTCCTCTGCGCGCAGTAGTCGGCCGCGAACTGTAGCAAGCCGTGACAACTGAACGGGAGTCATACCCGTGTTGATGCGCGACAATGGGACTAGGCGGTGACCCGCCATTGGTACCAGAACACCTGTTCTAGAATGTGAGCTCGCATGCCTTCTGGGGAGACGCTGCAGATCCCGCTCGATCGACCGACGGCGAAGGCGCCGTTTCGGCTCGCGTTGCCCTGGGATCTCGCAGGTGACCAACCGCACGCCTCCGCCGGCCTGCTCGACGCGCTGACCGCAGGCGAACGCCATGTAACGCTCCGCGGCGTCACCGGCTCCGGCAAGACCGTGACGATGGCGAAGGTCATCGCCGAAGCCGGACGGCCGGCGCTCGTCCTCGCGCACAACAAGACCCTTGCCGCGCAGCTCTACGGGGAGTTCAAGGAGTTCTTCCCCGAAAACGCGGTCCAGTACTTCGTCTCCTATTACGACTACTACCAGCCCGAGGCGTACATCCCGCGGAGCGATGTCTACATCGAGAAGGACAGCTCCCGGAACGAAGAGATCGACAAGATGCGACATGCCGCGACGAGGTCGCTCTTCGAGCGCCGCGATGTCGTCATCGTCGCATCGGTCTCGTGCATCTACGGTCTCGGCGCGCCGGTCGACTACGGCGCGGTGACCGTTCGCCTGAACAAGGGCGAGCGGGTGCGGCGAGACACGGTCCTCCGGCATCTCGTCGATGTCCAGTACGAGCGCACCAACAGCGATCTGACGCGCGGCAAGTTCCGGGTCCGCGGCGACACCCTCGAGGTGCAGCCCGCATACGAGGACCTCGCGGTCCGGGTCGAGTTCTTCGGCGACGACGTCGAGAGGATCACCGAGCTCGATCCGCTCACGGGCGAGGTCCTCGCCGACCGTGATCGGATCGACATCTATCCCGCGCGCCACTTCGTGACACCGCGCGAGAAGTTGATGGAGGCGCTCAAGGACATCGAGGCGGAGCTGGTGGACCGCGTCGCCGAGCTCGAGAACGCCGGGCGGCTGCTCGAGGCGCAGCGGCTACGCCAACGGACGAATTTCGATCTCGAGATGCTCCGCGAGACCGGTACGTGCCACGGCGTCGAGAACTACTCGCGGCATCTTGCCCGGCGGCCTGCGGGGAGCCGGCCGTGGACCCTACTCGACTACTTCCCGCCGGACTTCCTCGCGTTCATCGACGAGTCGCACATCTCGCTGCCCCAGGTGCGTGGCATGTACGGTGGCGACCGCTCACGGAAGGAGATCCTCGTCGAGTACGGCTTCCGGCTGCCGAGCGCGCTCGATAACCGCCCTCTGACGTTCGAGGAGTTCGAGCAGCGCCTTGATCAGGCGATCTATGTCTCGGCGACGCCGGGCCCGTACGAGATCGAGCACTCACCGAAGATCGTCGAACAGATCATCCGGCCGACCGGGCTGATCGACCCGGAGGTCGAGGTCCGCAAGACCGAGGGACAGATCGACGACCTGCTCGCCGAGATCAATATCCGCGTCGAGCGCGGGCAGCGGGCGATCGTCACCACGCTCACCAAGAAGATGGCGGAGGACCTCGCGGACTACCTCAGAGAGATGGGCGTCAAGGTCCACTACCTCCACTCGGAGATCGAAACGCTCGAGCGCGTCGAGATCCTGCGCGATCTACGGCTCGGCGTGTACGACGTCGTCGTCGGTGTGAACCTGCTGCGCGAGGGCATCGACCTTCCGGAAGTCACGCTGGTCGCGATCCTCGACGCGGACAAGGAGGGGTACCTCCGGTCGGAGGGCTCACTCATCCAGGTCATCGGGCGCGCCGCGCGCCACGTCGAGGGCCGCGTGATCATGTACGCGGACCGCGTCACGGCGTCGATGCGCGCGGCGATCGACGAGACCGAGCGCCGCCGCGAGCTGCAGTTCGCCTACAACCTCGAGCACGGGATCGAGCCGCAGACGATCGTGAAGGCCATCCGTGACATCGGCCTGAGGCTGCGCGACGTCGCCGGCGTCGAGGGTATCAACGAGAAGGCGCGCCGGCCGATCGCCGCCGGATCCCTGCCCAAGGACGAGCTCGTTCGCGTCATCAAGGATCTGGAATCGCAGATGAAGCAAGCCGCAAAAGAGCTCGAGTTCGAGCGGGCCGCGGCCCTTCGCGACGAGGTCGTCGAGCTGCGCGGAATCCTCGTGCTCGAGCAGGGGCCCGAGAGCCTCGACGCGGCCGCTGAGCCGGTGCGCACCACGACCCGCGTGGTGCGCGCGGGCCAGCGCCGCCGCCGGCGCGGGCCCTAGGCTAGGCCATGCTGTTGGGCGTGCTGACCGCCCTCGCCGTGCTGGGCGGGATCGTCCTCCTCGTCGTGCTGTTCCTGCAGCGCGGTCGCGAGGGCATCGATCTCTCACTTGGCGGCTTGATGCGGGTCTACCTCTATCTGGCGTCGCTGGCGGGAGTCGTGGTCTTCGCCGTCGGGCTCGCGGGCGTCGTCGCGTACGTTCTGTCCGCGGCGTTCGGGCTGGAGGTCATCTACGGCGGTCCGCGCCCGCAGATCGAGCCCGCCTTCCCCGTTCAGGTCTGCCCGCCCGGCCAAACGTGCCCGCCGTTCCCTGGGCCGCCGGGCACGTTCGCGCCCGTGCCCGACGATCGGCTACGTCAGCAGGGCGAGGACCTCGTCCGGGGCGTGACCTTCCTCGTCTTCGGCGGCATCTTCTGGGGCGCGCACTGGTGGGCGCGGCGTGCGCTCTCGCCGGCACCGGAGCGCGAGAGCCTGCTCTTTCGCTCCTATTTGATCCTCGGGACCGCGATCTTTGGTATCGCGACGATTGCCTTGCTTCCGACGGGCATCTACCAGGCGCTCTCGTTCGCCGTGGTGAATGTGCCGGGGACGTTTCGCCAGGGTGCGGGTGAAGCGCTCGGCGGCGGTCTCGCCGCGCTCCCGATCTGGCTCATTTACCTGTGGCTCGTTCAGCGCGTCCTTCGCGCTCCGGTAACGCGTCCCACGACGGTCGCCTGATGCCGCTCGACCATATCCACGTCAAAGGCGCGAGGGAGCACAACCTCAAGAACATCGATGTCCGCATCCCACGCGACAAGATGGTCGTGATCACCGGTCTCTCGGGATCGGGAAAGTCCTCGCTCGCGTTCGACACGATCTACGCGGAGGGCCAGCGTCGGTACGTCGAGTCGCTGTCGGCATATGCGCGCCAGTTCCTCGGCCAGATGGAGAAGCCCGACGTCGATTTCATCGAGGGTCTCTCTCCGGCGGTGTCGATCGACCAGAAGGGATCGACCCGCAACCCACGGTCGACCGTCGGGACCGTCACAGAGATCTACGACCACATGCGGCTGCTCTTCGCCCGCGTCGGCGTCCCGCACTGCCCGACGCACGGGATCCCGATCGTCGCGCAGACGGTGCAGGAGATCGTCGACCAGATCGGCGCGTTGCCCGAAGGCTCGCGCATCCTCGTGCTCGCCCCGCTCGTCCGCGACCGCAAGGGCGAGCACCAGCAGCTCTTCGCGACCGCGCGGCGCGGCGGGTTCGCGCGCGTGCGGGTCGACGGTATCGTTCGCGATCTCTCGGACGACATCACGCTCGACAAGATGAAAAAGCACAGCATCGAGGTCGTCGTGGACCGCCTTGTTGTGCGGCGCGGCGCCGAGGCGGAGTCGGAGCGGTCTCGACTGACGGACTCCGTCGAGACCGCCCTTCGGCTTGGTGAGGGGCTGGCACTTGTCGCGAGCGCCGAAGGGAAAGGCGAGGAGCGGCTCTTCTCGGAGCGGCTGGCGTGCCCGGAGGGCGACTTCTCGATCGGCGACATCGAGCCGCGCACGTTCTCGTTCAACTCGCCGCACGGCGCCTGCCCTGCGTGCACCGGTCTTGGGACCAAGCTCGAGCCCGATCCCGATCTCGTTCTCGGTAACCCGGACATCTCACTGAGTCAGGGCGCGGTGCTGCCGTGGCAGAAGTCGAGCGGAACCGCGCAGTACCGCATGGCGATCCTCGAGGGGCTCTCGCGCAAGTTCAAGTTCTCGCTCGAGACGCCGGTCAAGGCGCTGTCGAAGAAGGCGATCGACGCGATCCTCAACGGGACCGAGGACGCGCTCAAGCTGACGTACGAGAACCGGAGTGGCCAGAAGCGCTCGTACGAGTACGAATGGGAAGGCGTTCTCCCATGGCTCGACCGTCAGTATCGGGAGACGACCTCCGACTACATCCGCGCCGACATCGAGCGGTACATGAGCGAGCGGCCATGCCCGACCTGCAAGGGCAAGCGCCTCAAGCCCGAAGCGCTCGCCGTGACGATCGGCGACCGGAGCATCGCAGAGGTGACCGCGCTCACCGTGAACGAGGTGCTCGACTGGGTGACCTCGCTCGAGCGAGAGCGCGGCGGGCTCGGCGTGCGCGAGCGCAGGATCGCCCGTCAGGTCCTCAAGGAGATCCGTACGCGTCTCGGCTTTCTCGTCGACGTGGGGCTCGACTACCTGACAGTCGACCGATCGGCGACGACACTTTCCGGTGGAGAAGCGCAGCGGATCCGGCTCGCTACACAGATCGGTTCAGGCCTGATGGGGGTGCTCTACATCCTCGACGAACCCTCGATCGGCCTGCACCAGCGGGACAACGCCCGGCTCATCCGCACCCTGCTCGGGATGCGCGATCTGGGGAACACCATCCTTGTCGTCGAGCACGACGAGGAGACCATCCGCACCGCCGACTGGATCGTCGACATCGGTCCTGGAGCAGGGGAGCATGGCGGCGAGGTCGTCGCCGAGGGCACGATCGACGACATTCTTCGGGAGCCGCGATCGATCACCGGCGCTTATCTCTCGGGGCGGCGGCGCATCCCGGTACCGACGCGCCGGCGCAAGCCCAAGCCCGAAGCGATCATCGTGCGGGGGGCGCGCGAGCACAACCTCAAGGACATCGACGTCCGGATCCCGCTCGGTCTCTTCATCGCGATCACGGGCGTGTCGGGCTCGGGGAAGAGCACGCTCGTCAACGAGATCCTCTACCGGCGGCTCGCGCAGATCATCTCGCGAGCGAAAGAGCGTCCAGGCGATCACGACCGCATCGATGGAGTCGAGAACATCGACAAAGTCATCGACATCGATCAGTCGCCAATCGGCCGGACGCCGCGATCGAATCCCGCCACCTACACCGGGCTCTTCACGCCGATCCGCGAGCTGTTCGCGGCTGTCCCCGAGGCGCGCCTGCGCGGCTACACCGCGGGCCGCTTCTCCTTCAACGTGAAGGGTGGACGCTGCGAGGCGTGCGCCGGCGACGGGATCATCAAGATCGAGATGCAGTTCCTTCCAGATGTCTACGTACCGTGTGAGGTCTGCGGCGGCAAGCGATACAACCGCGAGGCGCTCGAGATCCACTACAAAGGCAAGAGCATCGCCGACGTCCTGGAGATGACCGTCGAGGAGGCGTTCGCGTTCTTTACCAACGTCCCGGCCTGCGAGCAGAAGCTGCGCACGCTGAACGACGTCGGACTCGGCTATATCCACCTGGGACAGCCCGCGACGACGCTCTCAGGTGGCGAGGCGCAGCGCATCAAGCTCGCGACTGAGCTTTCCCGCCGCGCGACGGGGAAGACCCTCTACATCCTCGACGAGCCGACGACCGGTCTGCACTTCGCGGACGTGGAGCGGCTCCTCGACGTGCTCCATCGTCTCGTGGATGCGGGAAACACGGTCGTCGTGATCGAGCACAACCTTGACGTCGTGAAGACGGCCGATCACGTGATCGATCTCGGTCCTGAAGGCGGCAAGGCCGGCGGCGAGGTCATCGCCGAGGGCACGCCCGAAGCGGTCGCTCGTGTGCGCCGCTCCTTTACGGGCCGGTACCTTCGGGACCTTCTCGCGACCGGGGAGGTGCGCGGCATCGCCTGAAGCGGGCGGCGTCTAGCATCCTTGGCGCGTGACCGACCTGCCCTTCAGCCCGATCGACATCGTTGTGTTGGCGCTCGTCGGATTCGCGGCCTGGAGCGGATACCGCGCCGGCTTCGTCGCGACGAGCTACAGCCTCGCCTCGTGGATCCTCGCGGCCGCGGCGGCGATCGCCTTCGAAGGTCCTGTAGCGAAGGCGCTGGACGTCTTCGTCCGGCTGCCCAAGCAGCTCGAAACGACGATCGCTTTCGTCGGGATCATCGCGGTCGTTGAGATGCTTTTTGCCGCGACGGGGTACGCGGCTGTCCGTCCGATCGTCGCCGCGCTCCGTAAGAGCTCGCTCAACCTCATCGACCGCACCCTCGGCATCATCCCTTCGGTCGGGCGCACGTTCTTCATCGTCGCGGTTCTCGTCCTTGCGATCGAGGCGCTCCCGGTCTCGAGCGAGATCAAGGCCGCGGTCGAGGACAGCCGAACCGCGCGCATCGTCAATGACCAGGTCCAGACCTATCAGCCCCAGATCGCCGCGTTCACCAGCCAGCTCGGAGGCGGACCGCTTCTCGTCACGAAGCTCGGCGAGGAGGACACCGAAAAGCTCGACCTCCCCGACGGGCTCTCGCTCTCGACCGATGCCGTCGCGGAGGGCGAGCTTTTCGGTCTGGTCAATCAGGAACGCGCGCAGCGCGGGCTCGCCGCGCTCGTGTGGGACGACGGTCTCGTGCCGGTCGCGCGCGCTCACTCGGAAGAGATGTTCAAGCTCAAGTACTTCGGACATCAGTCACCGGTCTCCGGATCGCCGTTCGATCGCTTGAAGGCGGCCGGCATCACCTACACCAGAGCCGGCGAGAACCTCGCGTACGCGCAGTCCGTCGCGGTCGCTCACCGTGCGCTCATGGATTCACCGGGACATCGCGAGAACATCCTCCGACCCGAATTCACTCGGATCGGGATCGGAGTCATTAACGCGGGGGCATACGGCCGTATGGTGACTCAGCTCTTCATTACCCCTTGACTCCCGCTGCGGCCGCGGTGGGTCCTGTCCCGGGTTCGGGGTTGCGCCCGAGCCTGCCGGTCCGCTCCCCACCACATGCATGAAACGCGCGGCGGCGCGGCCGGCCGACGGCTCGTACGCAACCCGCTCACCCGTGCCACCCACCGCGGCCGTGCGTCAGCGAGTCACCTACTCTCTGGAGGATTTGGCGGAACAGAGAGCCGATGCCCTCGAAGTAGAACTGGGCGCCGGCGTGGATGCGCCGGCGCCGCGACGGATCCAATTCGATGCGCTCGGCGTTCCGGTCTTTCGGTGGTATTGGATAACGAGCTGGATCAGCTCCACGGGCGACGGGATGGAGAACGTGATCCGCAACGTGCTCGTCTACCAGCTGGCGGGAACAGCCGCGCCGTTCTGGCTGGGGATGATGGTGTTCGCCCACTGGGTCCCGTTCACGTTCTTCTCGCTCTACGGCGGCGTGCTCGCCGACCGCTACGACAACCGGAAGGTACAGATCGTCGCTCAGCTCCTCCTCATGGCCGCCGCGACGACCGTCGCGTGGGCGACACTCGCCGGCTTCGTCAGCACCGGGTGGCTGTTCGGCCTCCTGTTGCTGCACGGCTTCGCGGGCGCGATAGGCGGTCCGGCGCAGCAGACCCTCGTCCACGCGATGGTCGGCCGCTCGAACCTGCTCTCGGCGGTCAGCCTCAACTCCACCGCGCGGCAGTTCTCGCAAGTCGTCGGACCCGCCGTCGCCGGTCTGATCGTCGTGCTCTTCGGGCCGGGCTGGGGATTCCTCGTCAACGCGGCGACCTTCGTCCCGCTGCTCGTCTTCCTCGCGGTCGTACGCGTACCGCCTCTCGCCGCTCAGGAGTCCATTCCGATCCGTAGCTCGCTTCGCGACGGCCTGCGCTTCGTGCGGGCGCGTTCGTTCATCAGCTCGCTCATCGTCGTCGAGATGCTCGGTGTGATCTTCCTCGGCCACACCTTCAACTCGTTCGTGGTTCTGTTCGCTCACGATGTGCTCCACGTCGGCGATCTTGGGTATGCGTTTCTCTTGGTCGGCAGCGGCATCGGCGCCGTCGGTGCCGCGATGTATCTCGCCTACGCGCGCGACCGCACGCACAGCGGTCGCTTCGTCGTTGGCGCGGCGGCGGTGGAGATGGCCGCCGTGCTCGTCTTCGCCTTCTCGACGAACTACACGCTCTCGTTCCTGCTTTTGCTCGTCGTCGGCGCATCGGCGGTGCTCACGCAGTCGCTGACGAATACGAAGATCCAGCTGTCGGCGCCGGACGCGCTCCGCGGCCGAGTCATGGGCGCGTATACGTTCGGCACGCAGGGCATGCGCGTCCTCAATGGTCCGATCCTCGGCGGTGCGGCGATCCTCTTTGGCGCGCCTGCGGCGGTCGCGGGCGCGGCTGCCGTCGTGCTGGCTGGCCTCGGCCTGATCCTCGCACGCGTGCCGCAGCTCAAGCAGGATCGCTAGCGCCGGTCCGCGTGACGCAGTTCGTGAAATCGCACGGGCTCGGGAACGACTACCTCGTCCTGGACCCGAGGGCGCTTCCTTTCGATCTGACCCCCGAGGCCGTGCGGGTGATCTGCGATCGCCATTTCGGCGTTGGGAGCATGGCATCACCGATCGCGAACGGTTCCGGATCCGCACCGCGGGCGGGATCGTGACGGTCCGGCTCGAGATGGACGGCGATCGGGTGGCAAGGGTGACCGCCGGCATGGGCCGCGCCACCTTCGCCGACGTCGACGAGCTCGAGATCGGAGGCGGACGTGTAGGGGTCACGGTCGTCTCGCTCGGCAATCCGCACTGTGTCGTTCTCGTCGACGACGTCGCGGCGGTCGATGTCCCACGGCTCGGTCCACTCGTCGAGCGCCACCCTGCGTTCCCGAATCGGACCAACGTCCAGTTCGCGCAGGTGCGCTCGAGGCGCGACCTCGCGATCCGGATCTGGGAGCGCGGCGCGGGATACACGCTCGCGTCGGGCACAAGCAGCTGCGCGGCGGCGGCCGCGGCGCACCGGGCCGGGCTGATCGATCGCGAGGTCGTCGTCACGATGCCCGGCGGCGAGCTCGAGGTGCGCATCGCCGACGACGGCGAGATCTGGCTACGCGGCCCGGCGGAGGAGGTGGCGAGCGGGGACTTCAGCCCCGAGCTCCTTCGTCGCCTCGCGCACAAAGAAGGCCCATGACGCTCACCGAAGGGATCTTCCCCGACACGGCGAACGTCAGCCCCACCGGACATCTCGCCGTCGGTGGTAGCGACCTGGTCGAGCTGGCGGGACGCTATGGCACGCCGCTCTACGTCTACGACGAGGCCACCATCCGCGCTCGCGCCCGCGCGTTCCGCACCGCGCTCGCCGGTTACCCGGCCCGGACCACGGTCTGTTACGCGGCGAAGGCGTACTGCGCGCCCTGGATCCTGCGGCTCGCGGCGGAGGAAGGGCTCGGCCTCGACGTGGTCTCGAGTGGCGAGCTTCACACCGCGGCGCTCGCCGGCTTCGCGTCGGAACGAATTTCGTTCCACGGGAACAACAAGACCGAAGACGAGCTCGAGATGGCGCTGCGGCTGCGGGTGGGCCGCGTGGTCATCGACAACCTCGAGGAGATCGGCCGGCTCGCTGATCGCGCGACCGCTGCGGGGGTGCGCCAGGCCGTCCTGCTCCGCGTGAGCCCGGGCGTCACCGCGCACACTCACACCCACCTTCAGACCGGCGCGGTGGACACGAAGTTCGGATTCGGCCCGGACGTCGTTGGCGCCGCTGCGCGAGCGGTGCTCTCCCGTCCTGCGCTCGACCTCCGGGGCCTTCACGCCCATATCGGATCTCAGATCGGCGAGCTCGAGCCATACGCCGCGTCCATCGAGCGCGTCTTTGCCGTCGCGCAGGAGATCGCGCGGCTCGGCGCTGACATCCGTGAGATCAGTCCCGGCGGCGGATATGCGGTCCGCTACCGCCCGGGCGATCCGGTGGTCGATGGACCGGGAATCGCACGCGAGGTGGCGCGGATGGTCGCCGAGTCGTCGCGCCTGCATGGCTTCGCCCGGCCCCCCGACCTCGCGATCGAGCCAGGCCGCGCGCTCGTGGCGACCTCGGGTATCGCCCTGTATCGCGTCGGCTCAGTAAAGGAGCTCCCGCGCGTCCGCACATACGTCGCCGTCGACGGCGGCATGGCGGACAACATCCGACCGACCGCTTACGGTGCGGAATACACCGCCGTGCTCGCCAATCGCATGCAGGACCCCGCCGAGGCCACGTTCGCGATCGCGGGGCGCTACTGCGAATCGGGTGATGTGCTCATTCGCGAGGTTCGCATGCCGCGTCCGGTCGCGGGAGATCTCGTAGCGGTCCCCGTCTCGGGCGCGTACCACCTTGCGATGGCGAGCAACTACAACATGGTGCCGCGGCCCGCCGTCGTAGTAGTCGAACAAGGTGGCGCGCGTCTGGTCCGCCGCCGCGAAACGAACGACGACCTTCTCACGTCCGACGTGGTCTAGGATTGAAGCGACGCGAGGAGGTTGATCATGCTCGAGACCGGCACCATCGAGATGACACCGGAGGCCGCCACCAAGGTCCGTGAGCTGCAAGGCGGCGATCCCAAGCGCGCGCTCCTCCGCCTCTACGTGATGGGAAAGACGTGCTGCTCATATCAGTACGGCCTCGCGTTCGACGCGACGCCGGAGGATGCCGACACCGTGAAAGACGTCGGCGGTATACGCGTGGCGGTCGACCAGGTGAGTGCGCCGTACTGCGACGGCGCGAAGATCGAGTGGGTCGACGGACCCGAAGGCACGGGCTTCCTCGTGCGCAATCCGGCGATGGGTGGCGGCTGCAGCTGTAACGGGTAGCGCCCCGGCCGCTTCCACGCTCGGCCGGCCCGCGGCCGAACTGTCAAGATCTGTTGTGGCCTCGAAAGCATGGGGGGCCTTAAGACCGAGTAACGGTAATGACCGGTCCGTAACGTGGCTGCTGACGTTCCTTAACGATCTCCCAAAGCTCTTCTCAACCCGGCGCCCCTACGGTGGCCGACCGGATGGGGGACCAGGGGGCTTCACGGCTGGCGCCGCGTTGGTCAACGCGTCTTCTCCTGCTGCTCCTCTTTAACTTCATATCCGCGGCCCCGTCCATGGCCTTCGCCGCCCCGCAGAGCCCCGTTACCCCGACCGATAGCGCGATCCCCACAGCGACTTCCGGCAGCGCGTCGACCGAAGAGACGGTCCCGATCCTCGTGAGATTCAAGCCGGGAGTCTTGAGGTCGGAGGTCGATGCCGCGATCAAGGCCACCGGCGGCGCATCGATGCGGGAACACGCCCAGCTCGGCCTGCGTGTGGTCGAGGTGCCCGCCGCCGCGCAAGAAGCGGTTCTCACCGCGTATGCACGACACCCCTTGGTCCGGTCCGCCGAGCCCGCCCACCGTGTGACCGCGGCGGGATCCCCCAACGATCCGCTGTACGCCCAGCAATGGGCCCTGCCGAAGATCTCGTGGGACAAGGCCTACGGGGTCATTCCGATCCTTGGCTCGGCGAAGATCGCCGTTCTCGACACGGGAATCGATGCCACGCAGCCCGATCTGATCGGCCGCCTTTCGCTGGGCACGAGCTTCGTCGGCGGGGTCGCCACCACCGACCTGAACGGTCACGGCACCGAGGTGGCTGGGATCGCGGCGGCGAACGTGAACAACCTTGTCGGGATGGCGGGCGTCGCCTTCAGCGGCGCCAGTGTCGTACCGGTGCAGGTGCTTCATACCGACGGCACCGGCTGGGACAGCGATGTCGTCTCCGGAGTTTTGTGGGCCGCCGACAACGGTGCGCAGGTCATCCTCATGAGCTTCAGCAGCACCGCGTTCTCCTCGGCGCTGCAGGACGCGGTCAACTACGCGTGGAGCAAGGGCGCGATCGTCATCGCCGCCGCGGGTAACCAGGGCTCCACCGCCGCTTCTTATCCGGCGGGGATGGCCAACGTGATCGGGGTTGCCGCCACCGACGCGAATGACGCGGTCACCGCGATCAGCAACACCGGCAGCGCCGCCGTCGCCGCCCCGGGCGTCGACATCTACGCGACCGCGCCGGCCGCCAGTTACGTGAAGATCAGCGGGACATCCCCGGCCGCGGCCGAGACGGCCGGCCTCGCAGCGCTTCTGATCGCGAGCGGGAAGAGCAACAGCGCCGCGTCGGCGCAGATTCGCGGGGCGACCGATCCGATCGCGGGGCGATCCTTCGGACGCATTAACGTCGCGAAGGCGCTCGGTGCGCCGGTGACGCCGCCGCCGACACCCGCCCCGACCGCGACGCCCCCACCGGGTCCGACGCCGACGTACACGATCGGCGCCGTCAACTTCATGCGGCTGCGTCAGGTCAACGCCACCGGGCAGGAGAACTACATCTACACGTCGGGCGACGTGATCTATCCCGATGCCAACGTGACCCCGGCGGGAACGCACTACAAGGTCGTGGTCACTGACGCCGCTGGCACGCCCCACGGGTCGTTCTCGTGCGGCACCGCCCCTTTCACCGGAGCCAGCAACACGTACACGGTCCAGAGCACGGACCCGGTCTCGAACGCGAGCGACTGGACGTTCACCATCAACCAGTACTCCGCGACCGACACCACCTGCACCGGCACGATCACCAACACGGATCATTTGGCCTTCGACGTTGCGAAGGCGACCGCATACACCGACTCGAGCCTCTCGACGACGGCGACCCAGTACTCCAGCGGAGACACCGCCTACGTCGTGATCCAGGGCGTGCAGCAGAGCCAGAGCGACTACAGCACGATCTGGATCCCAACCGGATTCACCGATCTGACCGCGACGTGCCACAACACGACTGGAAGCGACCAGCCCGATACGAGCTCGGTCGGACGGCTGCCCAGTCCTGCCGGCTCGTTCCTTCAGTACCCACCGGGCGCGAGCGGCGATCCGTGGAACCTGCTCGCGAATTACGACTCGACCGGTCAAGTGTGTCCGCTAACGACCCCGGGTCAGTGGCAGATCAAGGTGCAGAAAAACTCCACGCACTTCGTCACGCTCAACGCCTTCACGGTCGTGGCCGCGGCCCGTGGGACCCTCGTGGTCACCAAGAACACGGTCGGCGGCAACGGAGTCTTCACCTTCACCACGAGCGACGGCCCCGGCGGCCCGCCCGCGACGTTCAGCATCACGACGACAGGCCCGCTTACGGCAGGCGTCGGGTCGGCGACGTTCGCGGTCAACGCCGGGACGTACACGATCACCGAGCAAGTGCCGGCGGACTTCGTGCTTAGCGGCGCCGGTTGTCCCGCGCCGATAGGGATGAGTCCGACTGTCACGGTCGCGGTCGCCTCGGGCGGAACATCGAGCTGCAGCTACAGCGACACCAAGCGCGCGACGCTCACGGTCACGAAGAACACTCAGGGCGGCAACGGCACCTTCACGTTCAACACGAATGGCGGCACCGGGAGCGGGCTGCCCGCGACGTTCACCATCAGCACGACCGGGAACGTCACGACAGGCGCGGGCGCCACGACGTTCACGGTGGCCCCGGGCACGTACGCGATCACGGAGATCGTCCCGTCGAGCTTCGTGCTGCTGAGCGCGAGCTGCTCGCCCGGTACGAGCGGCACCAGCGCCACGGTCACCGTCGCCATTCCAATGGGAACCACGAGCGGCTCCTGCGCCTTCAGCGATGCGGCCAGTGGTTCGGTCGTCGTGACAAAGAGCGCGCAGGGCGGCGATGGCAGCTTCACGTTCACACTGACTGGTGGGCCACAGAGCGTAACGATGTCCGCGACGATCAACACGATTCTGGGGACCGGCACGACGACGTTCAGCGCCCTGGCCGTCGGCTCGTACGACGTGTCCGAGACCGTTCCCAGCAGCTTTTACGCGGTTGGCCCGACGACCTGCCCCGCTGTTGTGAGCGGCGGCTCGCCGCCGCCCACCTGTTCATTCACGGACAAGAAGCGAGGTCAGATCCTGATCACCAAGAACACGTACGGCGGGGATGGAACGTTCACCTTCACGCTCACCGGCGGGCCTGAGAACGTCTCCCAGACCGCAACGATCACCACGACCGCCTTCGTCGGGACCACGAGCTTCACCGGCCTTGCGCCTGGTTTGTATTCAGTCTCCGAATCGGTACCCGGAAGCTTCTACCCGGCAGGCGCAACACAGTGCAGTGCCACGGTCGAGTCCGGGGGCACGACCATGTGCACGTTCACCAACGACCTGCGTGGCTCGGTGGTGGTGACCAAGAACACCGTCGGTGGGAACGGCAGCTTCACGTTCACCCTCACCGGCGGACCTGAGACGGTGAGCGCCACGGTGACGCTCTCGACGAGCGGCCCCACCACGGCCGGGACAGGCACCGCCACGTTCTCCGGGCTCGCTCCAGGCAGCTACGCCGTGACCGAAGGCGCGAACGCTGACTTCGTGCCTGTCGCCAACGTGACCACATGCTCGGCGATGGTTGTGGCGGGCCAGGCGTTTGTCTGTCCCTTCGCGAACAACGCCCGCGGCTCGATCGTCGTGACCAAGAACACCGTGGGCGGCACGGGCAGTTTCACCTTCACCCTCACCGGCGGCCCTGAGTCGGTGAGCGCCACCGCGACGATCTCGACGAGCGGCACGACCATGTCCGCGAGCGGCACGGCTACCTTTGGCGGTCTCACCCCTGGCGCCACGTACACGGTCAGCGAGGGCGCCAACGCCAGCTTCACACCGAGCGGGTTTACGACATGTGTCGCCGTCATACCAGCAGGTGGCTCGTTCCCCTGCAGCTTCACCAACAACGCCAACGGCTCGGTCGTGGACGATCACGACCGTCGGTGGAACCGGCACCGCCACCTTCAGCAACCTTCCGCCTAGCCCGACCGCCAGCTACACCGTGAGCGAGGCCGCCAACGCCAGCTTCAGCGCGATGGGGCCGACCAGCTGCGCGGTCACCGTGAGCGCGGGCGCGCCCAGCGGCTGCAGCTTTAGCAACGTGGCCTTGGGCTCGGTGGTGGTGACCAAGAACACCGTGGGTGGCAACGGCAGCTTCACCTTCGTGCTGAGCAACTCGGTCACCATGAGCGCGACGGTCACCACGACCAACAACACCGGCAGCACCACCTTCAGCGCGCTTGCCCCGGGCACCTTCACCCTGAGCGAGATCGTCGACTCGGGCTTCGTGTTCGCGAGCGCGACCTGCAGCGCCGGGGTTCTTCCGCCGCCGCCGCCGCCTCTGGGGCCGAGCGGCTCGGGTCCGATCACCTTGACGGTGAGCGCGGGGATGCAGACTGACTGCAGCTTCACCAACAACGCCCGCGGTCAGATCGTGGTGACCAAGAACACCACCGGCGGTCAGGGCGTCTTCACCTTCACGCTTTCCGGCGGGCCAAACTCGGCCAGCGCGGCCGCGACGATCACGACCGTCGGTGGAACCGGCACCGCCACCTTCAGCAACCTTCCGCCTAGCCCGACCGCCAGCTACACCGTGAGCGAGGCCGCCAACGCCAGCTTCAGCGCGATGGGGCCGACCAGCTGCGTCACCACGGTGAGCCCCGGCGCGTCCAGCGGCTGCAGCTTTAGCAACGTGGCCTTGGGCTCGATCGTCGTGACCAAGAACACCGTGGGCGGGAACGGCAGCTTCACCTTCACCCTCAGGTCGGGCACGATGACCGCGACCGCGACCATCTCCACCGTTGCCGGTAGCGGCACTGTCACCTTCTCTGGTGTCGCCCCCGGCACGTTCACCGTGAGCGAGGGCGTCAACGCGAGCTTCGCTCCGATGGGCTCGACGACCTGCAGCGTGAACGTGCCTCCGGGTGGAACAGCGACCTGCAGCTTCACGAACGTGAAGAAGAACGAAGGCTTCATGACCGGGGGCGGACAGATCAAGACGGATGACAAGAGCGAGGCGAACTTCGGCGGCAACGCTCGCGGTACCGCCGGCGTTCCGAGCACGGCCAAGGGCCATTTCAACTACCTGGACCATGATCGCCTGCACCTCGATGGAAAGGTGACCGCGATCCTCGCCGTCGATCCCAGCCAGCAGGAGATGTGGTTCTGCTTCACCGACGACAAGAGCGGAAACCAGTACACGGTGCGGTGGCGCGACGTCGACGAACCGAACCAGGGCAAGGACAAGCTTGGGCTCTGGAGCGGCTGCGAGCTGACACCCACACCGCCGATCCAGGCGACGAACAACCCCGTCGACAAGGGGAACGTGCAATGGCATCCGCCGCACTAAGGATGGAGGTGAGATCGCGATGAAGGTCAGACGGCTCGGCGCGGTCGCGGCACTCACGCTGTTGATCGCGATCGTCCCGCCCCAACCGAGCGGCGTGGCGACCGGAACCGACGTTACCGAGACGCAGATCTCTGCGGCGGCGATCGGGTACTTCGATTCGGGCACGTCCTTCAATGGCGTGCCGATCCAGAGCGCGACCTTCGGCATCGGCGTCATCGTGTATTCCGACGGCTCCGGTCTCGGAAACTTCGAGATCAAGTTGACCGGGACCACGCCGCTCAATCAGGAGCAGAACATCACCGTGGTCGGGAACGTGAACGCGGGAACGGTGAACGTCGACGGGAGCGTGACGTTCTCCGGCAACGGGACTCTAGACATGGGCGACGGGAGTTTGCCGCTCGCGGTGCCGTTCGCGGTCATCGTTACAGCGAACGGCCTCCAGCTCACCGTCGGCACATCGGCCTTGCCGACTCTGCCAGTCAGCGACGGCAGCATTTTCATCGGGTAGGCGCGCGCGGTGACCCGACTGGAGGTTGCACAGGCGCCGAACCAACGCGGGCTGGACCGCGCCTTGCTACGACGAGCGACGGTGGTGGCCCTGCCTAGCAGCGGCTCGGGATCCTTCGCCGCTGCGCGTCTTTTGTAGTGCGCGCTGCCGTCGCCGAGCGCCGCAGGCTCAGTCCGAGGACGAACAAGGCGCGGCCGCGCCAGTCAGCTGCAGTCCGGCCAGCGTCCGCGGTACGGATCGATTGGCGGACGTTGGTCGTCGGCGGGGCGGTGGTGGGTGCCTCGGCAATCCTCTACGGAGCGACCGCGGCGCGCGACATCGTCATCGGCGACTCGCCCGAGTTCGCGACGGTCGCGTTCACGCTCGGCGTCGCCCACCCGCCCGGATATCCGCTTTTCACCCTCATCGCCCATCTGTTCACGCTGCTGCCAGTCGAGCCGCTTCCCTTCCGGGTGAACCTCCTTTCGGTCGTCTGCGGCGCCGCAACGGTTGGCGTCTGCTACCTGACGGCGTGGCGGCTGACGACTAATCGGTGGGCGTCCGCTGGGATGGCGATCCTGCTCGCGATAAATCCGCTCTTCTGGAAATGGTCGCTCGCTATCGAGGTGTTCCCGCTGAACAACCTCATCGCCGCAACGATGATCTACGTGCTCGTCCTTTGGCAGGAGCGGCCAACCCAAGTGCGCTTGCTCGTGCTCGCTGCCTTTTTAGGCGGACTTGGGATGAGCAATCACCAGACCATCGTGCTGCTGGTGCCTGCGGTGCTGTACCTCCTGTGGCGCCAGCGAGCCGTGCTGCTCGCGCGGCCGCGAATGCTCGCGTTCTGCGCCGGCGCATGCGCTCTCGGGTTGATCCCGTATCTCTATCTGCCGTGGGCCGCTGCGCAGCGCCCACCATTGAACTGGGGGATGATCTCGTCCCTCGACGATCTCGCTGCGCATTTCCTCCGTCGCGATTACGGGACCGGGCAGTTGATCAGCGCACCGGAATATCAGGGCGGTTCCGCGATCGCACGAGTCGCGGCGCTCCTCAACTCGTTCGGATTAGTCAACGGGACGCTCACGGCCCTCGGCGCGGTCCTCGCCTATCGCCGGCTGCGTTGGTACTTCTGGTTCGCGACCGTCGGTTTCGCGTTTGCTGGTCCGCTGTTCGTCATCTACTCGAACGTCAATCTGTCGGTCGGAGTGACGCTCTTCGTGCTCGAACGGTTTTTCTTGCTGTCTCTGGTCGTGATGGCCCCGCTCATGGCGTTCGGTCTGGTGTTCCTGACCGAGCTCGCGGTCGCGGGGCTCCGCGGCCGCCGGAGTGCGGCGCGCGCTGTTGTGGCGCTCGGCGCGGCTGCGGCGGTGCTCGGCGGAGTCGCGTTCAACTACCGGATGGTCGACCAGAGCGAGAACCATCTGGCACGTAATTTCGCGAGCGACGTCCTCGCCACCTTGGAACCAGGGTCGATCCTGCTCGCCGGTGGAGACGAGACCGTTCTGCCAATCTCTTACCTGCAGGCGGTGGAGCAGCTGCGGCCGGATGTCACGCTCGTGATGCTCGGCTTGATCCGCACCGACTGGTACATGCGACAGCTCAGGGAGCGTCACCCGGATCTCGTGCTCCCCTTCGCTCGCTTCGACAGTATTTCGGGAACGACAAGAGCGTTGGTCGACGCGAACCGTGGGCGACCGATCGGGGTGATCTGGGCGGCGCCGGACGACAGTCTCAAGACGAGCTACTGGTATTACAGCCGTGGACTCGTCCTTCAGCTGCTGCCGATGTCGCAGGATGTGACCCTCGACGAGATGGCATCGGAGAACGATCGGTTGCTCGGGAGCTACCGCCTGCCGGCGATCGACCAGCTCAAGATGGGCACGTTCGAAAACGCGATCCTCGAGCAGTACGCGATGTCCGCCTACCGCGTCGGCAATGAGTACGAGCACGCGCAGCTCTACGACGGTGCGCGGCAGTGGTACGACCGTGCCTTGTCGATCGATCCGGCGCTGGGTCCGGCTCGCTGGCGGCTCAGCCAGATCCCGCAGAGCTGATCAGCCCACGAACCCCCAGCGCGCCCAGAACTGGAACAGCAGCAAGAGCAAGATCGCGCTCACCGAGAGCCACGCGATCGCCATCCAGCGACGGGTCGAGAGCCACATCGCGAGGAAGATGAAGCAGGGGAACAGGACCAATACGTAGCGTGACGCACTCCCCAGGGGCGAGATGTAACCGACGTGCGTGAACAGCAGCGCGAGCGAGGGCAGCGTGTAGAGCGCGTACGCAGCCGGAAGCCGCCTCGCCGCGACGAGGGCGATGCCACCGAAACCCAGCAGATTGACCAGGTTCAGCGCTTCGATCTCGGCGAGGTTTCCGTTCGCGCCGCCCGCCAGGATGTGGTTCCAGCCCGCTCTCAAGGCTTCCCACGGCGGCACGACCTGGTATCCCCACGCCGCGAGGACCTCGAGTGAGGAGCGTTGTTCGCCCACGATGATCCGTTCGTAGAGCGTGACCGCCGCGGTCCCGGCTATGGGTAAGGCCGCGGCCATGAGCGCAGCGCCTGGCCGCCGCCCGCCACGGCGCATGATCCAGGGGAGCACGTCGTACGTTCGTAGGTACTCGAACGCGATCGCGAGCGCGAGGAAGATCCCTTGCGCGCGCGTGAGCGCCGCCAAGAAGCCGACCGCCCCCGCGGCCCACGGCCGGTCAGTCCTCGCAAGCCAGAACGCCGCGAGCGTCAGCGCGAGGAAGAGGCTTTCGGTGTAGGGCGCCAACAGGAAGAAACCGACCGGAAAGAGCGCGGTCAGCAA
Organism: Chloroflexota bacterium; assembly: GCA_005889075.1. Taxonomy (GTDB): domain Bacteria; phylum Chloroflexota; class Limnocylindria; order P2-11E; family P2-11E; genus 3-1-20CM-2-70-9. The sequence goes on from VBDQ01000033.1 coordinate 43,047, forward strand.
GACCGCGAGATACCCCACGGTGCTTGCGCCCGTTTCTCTTTGGGCGATTCGGTATAGCAGCCACATGGCCCCTACGAAGCTCACGCTCGTGACCAGAAGCTCCGCCACGACGATCTGGCCGCCGAGAGGCACGGAAACGACCCGCGAGAGGAGGGGATAGAGCGGAAAGAAGGCGGTCGTCCCATTGCCCGCGGCGTAGCCCTCCTCTGCGATGTGCTGATACCAGAGAGCGTCCCAGCGTTGCCACGTCGAGAGGAGTTCGCTCCATGGCTCGCCGCCCGTGATCACGAGGTCCTCCCAGTTCCCATGTACGATCCCGGCCCGCGGAGCGAGATTGATCGCAGCGACCGCCACCACCCCGAGGACGACACGCAGCCCGACGACGAGCACCACGCCGAGGCGCAAGCCGTCTCGTCGCGTCGTGAGTTGCGATTGACTTGCTGGTGAGGACCTCGGTCGTGTCGGTCGCGAGCCTTCTTGGGACGGCGGCCGCGCGCCCGACCCGGCCGCATGCCGGCGCGAGCCCCGCTGTGCGTGCCGTTTGCCGCGTGCCCCTCTGGCCACCCTGCGCGCCCGCGCGAGCCTATCAAGTCTCCGGCGCGAGAGACTCCCACAGAACCTCAGCCAGGTGGCGCACGCGTACGGGCTTTCGGCGGGTATCGAGCCCTCCGCGCAGATGCGTCAGGCAGCCCGGGTTGTCAGCGATGACGCAATCGACCCCCGTCGCTTCGATGTTGGCGAGCTTGCGCTCGAGCACCCGGTTCGCGACCTCGGGGTACTCGAAGCTGAAGCTTCCGCCGAACCCGCAGCAGACCGACGACTCCGACATCTCCACAATCTCGACGCCGGCGACGTCGCGGAGCAGCGTCCTCGGCTCGTCATGCACGCCGAGCACGTTCGCCGACTGACATGCGTCGTGGTAGGTCGCGCGAAGACCGAGCGCACGTCCCTTGAGGCCACGGCCGCTCGCGCGTTCGGCGGCGAAAGTCGTGAACGGTCTGATCCGCTCGGCGAGGCTCCGGGCGCGCACCGCCCAGGGAGCAGGGGCCCTCGATCCCGTAGGGTCTGGCTCCGCGGCGAGAAGCCGGGGGTAGTCATCGGTGATCGTGATCGCGCACGAGGACGAGGGGATCACGATCCGGTCGGCCCTCACGTGCTCGAGCGCCGCGATCGCATCCTTCGCCATCGTGATCGCCGTCGGCCGATCCCCGCTGTTGAGCTGCGGCAGACCGCAGCAGCGGCGGCCTTCGACCATGTGCACCTCGCAGCCGAGGCACTGGAGCACGCGTGCCGCGGCGTAGCCGGCCGATGGGAGGAAGTGGTCGACGATGCACGAAGGAAAGAGCGCGACCTGCATGTCGGCTGCCGTCGGATTGGTCTGCGTCACTTCCCGCGCGCGGTAGTGGAGAGGGTGATCGGCGACGGCTGGAAGGCTCTTCTCCTGCGCGATCGTGCCGAAGGGAAGGCGAATGACGCCGTCACGGCGCAGCGGATTCTGAAGCGTCGCCAGCCACCCGGTGACCCGATCGATGCGCTCGGGTGACGACCACTGCCGGAGAAAGAGCCGTTTCGCCCACGACATGCCGGTCCGCTCGATCGCCTTCGCGCGGACGTCGGTGATGAGCGCGGCGAGCGGGATGCCGACCGGACAGACGGTGTCGCAGGCATTGCAGCCCATGCACATGTACTGCTCGTTCGCGACGCTGTCGATGCCGTGGTGCCATGGTGAGACCACCAGGCCGATCGGCGCGGTGTAGATATGGCCGAACACGTGGCCGCCGACCTCGAGATAGCTCGGGCAAACGTTGCTGCACGCGCCGCAGCGAATGCAGCGGAGCGCGTCGCGGAAGAAGGGGTCCTCGCGCATGGCGGTGCGACCGTTGTCGAGTAGGACGAAGTGCAGCTCCTTCGGCCCATGGACGCCGATCTGGGTCTTGAGCTCGATGTCGGCGCTGCGCGACGGGCCGGTGATGAACTGCGTGTACGAGGTGATCTTCTGGCCGGTACCGCTGCGGGCGAGCAGCTTCACGATCGCGACCGCATCGTCGATCGTCGGGACGATCTTCTCGATCCCGACGACGGCGATGTGCACCGAGGGCAGCGTCGTCGCGAGATCGGCATTGCCCTCGTTCGTGACGAGCATGAGCGTGCCGGTCTCGGCGATCAGCGCGTTTCCGCCGGTGATGCCGATGTCGGCGTCGAGGAAGCTCTGGCGTAGCTCCTTCCGCGCGACGGCGACGAGCGAGGCGGTGTCGTCCGGTACGGGGTGACCGACGACCTTCGCGAAGAGGCGCGCGACCTCCTCGCGCGTCTTGTGGATCGCCGGAGCGATGAGGTGCGAGGGACGCTCTCCGGCGAGCTGGATGATCCACTCGCCGAGGTCCGTCTCGACCGTTCGCACGCCCTGCGACTCGAGGTGTTCGGTGAGACCGATCTCCTCCGTCGCCATCGACTTCGACTTCACGACGAGCTTCGCCTTTTTCGCGCGGCAGATCGCGCCGACGATCCGGCGCGCCTCGTCCGCGTCGACCGCGCGATAGACCTTCGCCCCGACGGCCTCGGCCTCCCTGGTGAAGCGTTCGATCAGCTCGGGCATCGCGTCGATCGCCCAGGTCTTTCGCGTCGTCAGGTCGGCGCGTAGGCCTTCCCAATCGATCTCGCGCATACGGTTGTCGCGCCGCTCGCGGAGCTCCGGCAACGCGCGGCGCAACGCCGTCCGCAGGCGCTCTGACGACAGCGCCCGGTCCAGGCGCCGGTGGAACTCGGTCTTAGACGCCGTCACGTGGGTGCACCGTAGCGCAGACGCTCATCCGGCCTCCGGAAGGGCCCGTCGCACGACGAGCGATGCCGTCGTGCCCTGCATGATCAGCGTCACGAGGACGATGCCGAAGCTCACCTGCTGGATGAGCTCGCGCTCGGGAAAGTCCGCGGGCAGCGAGAGCGCCGCGGCGAGCGCGATCGCGCCGCGCAGGCCGGACCAGAAGACGACGTGAGCCCAGCCGCGCGGCACGGGTCGGGCCCGCCGCCAGACATGGATGACCTGCGCCGGTAGGTACACCATGAGCGCTCTCGCGGCGACGACCGCTGTCGTCCCGACCGCGATCGCGAGCGGCGCGTGTCCCAGCCCGGGCAGGCTGATCGCGAAGCCGATGAGCAGGAAGACGAGTGAGGTCAGGGCGAACGCGATGACCTCCCAGAGGTCCTCGACCTCGTCGACCATCGGCGTGGCGGAACGACTTCTCCGCATCGCGGTGCCGAGAACGATCCCCGCGACCACCGTCGCGAGGATGCCCGAGAGCCCGACCGCCGCAGCGAGCTGGTAGGTGCCGTACGCGAGGACGACGGTGACGGCGAGCTGGATCGTTCGTTCGCCGGTCGCGGCGATGGCGCGCGATGCGATGACCGCGCCCGCGGTGCCGACCACGGCGCTCACGACCACGGTGATCACGAAGAGGACGATCCCGTCTCCGAGACCGATCCCTTCGGTGACCGCGCGCACCGCGAGAGCGAAGAGCACGAGCCCCGTACCGTCGTTGAGAAGACTCTCGGCCTCCACCAGCGTCCGCAGCCCGGCGGGCACGTGCAGCCGGGACATCGTCGCGACGACCGCGACTGGATCGGTCGCCGCGGTGATCGAGCCGATCACGAACGCGAGCGCGATTGGAAGACCGATGACGCTCAGGGCGACCGCAACGACGGCGGCCGACGCGACGACGCCAGGCCCGGCGAGGCCGAGGACGGGCCCGAGCACCGCGCGAAGATCGTTCCACTCGATCGCGTAGGCCGCGGCGAAAACGAGCCCCGGGACGAAGACGCTCAAGACCAGCGTCGGCGTGACCGCAAACCGCATCTCGGGGAAGACCGTCGCGCCGACGAGACCGACGACGACGAGCAGGACCGATTCGGGAAGGACGAGCCGGCGTGCGACGACCGCGACGGCAGTCGCGATGGCGAAGAGTGCGACCGCGACGAGCTCAGGCGGCGCGGTACGCCTCGTCGAGAAGATCGAACAGGTGGATCACGCGCGCCTTGGAGCCAGCCCGTCGCAGCCCTGCCTGGATCTGCATCAGGCAGCCGGGATTGGCGGTGACGACGATCTCCGCGTCCGTTCGCAGGACGTTCGCGACCTTGCGGTCCAGGAGCGCGCGCGCGAGATCCGGCTGCGTGACGTTGTAGGTGCCCGCACTTCCGCAGCACATGTCGGCCTCCACGAGCGGAACGAGCTCGAGGCCGGTGATCGCCGCGAGCAACGCCCGCGGCTGCACGCTCACGCGCTGGCCGTGGAGAAGGTGACACGGATCGTCATATGTCGCGCGAGCGTGGATCGCTCCGGGCATCACGCTGAGGCCGAGGTCACCCAGGTACTCGGTCGCATCGCGCACACGGCCTGCGAACCGCATCGCGCGATCGGCCCACGCCGGGTCGTCCTTCAAGAGCCAGCCGTACTCCTTCATCGCGGCTCCGCACCCGGCAGCGTTCACGATGATCGCGTCCGCTTCCGCCTTCTCGAACGCCACAACGTTCCGGCGGGCCAGCGCACGGCCCCGCTCGCGTTCTCCAGCATGCGTGTGGAGCGCGCCGCAGCACGTCTGCTCGCCGACGACGATCACCTCGACCCCATTTCGCGCGAGCACGCGCGCCGTCGCCGCGTTCGTCGACCCGAACGCGCTGCCCATGACACAACCGCTGAACATCGCCACGCGCGCTCGCCGTTCGCCGATGGCCGCGACGACCCCTTGCGGGCCCTCCGCGCTGGTCTGGTCGGGAACGAGGTCCAGAAGCTCGGCGAGCCGTGAGGCCGACCGGAGCCTCATCGCACGCAGGAGCTTCGCGACGTGTAGCCGCTTCGCCAGGCTGGAAAGCATCGCGAACCCCGCCAGCGTCCTCCGATGCGGGATGAGCCAATCGAACGCGACCGCTCGCACGAACCGCTCGACCGCCGATCGCGGGCGCGCCATCAGGATCTGCGAACGCGCGGCCTCGACCAGCTTGCCGTACTCGACGCCCGAGGGGCACGCCGTCTCGCACGCGCGGCAGTCGACGCACTGCGAAATGTGCTTGTCGAATCCGGCCGAGTCCGCGCCGACGCGGCCCTCCCACACCGTCTTCATCAGCCGGATGCGTCCGCGCGGTGAGTCGGTCTCGACCCCGAGCACCGCGTAGGTCGGGCAGGTCGGTAGGCAGAAGCCGCAGTGCACGCAGCGGGCGATCAGGTCTTCCGACGGCGCGTCGGCGTTGGGATATGGGAGCGGGCTGGGGGCTTGGGGGGCAACGCCCCCCAATTGCTTCATGCGACTGCCGAACGCCCCGGCTCGAGGATGCCCGCGGGATCGAACGCCGACTTAAGTCGCCGCATGAGCGCTTCGCCCGACGGACGCGCCGGCCACGCGCCAAGGCGCGCGCGCAGCTGCTCGGCGCGCCGCTCGACCCGACCGTTGCCCTCAACGACCCGGGCCGCCAGGACCAGAGCTTCAGCGTCGGTAGCGACGGCATCGTCGTCGCCGATGAGATGGATCCGGTGGATGCCGCTCGCCGCGTCGGCGACCAGTGCCGCGAACGTTCCCACGCGAGACCCCGTCTCGGCGAACGCGGACTGTGCCGCGAGCGGCAACGCCACTCGCACGAGGGCGCCGTCCACCGCGCGCGCGGGGAGCTCTCGCAGCTCGGTCAGCTCATTCGTGAGCGGCGCGATCTCGCCGCCGCGCGCGAGGCTCTCGCGCTCCGCATCGCTGATCGCGCGCCTCACCGAGTGCGCGTCACCGCGAGCCGCGATCACGAGGCGCCATCCCCCGCGCTCCCCGCGCGTGACGACGAGCGCTGCGGGCCGTGAAGCCGCGCGCACCAGCGCGGCGGCCGCCGCGAAGGCGCGCGGCGCGTCGGCGAAGCGAGCGACGACGCCGTCGGTAGCGGCCGGCGAGGGAAGGACCTTCAACGTCGCCTCGACGATCACGCCGAGCGTACCGAGCGAACCGACGAAGAGCTTGTCGAGGTCATACCCCGCGACGTTCTTGACGACGCGGCCGCCCGCGCGAACGACGGTCCCGTCCGTTAGCGCCATGCGCGTGCCGATCAAGAGGTCGCGCACCCCGCCGTAGCGCGAGCGCCAGAATCCATTCGCGTTCGCGGCAATGACGCCGCCGACCGTCGCGCCGTCTGCGTGGGGCGGATCGAGCGGCAGGAACTGGCCGAAGCGCGCCAGCGACGAAACCAGGTCCGCGACCCGCGTCCCGGCCGCGACCGTGACAGTGAGGTCTGCCGGAACGTGATCGATGATCCCGGAGATGCTCGTCGTCCGCAGCTCGAGGTCGCACTCGCGGGCATCGCCAAGGTAGCCCTTCGTCATGCCGCCCGCGATGCGGACAGCATGACGATCCCGGCTCGCTTCGGCCAGGAGGCGCGCGCACTCCGCGGCGTCCGCCGGCTGGACACGAACCACCACCGCGCTCACGAGCGCGCCCCGAGCGCGAACTCGCGACAGCGGCTCGGCGTCGGGAAGATCTTGCCCGGATTGGCGAGGCCGGCGGGGTCGAAGGCGTCCTTCACTCGACGCATGGCGGCGAGGTCGGCGCTGGTGAACTGGAGCGGCATGTAGCAGTTCTTTTCCATGCCGACGCCGTGCTCGCCGGTGAGCGAGCCACCAGCCTCTATGCACGCCGTCAGGATCTCGAGGCCAGCTTCCTTTGCGCGCTCGAGGCCCTCGGGGCCTTTACGCGCGTCGAAGAGCAAAAGCGGGTGGAGATTCCCATCGCCGGCGTGGAAGACGTTCGCGACGCGCAATCCGTGACGTTCCCCCGCGGCCTTGACCAAGCGCAGGATATCGGGCAGCCGCGTCCGTGGAATGACGCCGTCTTGCACGTAGTAGTCCGGAGACAGACGGCCCATCGCCGCGAAGGCTCCCTTGCGTCCGGCCCACAAGCGCTCGCGTTCGATCGCGGTGGTCGCGAGACGGATCGTCGTCGCTTGATGCGAGCGGCAGATCCGCTCGATCCGCGCAAGCTGCTCGTCGAGACCGTCGCGCGCGCCATCGACTTCGACGAGCAAGATGCCGCCGGCATCCAGTGGATAGCCCGCGTGGACGGCCGCCTCGACCGCCTCGGTCGCGAGCTGATCCATCATCTCGATCGCGCTTGGGACGATCCCGGCGGCGATGATGGACGAGACGGTCTCCGAAGCCGCGTCCATGGTCGCGAAGGCGGCCATGAGGGTCCGCTTCTCTTCGGGCAACGGCGTGAGCTTGACGGTGATCTCGGTCACGATCCCGAGCGTCCCCTCGGAGCCGACGAACGTTCCAACGAGGTCATAGCCCTCGTCTTCGATCGCTTTGCCGCCAAGTCGCACGACGCTCCCGTCGGAGAGGACGATCTCAAGGCCGGTCACGTGATTGGTCGTGACCCCGTAGGCGAGCGTGTGCGGACCGCCCGAGTTTTCGGCGACGTTACCGCCGAGCGTGCACGCCTTCTGACTCGAAGGGTCGGGCACGAAGTGGAGGCCATACGGAGCGGTGGCGGTCGACAGATGGAGATTGACGACACCTGGCTGGACGACCGCACGAAGGTTCTCGGGATCGATCTCCAGGATCCGCGCCATCCGGGCGAACGAGACCACGACGCCCCCCTCGACCGGGATCGCGCCTCCGGAGAGTCCGGTGCCCGCCCCGCGAGGGACGATCGGCACAGCGTGCTCGTGACAGAAACGCGCCAGAGCGCTGACGTCGGCCGTGGTCTCGGGAAGCGCGACCGCATCGGGGGTCGCCGTGTCGACGGCGCCGTCGTACTCATAGATCAGGAGCTCATCGTGCGTGCCGAGAACCTTGGCCGGGCCGAGAAGGTCGTGCAGCGCGCGCACGAGCGACGCGCCGCGCATGCCCGCGCGGACTGCTGCTGGTTTCGCTATGACGCCGCTCCGGCCTGGTCGCGGAGAGCTTCCGCGAGGTCCGCGGCGGTGCGGCGCAGGGCGGGCGCCAGCTCGCCGCAGCGCTGCCGCGAAAGCCGGCTAGCCGGAGCGGAGATCGAGAGCGCCGCGATAGGCGCGCCGACGGCGCTTCCGCGGGCGGGAACGACCGCGACCGCGACGCAGCGAACGCCCTCGTCGTATTCCTCGTCATCGATCGCGTACCCGCGTTCGCGGATATCGTCGAGCGTCCGGCGCAGCGCTGCACGATCGACGATCGTGTGCGGCGTATAGGCCCGAAGCTCGACGCGTTCGAGCAGCGCGTCGCGGCGGGGCGGCGGAAGCGCGGCCAGGAGCGCCTTGCCGGCGCCCGTCGCATGGAGCGGCGTGCGATTACCCACAGTCGTGAACAGGCGGACAACCTGCGGGGAGGGGATCGTCTCGATGTACACGGCCTGCACGTCGTCGAGCACCACGAGGTTCGCGGTCTCGCGGGTCGCCTCCGTCAGTGCGCGTAACAGCGGACGGGCACGCAGGCGCAGCTCGCCGAATCGCGATCGACCTTCCGTGAGCGTCGCGAGCTTCGCCCCCGCGTAGTAGCGGCTGGTGTCGGGATTCTGGCGAACGTATCCGCGCTTGAGCAGCGTCGCGAGGAGACGATGCACGGTGCTGACGTGAAGACCGGTGCGCGTGGCCAGGGCGGTGATGGCGACCTCGCCATCAGCCGTCGCGAGCGCCTCGAGCAGGTCCAAGGCGCGATCGACGGACTGCACCGAACGCCGGGCTCGCTTGGGCGCCGACGTCGTCTCTTTCACCGCGCGGAAGCCCTCCTCTGCGTAGCGAAAGCATAGCCCGCAGGCCCTCGCGATACTCGAAACGATGGACCGCTCTTCGCGACGCGCCGCACTCGAGGACCAGGCGGCGTCGTTTCCAGCGAATCCTGGCGTCTACCTATTCAAAGACGCCAAGGGGCGGGTCCTCTATGTCGGAAAAGCGGACCTTCTGCGTGACCGGGTCCGCGCCTATTTCGGGCCAAGCCTCGACGTTCGCCACGTCCGCATGGTCGAGCGCGCGGAGCGCCTGGAGTATGTGCTGACCGACAGCGTCTCCGAGGCGTTTCTGCTCGAGGCAAACCTCATCAAGCAGCACCATCCCCGTTACAACATCCGGCTCAAAGACGACAAGTCGTATCCATACGTGAAGGTGACGCTTGACGAGGACTTTCCACGGGTCCTCCGCACCCGGGCGCTCGGCGATCGCACGGCGCGCTACTTCGGACCCTTCGCGAACGCCAAGTCGGTCGACCAATCGCTCGACCTGCTTCAGAAGCTTTTTCCGTATCGCACGTGCAAGCTGACGATCCTCGCCGGCGAGGACGGTCGCGGGCGCACCGTGCCGCCTTCGGCGCTTCCCGGCGGGCGCCCCTGCCTCCTTTTCCACCTCAAACGGTGCACCGCGCCGTGCGTAGGGAACACGACGCGCGACGAGTACCGCACGACGGTAGAAAAGAGCGTCCTCTTCCTCGAAGGCCGCTACGAACACCTCGCCCGCGACACGCGGAAGGAGATGCAGCAAGCATCCGATGCGCTCGCGTACGAACGCGCCGCGAGCCTGCGCGATCGCCTGGTGGCCATCGAGCGGACGCTCGACCGACAGGAGGTACATGCGTACAAGGGCGACGACTTCGACGTCCTCGCCGCCGCGGTCGATGAAGGGGATGCGGTCGTGCAGGTCTTTCGCGTCCGCGACGGCACGATCGTGAGCCGCGATCACTTCGCCCTCGAAGGGTCCGAGGGCGCGGGCGTGCCTGAGGTCCTCGCTTCGTTCCTCAAGCAGCACTACGCGATCGCGGCAGCGGTCCCGCCAGAGATCGTCATACCGGCCGCTGTCCCCGACGAGGCCGCGTTCGTCGCGTTCGCGACAGAGCGCCGGCAAGGCCCGGTGCACATCCTGGTTCCCCAGCGCGGCAAGAAGCGACATCTCGCCGAGCTTGCGGAGCGCAACGCGAAGGACGCCCTCGAGCAGGAGCGCGTCCGCTGGCTCGCGGACCGCGGCAAGACCGAGACCGCCCTGCGCGAGCTTGCCGAGGGGCTCGGCCTCGAGGCGCCGCCCAAGCGCATCGAGTGCTACGACGTGAGCCACGTGCAGGGCACGAGCGTCGTGAGCTCGATGGTCGTGTTCGAAGACGGCCGGCCCGCAAAGCACGCGTACCGGCGCTTCCGCGCACGCATCACCGATCGCAACGACGATTTCACCAACATGCGCGAAACATTGAAGAGACGATTTGCGCGTTCCTTCGTCCGCTCGGCCCCGGCTGCGCCGGCGCCGAGCGAGCCCCAGTCAGAGGCTGCGTGGCCTATTCCCGATCTCGTGATCCTCGATGGCGGCAAGGGACAGCTCTCGGCCGGACAGGCCGCGCTGTCCGACGCGGGTCTGCTGCAGATCCCGATGGCGGCGCTCGCGAAGGAGCGCGAAGAGCTCTTTGTCCCGAGCCGCGCGGACCCGATCGTGCTTCCGCGGACTTCGCAGGGTCTCTACCTGGTTCAGCGCATCCGCGACGAGGCCCATCGCTTCGCGGTCACCTACCACCAGAAGGTGCGCGGGAAGCGCGCCACGCGGAGCGTGCTCGACGACGTCGACGGCGTCGGACCGGCACGGAAGCGAGCTCTATTGCGGCGTTTTGGAAGCGTCCGGGCGATGCGCGAGGCACCGGTCGCCGACCTTGCCGCGGTGTCCGGTGTCGGCTCCGCCCTCGCGGAGCGCATCAAGCAGGCGATCGAAACCTAGACCGACCTCACCGTTTCGCAAACTCAGCTACATATCGGTGAGGAGCGCTTGACAATCGATGAGCCAGGCGCGCATCTTCGGTGGGATGCCAAATCCGGTGATCGCGCGGTGCCCGATATGCGCCGAAGCGCTCACCGTGGCGCGCCTCGAGTGCCTGTCCTGCGGGACGCGTCTCGAGGGCTCGTTCGCCCTTGGTCGCTTTCACCAGCTAGCCAACGAGCAGCTTGAATTCCTCGAGACCTTTATCAAGGCGCGCGGGAACTTCAAGGACGTCGAGCGAGAGCTCGGGATCAGCTACCCGACGGTCCGTTCCCGACTCGACGCGGTGATCCGCGCGCTTGGATTCCCGTCGCAGGCCGAGCCCGATCGCGAGGCCGAGCGCCGCAAGGAGATACTGCGCGAGCTCGCGGAAGGCCGGATCGCACCCGATGATGCGGCGTCGCTCCTCGAGCGGGAGCCAGCCTCATGAGCTTCGATCCGATCGAGGACCAGCGTGGACGCGACGAAGAGGCTCGTCGCGAGGCAGAGCGCGAGCGCGAACGCGCGCTGCGCGAGGCGGAGCGGGACCGAGAGCGCGCGCAACGCGATGCCGAGCGAGAACGCGAACGTGGCGATCGCGAGCGCGACCGGGAGCAACGGCGCGAGGAGCGCCGGGAGCGCCACCAGGAGCGTCACCAGATGCGCTTCGGCAAACGTGGATTCTCGGTGGACGTGGACGTCGATCCGGATGAGATCGCGCGCTCGATCAGCTCGGCGTTCGTCGGGATGGATGAGGACACCGACGGGGAGACGTATGACGACACGGTCGAGAAGGTCTTCACCGTCGACGGCATGCCCCGATTGCGCGTGCGCAACGTCTCGGGGGAGACGGCGATCCGTGTCGGCGACGTGGGGCAGGTTCGCGTGCTCGCTCGGAAGCGCGTGCGCGGGGGCAGCCCCGATCGGGCGAAACGGTTGCTCGAGAACGTCGAGCTTCGGATCGAGCAGCGCGGGAACGACATCTACGTCGAACCACACCTCTACGAGCAGGAACGAAGCTGGCTCGACCTTTTCCGGGGAAAGCGCTTCCGCGTGGACTTCGAGATCACGGTCCCGCGCGAGTGCGCAGTCGACGCGCAGACGGTGAGCGGCGATCTCGATGTCCAGGGGACGCGCGGCCCGGCGCGGGTCGAGAGCGTCTCCGGAGATGTCAACATCGCCGATCTCCAGGGACCGATGCGGATCAAGAGCGTCAGCGGCGACGTCCAGTGCAGCGATTACGTCGGGATGCTCGAGGGCAGCTCGGTGAGTGGCGATGTGGACGTGCACGGACGGGTCCGCGGCGTCGAGCTGCACACCGTGAGCGGCGACATCTCGATCGACATGGAGCCCGGCGCGAGCCCCCGCGAGAACCGCCTCAAGACCATCAGCGGCGACGTCGAGGTCGGCCTGATCGGATCGTCCTGCACCTGCGACTTCCACACCGCGAGCGGCGACCTCGAGTGCGACGCGCCCGCGCGGATCATCCGCGAGGGGCGCAAGGACCGGACCGTCGTTCTCGGCGACGGACGCGGGCGCCTGCACGTCAAGACCGTGAGCGGCGATCTGACCATCAAGGAAGCGTCCTCCTCCGTCGCGGCCGAGCCCGCCGCCTCCGTGGAGCGGGAGAGCACCGCCGAGTCCGAGCCAGCCGCAGCCGAGGACCTCGAGCGGACCGAACCGATGGCGCCGCCGGTCACCGCTCGCGTGCGCGATCTACTGGAGCGTGTCGCCCGAGGCGAACTGGGCGTCGACGAGGCCGCCGCGAAGCTCGACGAGACCCGTCGGAGCTGATCGAGCGTGCCAAGCGAAGAGGGCAAGCAGATCCTGAAGCTGCTCGCCGACGGGAAGATCGACACGGAGCAGGCGTACCGGTTGCTGCGCGCGCTGGGCGACATCGACGAGGGCCCGCGCCGGCATCCGGGCTCGCCGCCGGGCGTGCCTCCACCGCCGCCCGGCCCCGGTGGCCGCGGCCGGATCCTGCGGATTCGCGTCACCGAAGATGGCGAGCAGAAGGTGAACGTCGCGATTCCTCTCGCCATTGCGCGGATCGGCAAGATGAAGCTCGCGTCGAGTGGACTCGTGCGCGGGCATCTCGGGAAATTCGGCATCGACCTCGACGAGCTGCTCCGGAACATCGACTTTCCCGGCAAGGTCGTCGATATCGCCGACGATGAGGACCGGGTAGAGATCTTCGTGGAATGACGGCGCCCGCCGTCGAGACGAAAAACCTCGTCAAGGTCTTCGAGAAGGGACGGCGCACGATCTGGCAGCGCCTCCGGCGCGAGCCCGACCGCCGCGAGCGCTTCCGTGCCGTAGACGGCATTGATCTTCGCGTCGAGAGCGGCGAGATCTTCGGCCTCCTGGGGCCGAACGGCGCCGGCAAGACCACCACCATGAAGATGCTCGCGACGCTGCTCATCCCGACGAGCGGAACGATCCGCGTCCTTGGTATCGACCCGCTCGAGCGGCCGCGCGAGGTACGCGCGCGGCTCGGCGCGATGCTATCTGGCGAGCGCAGCCTGTACTGGAAGCTCACTGCGCGGGAGAACCTCGAGTACTTCGCCGCCCTCTATCACGTGCCGCCCACCGAGACTGACCAGCGGATCGCCGGGGTTCTGACTGCTGTGAAGCTCACCGATCGCGCCGAGGATTATGTCGAGCGCTACTCGACCGGCATGCGGCAACGGCTCGCGCTCGCACGGGCCCTTCTTCCGGACCCGCCGCTCATCATCCTGGACGAGCCCACGGTCGGCCTGGATCCGCAGGCATCGCGCGACCTGCGCGACCGCGTCCGCGAGCTGCGCGCGCAAGGCCGCACCGTCCTGCTGACGACGCACTACATGGAGGAAGCCGATCAGCTCTGCGACCGCGTAGCGATCATCGACCACGGCCGGATCGTCGCGCTCGACACGCCGGCTGCGCTGAAGCGCACGATCCGCGCGGAAGAGGTCGTGCACCTGGAGATCGGCGTTGTCGGCGACGACGCGCCGATGCTTGACCGCCTCGGCCGCAGCGCCACGCTCGCGCGGAGCGAGCGCCGCAACGGGACGCTGAGCGTGACGGCGCACTGCGCATCCGCGCGCGACTTCGTTCCGGCGGCGTTCGACGCGGCCCGCTCGAACGGCGCGACTATCCGCCACGTCGAAGTCGTGCCGGTCACGCTCGAGGACGTGTTCCTCGCCCTCACCGGCCGACAGCTCCGCGAATGACGCGCATCGCGGCCGATGCCCGCGCATTCATTGCCGCCGCGCGCACCCACCTGCGACAGCAGCGCCGCTACCCGACGTACTTCCTCGGCCTGCTGTTCTGGCCGGTCCTGCTGCCCTCGGCGTGGGTGCTCATGGGGCGCGCGTACTCCGGCAACGACCCCGGCGCCCTCGCGGCATTCGCCGCTCGCGCCGGCAGCGAGAACGTGACGGTCTTCGTCTTCGTGGGCTACGCGATGTACATGTGGCTCTCGTCGCTCCTCTGGGGTCCGGGGACGATCCTTCGGCAGGAGCAAGTCCGCGGGACGCTCGAGGCCGTCTTCCTGACGCCGGCATCGCGGATCGTCCCGCTCTTCGCGCCTGGCGTGACGGTGCTGATCCCGATGTCGCTGAGCTTTCTGGTCATGGGCGGAGCGCTGTGGCTCTTCTTCGGCATCGTGCCGCCGGTCGCCGCGATCCTCCGGGCAGCGGTCATCGTCGTCCTCGGCGTCCCAGCCCTCTACGCGATCGGCTCGCTCTTCTCGGCGGCGGTCCTTCGCTTTGGCGAGATCGGTCCGATCGTGCAGCTCGTCCGAGGCGTCTTCGTGCTCGCCTGCGGGATCACGTTCCCCGTCGCGATGCTCCCGATCTGGGCGCAGGTCGGCGCCTGGATCCTGCCGCCGACCTACATCGTGGACGACATCAGGCGAGTGCTCCTTCGCGGCGCGGGCCTCGGCGAGCTGTGGCCGAACCTTCTTACCGTCGTGCTCATCGCCGCCGTCACCGCGATGCTCGCCGTGCTCGTGTTCCGCTATCTCGAGGCGAGCGCACGGCGGAGCGGCATGTTGGGGCGGTTCTAGTGGACGAGCTTCGTGCGGCAATCGCGATCGCGCGCAAGGACCTCCGCTCGTTACTGCGCTATCGGATCGCGGTCGCTTCGTACGTGTTCACGCCGCTCTACCAGTTCATCATTCCCGCGTTCCTGTTCGGCAGCGCGTTCGCGGTGAACGGCCATGCCAGCGGGCTCGCCACGACGCTTGGCACGGACGACCTCGCGGGGTTCATTTTCTTCGGCGGGATCATCGGGGCGATCATCTCGACGGCGTTCTGGGGCATGGCGATGTCGATCCGAAACGAGATGGACATGGGGACGCTCGAGCCTTCGTGGCTCACCCCGACGAGCCACGCCACGTTCATCATCGGGCGGGCTCTCGGCGGGCTGACCATCTTCGTGGCCATGCAGCTCGTGTTGTTTGCCTTCGGGATCGTGTTCCTCGGCCTGCGCCTCCGCGCGGAGATGATCTTCGCGCTGCCGGCCGTGATCCTCGCGATGGGCGCGATGGTCGGTGTCGCATACATGCTCGCCGCGATCGTGCTCCTGATCCGCGAGGCGAACTTCTTCATCGATACCGCGAACTTCGCGTTCGGGACGATCACCGGCGTGTCGTTCCCGATCACGCTGCTTCCAGGGATCCTGCAGCCCGTCGCCCTGATCCTGCCGACCACCTACGCGGTCGACATCCTTCGCGCGCAGGCTCTCGGCTCACGGCCTCTGTTCGACATGCGTCTCGAGTACGCGGTGCTCGTCCTCTTGACCGCGCTGCTCTTTCCGCTCGGCCGGTACGCGTTCGCGAAGGCGGAGCTCTTGATGCGCCGCCGCGGGATGCTCGCGCAGTACTGAGCGCTCTCTAGTAGCCTTCCGCCGGTGCGGATCATCTGGCGCGCCCTGATCAATGCGATCGCCATCTTCGTGGCCGCGTACGTGGTGAACAACTCGCTGGGACCTTCCTCCATCACGTACGGTCACGTCGACTACGGCTTCGGCGACTACAACCAGTGGATCTCGCTCCTCGGGACCGGGCTCGTGCTCGGCATCGTCAACGCGTTCGTCCGGCCGATCATCGAGCTCGTCTCCGCACCGATCACCTGCCTGACGCTCGGGCTTTTCCACTTCGTCATCAGCGCGGTGATGCTGCTGCTCGTCGCGGCGATCCCTTTCCTCGGGTTCCAGGTGTCGGGGATCATCGCCGCATTCCTCGGCGCGATCGTGATGGCGATCGTCGGCCTCGTGCTCTCGTGGATCCTGCCCGACTGACGGGGGCTGGTCAGCCGGACTTCGTCGTCGTCACAGGTCTCTCCGGCTCGGGCAAGTCGCAGGCGGTGAAGGTCCTCGAGGACCTTGGCTACTACACCCTCGACAACCTTCCGCCCGCGCTCATGGCGAGCGCGCTCGACGTCTCGCGCAAGGGCGGCAAGCAGAAGGTCGCGCTCGTGATCGACGCCCGCAGCGGTCCGCTCTTCGCCGACGCGAAGAAGGAGCTCGATGCGCTGGAGCAGGCGGGCACTCCGATCCACCTTCTCTTCTTCGACGCCTCAGATGACGTCCTGCTCCGTCGCTACAGCGAGACCCGGCATCGCCATCCGGTCGATGCCCCGGGCGGGGTGCAGCCGTCGATCGACGAGGAGCGCCGGCTTCTGGTCCAGCTCCGCGAGCGCGCCGACAAGGTGATCGACACCACACACCTGACGGTGAAGGATCTCCGCGACACGCTCCACTCGCTCTACGGCACGGGAAAGAGCGCGATGCTCGTGCACGTCACGAGCTTCGGCTACAAGTACGGCCTTCCACCTGCCGCCGACCTCGTCTTCGACGTGCGGTTCATGGACAACCCTTTTTATGTGCCGGAGCTCAGCGATCTCGATGGCAGCGACGAGCGAGTGCGCCGCTACGTGCTGCAGCATCCCGCGACCGAAGAGTTCCTGCGGCATGTCGTGCCGTTCCTGCGCTTCGCTCTCCCTCGCTATGAGACCGAGAAGAAGGCGCGGCTCGGGATCGCCTTCGGCTGCACCGGCGGCCGTCACCGCTCCGTCGTCATCGCGGACGAGGTCACCAAAGCGGTCCGCGAGTTCTGGCCGGGCGAGATCGAGGTCGAGCATCGCGATGTCGATCGACCCGAGGTGCGCACCTGATGCGCGAGCGCCTGGTGGTCGGGAACTGGAAGATGAACCCGGCGACGATCGCCGACGCGGTCGCGCTCGCGGAGGCGGTGGCCGCGCGGGCCCACCCCAACGTCGCGTTGGGCGTCGCGCCTCCGATGGTGGCCCTGCCGGCCGTCGCGAAGGCGCTCGCGGGCAGCGCCGTCGCGGTCTACGCGCAGGACCTCCACTGGGAGGAGCGAGGGGCGTTCACGGGGCAAACGTCGGCCGCGATGCTCCGCGGTGTCGCCGTCGGTTCGATCGTTGGCCACTCCGAGGTTCGTCGCGATCAGGGTGACGACGATCGCCGCGTCGCGAAGAAGGCCGTGCGCGCGCTGTCAGCGGATCTCCGTGTCGTGCTTTGCGTCGGCGAGTCGGAAAACGAGTTCGCCGCCGGCGAGACCGAGGACGTCCTCGACCGCCAGATCCGCGCGGTGATCCGACCGGTGAAGGCCGCTCGACCGGTCGAGAGCCTGGGCGAAGTCCTGGTGCTCGCGTACGAGCCGATCTGGGCGATCGGCACCGGCCGGCCCGCGACCGGTGCTCATGCGACGCGTGCCGCGGCGAAGATCCGGAACGTCTTGCGCGACGAGGGCATTGCCGGCGACACGATCGGCATCCTCTACGGCGGGAGCGTAAGCGGAGCCGGCGCGCGCGAGTTCGCCAACGCCGATGGCATTGATGGCGCGCTGGTCGGTGGCGCGTCGCTGAAGGCGGACGAGTTCGCCAGGATCGTCGACGCTTTCGCGTGATCCGCTCCGCGCCTTATCGTCCGGTCGTTCTTTGCGTGCTCGATGGGTGGGGAATCGCGCCGGACTCGCCGACCAACGCCGTAACGCGCGCCCCGACGCCTAATCTGCGCCGCCTTGCCGAGCAGTACCCGCACGCCACGCTTCGGGCGAGCGGCCGCGATGTTGGTCTTCCCGATGGAGTCATGGGGAACAGCGAGGTCGGGCATTTCACCATGGGCGCCGGCTACGTTCAGCAACAGGAACTCGTGCGCATCAACGACGCGATCGACGACGGCTCCTTTTTCAGGAACGGCGCGCTACGCGCCGCGTGCGCGGCCGCGCGGGGCCGCGCCACGCTCCATTTGATGGGCCTGGTGTCGACCGGCGGCGTTCACGCCGATCTCAAGCACATCCAGGCGCTTGCCGATCTGGCGCGGCGCGAGGACGTCGCGAACGTCGTCGTTCACGCGTTCCTCGACGGGCGCGACATGCCTCCTCGCAGTGCCCTCGAGCTCTTGCCCAAGGTCCCGCGCCCGATCGCGACGATCCACGGGCGCTACTACGCGATGGACCGCGACAAGCGTTGGGAGCGCACCGAACGCTCGTACCGGGGGATCGCCGATGCCGATGGTCCACGGGTCGAGCGCGCCGAGGACGCGGTCCGCGCGTGCTACGCGAGCCCCGAGTGTCGCGACGAGCTGCTCGAGCCGCACGTCGTCGGCGCGGGAGCTCCAGTGCGGGATCGCGACGCGGTGATCTTCTTCAACTTTCGCCCGGACCGCGCCCGGCAGCTGACCTGGGCGTTCATGCAGCCGGATTTCGCTGGCTTCGCCCGCGGCCGCGTGCCCCGCGACCTCACCTTCGTGACGATGACCGAGTACAAGGTGGGCCTGCCGAACGTCCTCGTCGCGTTCCCGCCGCAAGAGGTCGTGCCGATGGCGCAGATCCTCGCCGACGATGGACTCATGCAGTTCCATACCGCCGAGACGGAGAAGTACGCGCACGTCACCTATTTCTTCAACGGCGGTCGCGAGGAGCGATTCGCCGGTGAGGACCGCGAGCTCGTGCCCTCGCAAAAGGTGGCGACCTACGACCTCAAGCCGGAGATGAGCGCGCCCGGCGTCGCGGCGGCGCTTGCCCGCGCTGTAAGAAGCGGCAAGTACGACTTCGCGATCGTGAATCTCGCGAACCCAGACATGGTCGGCCATACCGGCGACTTCACGGCGACGCTCGCGGCGATGGAGGCGACGGACCGCGCCGTTGGCGAGATCGTCGACGCGACGCTCGTCGCCGGCGGATGCGTGCTCCTCACCGCCGATCACGGCAACGCCGAGGAGATCGCGTTCCCCGACGGCACGCCAAACACCCAGCACAGCATGAACGTCGTCCCGGTGATCTTCATTGCGAAGGATGCCGATCGGTTCATCGTTCGCGACGGAGCCCTCGCCGATGTCGCGCCGACCCTCCTGACACTGTTGGGGCTGCCCGTGCCGGAGCGCATGACCGGACGGTCGCTTCTCGAACCCCGCTCGCGGTGATGCGCTCGCGCGCGGCGATCCCGTGGTGGGTCCTCGTCCTCGTTTCCGGTGCGATCGCCGCCGCGGCCGTCATGCGCTGGATCTGGGCGATCACACTCGACGGGCCGGTGCTCTACGGCGAGGGAGCGGTCGCGCACGCGGCGCTGCTTGCCCGCCAGGGCGCCGAGTACGTCGCGGGCGCGCGCTACGGCGACGTCTCGCCGATCTTCACCGCCGCCAATTACCCGCCGCTCTATTTCCACATCGCCGGACTCGGAGATCCGTTCATCGCCGGCCGGATCGCGAGTGGCGTCGCGACGCTCGCGATCGCGGCGGCGATCGCCTTGCGGGCTCGAGCGGCCGGACCGCTGGTCGCATCGGGCCTGGCGCTGTCGTGGATCGCGACGCTGCCGGTCGCGGCCGCGGCGAAGCCGACCGAGCTCTTTCCAGCCGCGGCATTCGTGGTCGTGCTCCTGCTCGCGCGCGAGCTCCGCGCCCTCGCGGTCTATATCGGCGGTTTCGCTCTCGCGGCGATCGCAACGAGCCTTCTCACCGTCGGCGCGGACGGAAGCGTGTTCATGCACGTCATCGATTGGAACGCCCTGACGTTCCACGTCGATCAAGCCGTGCTTCTCGCGGTCGTCGCGATCCTCGTCGTCGGCGTTCCGCTCTTCTCGGTCGCTCTGGTGCGGAAGGGACTCTCGCCGATCCGCGCGGCGTATGTCGTCGCCGCGCTCGCAGTCGTCGCGTTGGGCGGCCGCGAGGGGGCCACCATCAACTACATCCTGGATCTTGCGACCGCGAGCTTTCTTGTGCTCGCCGCGGTCGGCCCGCACGTCCGCGCGAGCGGAGCGCTTCCGATCGCGCTCGCGGCCGAGCTCGTCGTCGTCATCGCGCTCTTCGATCCCTTCGGCTTCCTGCCGGGCCGCCCGCCCGGGACCGGAGCCTGGGCGGATCCGGCGAGGCTCGCGGCCGCCAGCGCGCTCGCGAAGCCGGCGCTCGTCGAGGACTCTGGCCTGCTCGTCGCCAGCGGGATAGAGCCGATCGTGGACGATCTCTTTCTCTGGTCGCGCCTCTATGACCGCGGCGGGTCATTCGACGAAGGCGGCCGACTGATCGACGCGGTGAGCGCCCATCGCTTTCAGACGATCGTGAGTGAGACCGACCTCGCCCGCCTGGATGCCGCTCCCGCGTATGAGAGACAGCGCTGGGCGAGCGCGCTCGTGAAGGCGGTCCTCGACGGCTATCGGCTCGACCGACACACGGGCGCGCTCTGGGTCTACGTGCCGCGTTGACCGGCTAAACTGGAGATTCCCATGGATCCACTTCAGATCGGCCAGATCATCATCGCGATCGCGGTCGGCACGTCGATCCTGCTTCAGGCGCGCGGCACCGGACTCTCTTCCACTTTCGGTGGCGAGTCGACCGCATACCGCAGCCGCAGGGGCCTCGAGCGGACGCTCTTCAGGCTGACCATCATTCTCATCGTCGTCTTCGTGGTGATCTCACTGGTCGGCGCGCGGGCGGCGTCCACCGGCTAATGACCGGGCGCGACAAGTTCATCGTCGTCGCCCTCCTCGGCCTTTTGGTCGTAGCAAGTGTGGTAGCGATCGTCGTCGACCAGCGCACCGGACCGGGCGATCCGGCGGTCGGCGGCACGTATGTCGAGGGTGTTGCGAGTGTCCCGCAGTTCCTCAATCCGGTCATCGCCTCGACCGATGTCGACG
>VBDQ01000033.1:63900-67448 GCA_005889075.1 Chloroflexota bacterium
ACATCCGCGACGACGCGACGTGGCAGGACGGCCAGCCGGTGACGGCTGATGACGTCGTCTACACCGTCAAGCTTCTGCAGGACCGCGGCTACGTCGGCCAGTACAGCGACGCATTCCGCGGGGTGAGCGTCGAGAAGGTCGCCGAGCGTACGGTTCGCTTCACGCTGCCGGACGTCTACGGGCCGTTCGCGGACAGCACGACCGTTCCGCTGCTCCCGGCGCATCTTTTAGGCAACGTCCCGTATGCGGAACTCCCGCGAAACCCGTTCAACACGCACCCCATCGGCACCGGACCGTTCCGCGTCAGCGATGTCGACAACCGCCAAGTCACGCTGACCCGGAGCGAAACCTTCTATCGAACGCGTCCGGCCCGGACGCGGCCTTACCTGGACAAGGTCGTGCTGCGGTTCTATCCGAGTCCAACGGAGGCCCTCTTCGCTCTCGCGCGCGGTGAGATCGACGGTGTCGCAGGGCTCTCGAGCCAGGACGCCGAGCGCGCCCGGGCACTGAAGAACGTGGTGCTCTACAGCCTGCCGACCGACAACTTCGTGGCGCTCTTCCTCAATGTGCGGCCGGAAAAGGCGGCGTTCCGGGAGAAGGCGGTGCGGCAGGCCATCGCGACCGCGATCGATCGCGGAAAGGTGCTCCAGGTCGCGGCCGATGGCCGCGGGACCCTCGCCGACGAGTTCGTGCCGCCGAGCTCGTGGGCCTACGTGAAGGACGTGACCAAGTACCCGTTCTCAACCGACGACGCCAAGGCGCTGCTCGACAACGCGGACTGGAAGGATCACGACGGCGACGGGATCCGCGACAAGGGCGGGCAGAAGCTCGCCTTCACCATCACCACGTCAGACGAGCCGGCGCGCCGGCTCGCCGCGAGCCAGATCCAGAGTGACCTGAACGCGATCGGCATGAAGGTCGACGTCAAGACGATGCCATTCGGCGAGCTCGTCGACAGCGCCGCGCGCCAGCGCAATTTCGATGCGCTGCTCGTGGAGATCGCCGTGGCGGGCGACCCGGACCCCTATTCGTTCTTCCATTCGACGGAGGTGAACGACCCGGGTCACAACTTCTCCGGGTTCAGCACGCTGCCGATCGATCGGAACCTCGAGGCCGCACGGCGTACGTTCGACGAAGCGGCACGGCGTGAGCTCTATGCCCCGGTGTTCCAGATCATCGCGAACGAGGTCCCTGTCGTGTACCTCTATTTCAGCGATTACCTCTACGCGCAGAGCCGCACGGTGCAGGGTCTCCGCATCGCACCGCTCACCGACCCGCGCGAGCGGTTCTGGAACGTCGAGGACTGGTATGTCAGGACGCAGCCGAAGCGATAAGGCTTGTCGTCAAAAATGACGACAGCCCTGAAACATTTATGGGTCTTCCCATCACACGCGCGTCGTGCGTAGATGCACGCGTGGGAAAGGGATGGGCCAAGGGCCTGACGGCTGCGACCGATCCGCGCGTTGCGAGGGCCGCGGCGGCCCATCGCGGGATGGCGTACCAGCGGCGAAAGCCCTTCGGAGAATGCAACTGGCGGCTAGCTGGTAGGACCACCCTGCCGCTCGAATGGTCGGACTCGATGGCCTACATCGTCGGGCTAACGGCTACGGACGGCTGTCTGATCACCGGTCGTCGAGTCGTGAACTTCAAGTCGGAGGATCGGCAGCTCGTCGAAACGTACCTCCGCCTTCTAGGTCGACTCAACCGAATCAGGATCGTGAAGACTCGGACCGGCGGAGTCGTGTATGTGACCCAGTTCCACGATTCAAGGCTGTATCGGTGGTTTCTTTCTGTCGGACTGACTCCGCGGAAGAGTCTCACTCTTGGTGCGATCCCTGTTCCGGATCAGTTCCTTTTGCCGCTTGCCCGCGGACTGATGGACGGGGACGGCAGCATCGCCAATTTCGTTCATGCGCCTACACGAAAGACCTATCCCGACTATCGCTATGAGCGGCTAGGGGTGTCCTTTCTTTCGGCGAGCAGACCGCACATTGACTGGCTCCGCGAGCGACTCAGGCCGATCTCAGATACGCGTGGCTACGTCGAAACATCGCAGAGGGAGGGCAGGCACGACATGTACAAACTCAAATATGGCAAGGCCGCCACAATCCGGTTACTCACGGCTTTCTACCCCAACCCAGACGTCCCGCGACTCATCAGAAAGTGGGAGATTTGGGATGACTACATCCGGAGGACCCTCAGTGCCGACGGAGGGAGTCGAACCCTCATGTCTTTCGACACATGCTCCTGAAGCATGCTCCTGTACCAATTCGGATACGTCGGCCTAGACGTCAATTATAAGACTGCGCAGCAGCAGTCCGACGACAAGGTTCGTACCATCGCCTCGATGCGTCGTACCGCGGATGTCGTCATCGTCGGTGGTGGAATCGTCGGCGCATCGATCGCCTATCACCTGACGCGCAAGGGCATGCGCGACGTGATCGTCGTGGAGCGGGACCGTCTCGGCGCCGGTTCGACGGGAAAGAACGCAGGCGGGATCCGTCTTCAGTTCTCGAGCGAGATCAACGTCCGGCTCTCGCAGCACGCGCTACCGCGGATCGAGCGGTTCGCGGAAGAGATCGGCGCGGACCCACATTTCCACCAGGTGGGCTACCTCTTCCTTATCACCGATGAGCAAGACGTCGGTCCGTTCGAGCGCTCGCTCGAGCTCTGGAAGCGACTCGACGTACCGGCTCGACGCATCGATGCTGCGGGTGCGCATGAGCTCTTTCCTTCGGCACGCACGGACGATGTTCGTTTCGCGACGTTCTGCGCAAAGGACGGATACGCGGATCCGTCGAGCATGCTCGCGGGATACGTCGCGCGGGCACGCGAAGGCGGTGTGCAGTTCGTCGAGCACACCGCGGTCACGAAGGTGATGTGCGAGAAGTCCCGTGTCGTGGGGGTCCGCGCGGGGGATGACGAGATCGCGGCACCGGCCGTCGTCGATGCGGCCGGCCCGTGGGCGGCCGAGGTCGCGAAGCTCGCCGACATCGACCTTCCGATCCAGCCCCTGCGGCGGCACATCTTCGTGACCGAAATCGTCCCCGGTCTCGACCGCGAGTTTCCGCTGACGATCGAGTTCGCGACGGGACTCTATGCGCACCGCGAATCTGGTGGCGTGCTCCTGGGCATGGCCGATCCGAACGAGAAGCCCGCGTTCGACGACAGCGTGAACTGGGACTTCATGCCCACGGTGGTCGAGCGTGCCCTCGCGCGCTTCCCGATCCTCGAGCGGACCTCGATCAAGACGGGCTGGGCTGGCCTCTACGAGGACACTCCCGACAAGCATCCGATCCTCGGACCGGTCGACGGAGTCGACGGATTTATCTGCGCGGCCGGATTCTCAGGACACGGGATCATGCATGCGCCCGTGACCGGAGCGCTCATCGCGGACCTGATCGCGGACGGACGGACGTCGTTCGACATCAGCGCGCTTCGAGCGTCACGATTCCGGGAGGGTCAGCTCGTGCCGGAGCACAACGTCATTTGAGCGCATTCCTCCTGCTGGTACTTGATCTCGTTCTCGTCGCTGCGGCAGCCGTCTT
>VBDQ01000034.1:0-44360 GCA_005889075.1 Chloroflexota bacterium
CGCGGATCAGGCGAGCGACCACGACCCTTCCGCGGATCAGGCGAGCGACCACGACCCTTCGGTCACATTCGTCATGCTCACCGACAACGTGGCGCCGACGATCAGCGGCGCAGCGACGACGAGCCCGAACGCGAACGGCTGGTACCGGTCTCCGGTGACCGTCCACTTCACCTGCGCGGACAATTCGGGAAGCGTGACCTGCCCGGCTGATGTCACGATCGCGACCGAAGGCGCGGCCCAGACCGCGAGCGGGACGGCGGTCGATCCGGCCGGGAACACCACCATGGTCGTCGTTGGAGGCATCAGCATCGATCTCACTTCGCCTGCGATCACCTTTACCGGCGATCTCAGCTACTCGGTCGATCAGACCGTGAGCATCACCTGCGTCGCGAGCGAGGCCCTGTCGGGAATCGACCCATCGGTTCCGGGTGGCTGCCCCAGTGCGTTCGGACCCGCGCTGGCTTTCGGCCTGGGCCCACACACCTTGAGCGCATCGGCGACGGACCGGGCGGGGAACAAGGCAAAGCGGACCGTCACCTTCACGGTCGGCGTGACCGAGGCAAGCCTCTGCTCGCTGACACGCGCGTATGCGACCAAGGACGCGATCGCCGGTGCGCTCTGCGCCAAGCTCACGGAAGCCGCCGCCGCTCGTGCAAGAGGCGAAACCACGACCGAGCACAACATCCTCAAGGCGTTCGCCAACGCGGTGAACGCGCAAACCGGCAAAGCACTCGCGCCGGAAAATGCCGCGATCCTGATAGCGCTCGGGGCGAGCTTGTAGGGGTTCAGGCCCGCGGCGTGATCGGTGTCGCGGGCACGCGGTCTTCCGGCGGGGCGAAAACGTACCGGTAGGAAAGCCCGGCGATCGCCGCACCGACGAGCGGCCCGATCCAGTACACGAACCAGTGGTCGTAGAAGCCGGCGACGACCGCGGGTCCGAACCATCGCGCCGGGTTCATCGCCGCGCCGGTGATGCCGCCGCCCACCAGGATGTCGGCCGCGACCATAAGGCCGATTCCGAAACCCGCGATCCGCGGCGCGCGAGGCGAAACGGCGGTGCCGAAGACGGCCCAGAGCAGGAAGACGGTGAGCAGGGCCTCGACCACGATGGCGGTGACGTCGGTCACGCCAGCGCCAAGTCCAGGCGTGCCGAGGTGCGTTCGATCGAGCGCCGTCGGCGCGAAGTCGAAGGAGTACCGCACTGCGAGCCCAGCGGCGAGCGCCCCGATCAGCTGTGCGATCCAGTACGTCGGCACTCGCGACCAAAGATGCTTCCCCGCGACTGCGAGACCGAGAGTGACCGCCGGATTGAAGTGCCCGCCTGAGAGCGCGCCGAACGAAGAGACCGCGACTGCGAGGGCGAGCCCATGAGCGAAGGCGATTGCGACCAGATCGCTGCCCGTCGTCGCGACGATCGCACCCGCACCGATGAAGAAGAACATGAACGTGCCCGCGCCCTCGGCGATGAGCGCGCGCACGTGCGAAGTCACGCCGGTATTGTGCATACGTGGCCGACTTCCGCCCCGTCGAGACGAACAAAGCGCACATCCTCACCATCCGGCCCGCGCCCGCTGGGACGGAGCTGGACAATGCGAACGGAGAGTGGGTCGAGATCATCGTCGACGTATCGAGCGACATGGCGAACTGGCGTCTTCAGCACCTGCGTGGACTGTGGCGCGCGGAGATGGCGAAGCCCGTCGAGTGGGAGTGGATCTACACCTGGGGCTCGCCGACTTTCGTGCGCGCGGGAGAGATCTATCGGATCCACTCCGGCTCGCGCGTGCGCGCGGCCTCGCACGCGTTGCCCGACGACGTGGCCCCAGGACGAATTCACGTCTACGCCGCCGGACCCGCGGCGGCCGCCCGAATCTTCTGGCAGAAGGGCGACTACGTGCGACTCGTTGACGCGTTCGGCACGGTGATCGACGAGGTCGTCGTGTGGCCGGCTACGCCGGACGCAGCTCCTTCTTCTGGAGCGCGAGCTTCCTGATCACGTCCTCGAGGACCGTCACGCCGATGCCTGGCTTCGTCGGGACCTTCATGGTGCCGTCGGGCTCGACGGCGAAGGGCTCGCCGATGATCTCCGTGTCGAAGTAGCGCGCCGAAGCCGAGACATCGCCAGGCAGGCGGAAGTTCGGTAGCGACGCCAGATGCACGTTGTGGGCGCGGCCGATGCCCATCTCGAGCATGCCGCCGCACCAGACCGGGATGTCGTGCGCGGCGCAGACGTCGTGGATGGCCTTCGCCGACGCGAGCCCGCCGACCCGGCCGGCCTTGATGTTGATGACCTTCGTCGCGCCGATCTCGATCGCCTTGCGCGCGTCCTCGGCTGAATGGATCGACTCATCCAGGCACACCGGCGTCGCGATCTGCTTCTGCAGCACGGCGTGATCGACGAGGTCGTCGTGCGCAAGGGGCTGCTCGATCATCGTCGGCCGCATCGGATCGATGCGCTTGAAGAGCGCGACGTCGGCCAGCGTGTACGCCGAGTTCGCGTCCAGCATGAACGCGAGATCGGGGAACGTGCGTCGCGTCGCTTCGGCGATCTGCACTTCAAGACCCGGCTTGATCTTGAGCTTCACGCGCTGGTATCCGCCCTCGAGCTCACGGCTGATCGTTTCCATAAGTGCGTCGATGCTGGGCTGGATCCCGATGGCGACGCCGCAGAGGATGCGACCGCGCGGCCCGCCGAGGAGAGCGGAGAGCGGTTTCTTCGCGCGCTTTGCGAAGAGATCCCAGACCGCCATCTCGATAGTCGCCTTCGCCATCCGGTGCTCGCGGATCCACGCGAGCACACGCTGCACGTCCTCTGGCCGTGCGAGGTCGGTCTTGAAGATCTCCGGAAGGATGAACTCCTCGAGCGCATAGAGGACCGTGCGCGGCGTCTCGCCCGAATACCAGGGAAGCTCGCCGGCGACGCTCTCGCCCCAGCCGACCGCGCCCTCCGACTCGGCACGGCACAACACCCTGGTCATGTGCGTCTCGCGCGCGCCACTCGTCTCATACGCCCGCTTCAGCGGGAGTCGCACGACGAACAGCTCGACGCGCTCCAGTCTCACAGCGGCTCCGCCGCTGTGAGCAATCCACCCGTTTCTCGCAGGGGCGTCACTTCGTGCCCAGGGGCCCCTGCCCCTGCCCCGCACCCCCCTCGCGTTGGTCACGCCGGGGTTGTGGAACCAACAGGTACGCGCCGCGGCCATTCGTGCCCCGCACGAACTCGACGGCCGCGTACCCGTCGGCGAACGCGCGCTCGAACGCGTCGCGCGCGGCGAGCCGCCATGCGAGCGCGGCCTTGGGATCGCGCGCCTTGAGATCCTGGAAAGCCGAAGGCACCTCGAGGAGCAGGTGCGATGCGCCGGCGGGCTCGCCGACGCGACCCGGCCCTCCCGACGCTGCTCGCAGTAAGTAGCCGATGCCCTCGCTCTCGGCCTGGTCGAGCGTTGGAGGCGCGTCTTCACCGCGGAGGCGCTTGTACGTTCGATCGTGGCCGATCGGCCATTCGATGTAGACGCGATCCGAGGGCAGGCCCTGGTTCAGCTTGTCGGGCATCGCGCCATAAAAGTCGCGGAAATAGGTGCGCGTGAACGTGCCGAGCTTACCGAAGTTGAACCGCGCGTTTCGTGCCTCGAGCGGATCCATCGTCCAGCCGACGATCTCGATCCCTTGATCGAGGCAGTGGTCACGCTGCGCTTCCTTCAGCGTCTGCGCTAAGCCGGTCCCGCGGTACTCGGGTCGAACGGCCAGCATGTGTGAATGGTGCCGGAAGTGATAGTCGTGTATCCCAAGGAAGCCGAAGACGAATCCCGCCGGACGGTCGTCTCCCTCGGCATAACCGAGAGCAACGAACCCTCCGTTGTGTACGACCGCGAGCATGAGCTGCGGCGGAACGATGACATCACCGCTCCATGTCTCTTCCTGCATAGGCACGGTGAGCGCGCAGGCCGCGATGTCCTTCGCGACCGCGACGCGGAAACCCGGCATGGACCGTGAGTATCGGCTAGCATCCCCGCCGTGCCCGCGAGCGTCGACTTTCTGAAGCGCGTCTCCATGTTCGAGGACCTCGATCAGCGCTCGCTCGAAGCGATCGCGAATGCTGCGGTGGAGCAGCGTTACGAGCCCGGCCACGAGATCGTGCGCCAGGGCGACACCGGCGTCGGCGCGTTCATCATTCGCTCCGGGAAGGTCGACGTGGTCCAGGATCGAAGCGGCAAGGAAACGAAGCTCGCGACGCTTGGACCCGGCGAGGTCTTCGGCGAGATGGCGCTCCTCGACGAGTTCCCACGTTCGGCGACCGTCCGGGCCATCGAGCCGACGACCGCGCTCGGGATCCAGCGTTGGCATTTCCGAGGGATCCTCGAAAGCCATCCGCAGATCGCGCTTGCGCTCCTGCCGATGCTCGTGCGGAGAATCCGAAACGCCGAGCACATGTTGCCGGAGGCCGCCCGGCATTAGACCGGCGGCGCAAAAGGGGAGGCGACCATCATGGGCGACGAGCAGCGCAACCTCAGCATCGTCCGCACGGTCGAGCAGCTCTGGATCGACGAGAAGCTCGACCAGCTTGACCAGTATTTCGCCAATGAGCAGTCACACGACCGTCCGCCCGGCGTTCCGCAAGGGATCGAAGGTGCCAAGATGGCGCACCGCGGCTCGATGCAGTCGTTCAAAGACCGCAAACTCGAGATGAAGGACATCTTCGCCGCCGGCGACAAGGTCTTCGTCCGCAGCACCTTCAGCGCCCAGTACATGGGCGGCGTTCCGGGAATACCGGCTCCAGCAGGCGGAGTCCCGATCAAGGACATCCAGTCGTGGTCGGTCTACCGCCTCAAGGACGGCAAGATCGTCGAGCACTGGGGCCTGAACGACGGCTTCGCCATCGCGATGCAGGCCGGCGCGCTCCAGATGCCCCAGATGGCCGGAGCCGCCCGCCGCTAGCCTCTCGGCGGATGCCGCGCCTCGTCGAGTGCGTCCCCAATGTGAGCGAAGGCCGGCGCGGCGACGTCGTCGATCGGATGGCTGACGCGATCCGCTCCAGCGAGGGCGTTCGCCTCCTCGACCAGACGTCCGACGTGGATCACAACCGCAGCGTTTTCACTTACGCGGGCGAGCCGGAGCCGGTCCTCGCCGCCACACACGCGCTGGTCGACGTCGTCTATCGCGAAGTCGACATGCGGACCCATAAAGGCGAGCATCCGCGCCTCGGTGCGGTCGACGTCGTTCCTTTCGTTCCCCTCGCCGGCGTGACGATGGACGAGTGCATCGCCCTGGCGCATCGCTTCGGCAGCGAAGTGGCACAGCGTCACTCGGTCCCCGTCTTCTACTACGCGAAGGCCGCTACCCGGCCCGAGAGGGTTCGCCTTCCGGACATCCGCAAGCCTGAATACGAGGGGCTTGCGGGGCTTCTCGAGACCACGCACGTGCCTGATGTGGGTCCGCGCCGTCTGCACGACACCGCCGGTGCCATCGTCGTCGGCGCGCGGCCGTTCCTCATCGCGTTCAACATCGAGCTGGATACGACTGAGTTGAAGCTGGCGCAGCAGATCGCTAAGGAGATTCGCGAGTCCTCGGGAGGGCTGCCGGCGATCCAGGCGAAGGGCTTCATGCTTACGGATCCGCCGCGTGCGCAGGTTTCGATGAATGTCCTCGACTTCACGGTCACGTCCCTGGCGCGCGTCTGGCGCGAAGTTGAATCGCGCGCGAGCGCTGCCGGCATCAACGTGCTCCGTGGCGAGCTGATCGGCCTGATCCCGCTCGACGCCGCACTGCAGGTCGCTGCCGATGCCCTCAAGCTCGAGGGCTTCACGCGCGACCGGGTCATCGAGACGCGTTTCCTCGAATGACGGAGGCCGACCTTCTTCTTCGCGGCGCGCGTCTTCTGACACTCGCTCCGCTCAAAGAGGAGCATCCGCGCGTCGGTCCGACTGCTGGCGACGTCGGGCCGATCGTCAATGGTTGGGTAGCGGCCCGCGACGGCGCGATCGTCGCCACCGGCCACGGCGAATCGCACGACCGGCTCCAGCTGGTGGAGAGCGCGGTCGTCCGCAACGCGGAAGGTCGGGTCGTCATGCCGGGCTTGGTCGATCCCCACACCCATCTCTGCTACGCCGGCGAGCGCTGGGAAGAGTTCGCGACACGCCGGAGCGGCGCCGATTACCTTGCGGTGCTCGCCGCCGGCGGCGGCATCCACGCCACGGTGCGGGCGACGAAGGAGGCGAGCGACGAGACGGTCCTTGCGCTACTGCGTCGGAGGATCGGTGACGCCGCCGAGCTCGGAACGACCACGATCGAGATCAAAAGCGGCTACGGGCTCGAGGCGAGCGAGGAGCTTCGCCAGCTCAGGCTTATCGCGCAGGCGAAAGCCGACGCACCGATCGACGTTGCCGTCACCTACCTGGCGGCGCATGCGCTTCCGGCTCCCTACACCGACGATCGGGCCGGCTTCATCCGGGACGCGCGCGGCGCGCTTGACACGGTCACCGCGGAAAAGCTCGCCGAGGCGGTGGACGCCTTCGTTGAGAAGGGCGTCTTCGAGGTCGATGACGTGCGTCCGTTATTCGCCGCCGCGAAGAAGGCGGGCCTTGCCGTATCGCTGCACGCGGACCAGCTGAACGACGTCGGGGCCGCGGCGTTCGCCGCGCGGATCCATGCGCGGTCGGCCGACCACGTCGCCCATGCGTCAGCCGAGGGCATCCGCGCGCTCGCCCGCGCCGGCATTCCGGCTGTCCTGCTGCCGGGAAGCGCGTTCTTCGTCGGCTACGCGCCGCCTGAGGCGCGCCGGTTCATCGCGGCGCGGGTCCCCGTGGCGCTTGCGAGCGATCACAACCCCGGCACGTCGCCGCTCGAAGGGATGCCGACGGCGATCGCACTCGGCGTCACACTGTGCGGCCTCACGCCCCATGAAGCGATCGTCGCGGCGACGGTCAACGCTGCGCACGCGCTTGGTCGTGGAGACCGCACCGGTGCCCTGGTTGCCGGCCGTCGCGCCGACATCCTCGTGCTCGATACGGACGACGAGCGCGAGCTCGCCTACCGAATGGGTGCGCCACTCGTCGCGGAGGTCTACGCGTCGGGCAAGCGCGTGGCATGACCGCGCCGAGCGACGTCGACCGCGACACCCTCGTGCATGTGGCCGCGAGCGCTTCGGGGCGGGCGGTCGATGACGTTTCCGACACGACGGTCACACCGCTGGGCTACGTCGCCAATAATCCGACCTCCGAGGGCGTGTACCTGGTCCGGACGATGGCGCGGAGCGGGAACGTCAAGCATCCGGTGGCAGTGGTCCTCAAGGTATGTCGGGCCTGGCCGGCGGCTGACCGCGAGCCCATCGCGCACGAGCTCCGCGAAAGGTTGCTCGATGTCTTCCGCTTCGAGCGCGAGGCTGAGCTGTATGCCTCCGGCATCCTCGAGGCGCTGCCGCCGGGGCTGGCCGCGCCAGCGTGTTTCGGCATCGACCGCGACGAAGGTCGGGCGGCGCTCTGGCTGGAATACGTGGAGGAAGAGCGCGGCGATCGCTGGGATCTCGCGCGGTTCGCGCTGGCCGCGCGCCACCTCGGCCGATTCAACGGCGAGTATCTCGCCGGAAAACCGCTGCCGACATACCCGTGGCTCTCGCGGGACGCCGTCGCGACCTGGAGCGACAGCTGGATCCGCCGTGTGCCGCAGCTCCTCGAAGATGAGGCGGTCTGGTCTCACCCGATGGTGAGGGGATCGTTCCCAGCGGCCTCGCGCGAGACGTTTCGCCGCCTCCTTTCCTCGCGCGAGCGGTGGATCGCGGCGATGGACCGGCTGCCCCAGACCCTCAGCCATCTCGACGCGTTCCGCGCGAATCTCCTGAGCCGGCATCGAGCTGGCACGACCGAGACCGTCGCCGTCGATTGGTCGTTCTTCGGGATCGCCGCGTTCGGCGCGGAGATCGCGCAGCTGGTGATGGCGACGCTCTTCTATCACGGCGAGCCGCTCGAGCCGACGGAACTCGCTGCGGCGAGCCTCGACGGATATGCCGCGGGTCTCGCCGACGCCGGCTATCACGTCGACCAAGCCGCGCTGGAACGCGCATACGCCGTGAACGCGATCGTGCGCTGGGCGCTCCTGCTGCATCCGCTCGCGGCCGTGACGCGTCCGGAGGAGGTGGCGCGGCGCGCCGCGAGCCAGCGACGGCCGTTCGAGGAGATCATCGCGCTCATCGCGCGACGGACGCGCTATCTCTTCCCGCTCGTGACCGCGTGCGAACCGCTCTCGGTCGGTCGATGGACGAAATCTGCGCACTCTCCGGGCTAGACTCCCGCCGTGGCCGACCCACGCCTCGATCGCCTTCGCGCCGTCCCGCTCTTCGCTGGCTGCTCGGATCAGGAGATGCGGTTCATCGCGTCTCACGTTGAGGATGTCGACATCGAGTCCGGCAAGACGCTGTGCCGGAAAGGTGAGAGCGGTGGCGATTTCTTCGTGATCCTCGAGGGCAAGGCCGAGGTCGACACGGGAACGACAAAGAAAACGCTCGGTCCAGGCGACTTTTTCGGTGAGATCGCTCTTATCGACGACGGCCCGCGCACCGCGACCGTGCGTTCGGTGACGGCGATGCGGTCGCTCGTCCTGAGCCATGACCAATTCCGGGATGTCCTGCGCCAGAACGCCGACATCACGGTGAAGGTGCTCCGCGCGGTCACCGAACGACTCCGCGACGCCACCGCTCTGCCCAGCGGATAGCGTTAGCCTGCGCGTGCGGCGTGCACGCCAAGGAGGTATCGCGACCGCATGAGCGACCGCGTCGCCATCTATCCGGGCTCCTTCGATCCGCCCACGAACGGGCACCTCGACATCGTGGAGCGGTCAGCGCGGCTGTTCGACCGCGTCGTCGTGGGCGTCGGACGCAACCTCGCGAAGAAGACGGTCTTCACCGCGGACGAGCGCATCGCTCTCATGCGCGAGGCGTGCGCGAAGCATCCGAACGTGCAGGTGCAGGCGTTCGACGGTCTGCAGGTCGACTTTGCCAAATCGGTCGGGGCGGCGTTCATCATCCGCGGGATCCGCGCGCTGTCGGACTTCGAGTTCGAGTTCGAGATGGGCAACATGAACCGCCGTCTCGCCCCGGGAATCGAGATGGTCTACCTGATGACCGCCCCGGAGTACCTCTTCCTTTCGGCCTCGCGCGTCAAAGAGCTCGTCGCCTTCGGCGCGCCGGTCGACGCGTACGTTCCACCGAACGTCGCCAAGCGCCTGCGGGCGCAGATGGGAAAGCAGGGTCTGCGTACTGGCGCGACCGAGGCGAACGACTAGTGGCGACGCTCCTCGCGGCGGACGTCGGTAACACCAACGTCGTGCTCGGGGCGTACGACGGGGAAAAGCTCGTCGCGACCTGGCGGACGGCGACACGCGCGGATCAGACCGAGGACGAGCTCGCGGTCACGCTCGATGCGCTTCTCGAACGCGAGGAGCTCTCGCTAGACGACGTCGACGCGCTCGTGCTTGGATCCGTCGTCCCGCCACTGACCGCTTCGTTCACGCGTCTCGCGGAGCGCTACCTCGACCGGCCCGCGCTCGTGATCGGACCGGGCGTCAAGACCGGCGTGCGGCTTCGCGTCGACAATCCATCGGAGGTCGGAGCCGATCGCATCGCGAACACCCTCGCGGCCCACCGGCGGTACGGAGGGCCGGCCATCGTCGTGGACTTCGGCACGACGACGAACTTCGACATCGTGAGCGCCGAGGGCGACTTCCTCGGCGGGGCGTTCGCGCCAGGACTCGAGGTCTCGGCCGAGTCGCTCTTCTCCCGCGCGGCGCGGCTCTTTCGCGTCCCGCTCACGCCGCCGCCTGCGGCCATCGGCAAGAACACGGCCGATTGCCTTCGCTCGGGGATCGTGTTCGGCTACGTCGGTCTTGTCGAAGGGCTCCTCGCGCGGCTCGTCGGCGAGCTTCGGCCGACGACGCCGCGGATCGTCGCGACCGGCGGGCTGGCGGCGACGATCGCCCCTCTGGCAAAAGGCATCGAGCGGGTCGACGACGACCTCACGCTGGAAGGGCTTCGGATGCTCTGGGAGCTGAACGCGTGATGGAGCGCGTCCGCGGTCGTTTCATCGTCCTCGCGCTCACGGGTTCGATCGCCGTGTACAAGATGATCGAGCTCGCGCGCCGCCTGGTGCAGGCGGGCGCGACGGTCCAGGTCGTGATGTCCAAAGGCGCGACCGAGTTCGTGACTCCTCTCACCTTCCAGGCGCTCACATACCGGCCTGTGGAGGTCGAGATGTTCGCCATGCAGGACGAGCGCGCCGCCGGCCACGTCGCCATGGGCCGTCAAGCCGACGTCGTCGTCGTGGCGCCGGCGACCGCGCACGTCCTCGCGCGCCTCGCGCACGGTTTCTCGGACGACCTCATAGCGACGACGGTCCTCGCGACCTCGGCTCCCGTCGTCGTCGCGCCCGCGATGGAGACCCACATGTGGCTGAACGACGCGACGCAGGCCAACGTCCGCGCGCTCCGAGCCCGCGGTGTTCGCATCGTCGAGCCAGACACTGGCCCGCTCGCGTCGGGTGAGGTCGGTCCGGGCCGGCTCGCCGCGATCGAACGCATCGCGTCGGCGATCGACGACGCGCTGGCGGTCTCGCAGACGCTCGCCGGCCGGCGAGTTGTCGTGACCGCAGGCCCAACGATCGAAGCCATCGACCCGGTCCGTTTCGTCTCGAACCGCTCGAGCGGCAAGATGGGTTACGCGATCGCCGCCGCCGCACGCGATGCCGGAGCCGAGGTGACCCTCATCACCGGACCGACGGCGCTCGCGGCGCCCGCGGGCGTGCGCACGTTCCCGGTAGAGAGCGCCGACGACATGAAGGAAGCGGTCCTCGCCCAGCTCCCTCGCGCGGACGCGGTCATCATGGCGGCGGCCATCGCGGACTATCGCCCGATCGAGCGGGTCACCAAGAAGCTGAAGAAGAAGGAGCTCGGCCGCGAGATGACGGTTCGCATGACCGAGAACCCCGACGTCCTCAAGGCCATCGTCGCGGCCCGGCGGCCAGGCACGGTCGTCGTCGGATTCAAGGCAGAGACCGGCGACGCGACCGCCGAGGCCAGCCGCATGCTCCGCGACAAGAATCTCGATCTGGTCGTCGCCAACGACGTCGCCGATCCACGCTCGGGATTCGGGTCGGATGAGGACCGCGTCGCGTTCGTGAGCGCGGACGGCATCGAGCAGCTGCCACTCCTCGCGAAGTCCGAGGTAGCGCGGCGGCTCGTCGACAAGCTCGCGGAACGCCTCGGTCAGTGACCGACGACCGTGATCTCGGCGCGCTCGAGCAGCGCCTCGCGAGCCTCAACGCACCGATCAAGCACTGGCGAGACACGCGCGAGCGCGCGTTCGCCGCGCAGTTCCGGCCGAAGGAAGGTCAGCTCTCGACGCTCATGTCCAAGCTGCCCAAGAGCGCCGCAGCCGCGAAGAACGTCGGCCCTGGCCCGCGTGAGGAGGTGTTCGCCTTGCTCGACGAGATCTGCGACCAGTACTTGCGATCTGATCCGATGCGCTGCGCGGTCATCCGCGGCATGGTCCACCAGCACGAAGCGGTTCATCTGATCGACGAGTACGTCGGTCATGCTTCGCGCATCCTTGAGCAGGGCGGGCTGCCGGTGTGGCTCGACCGCGCGCTGGCCGCGGCGTCGATCGACGATCAGCGCCGCGACTATCGCGACTGGATCATGTCGCTTGGCGACATCTACCTCTCCGCGCGCGCGCACGGTATCGACCCCGCGCCGGCGTTCAAGCGCGTGGCCGAGATCTCCAACGCTGAGCCGCATCGCGCCGCGCCGACGCCGACGAGGGACGCGATGTCGCGCTTCGAGAAGAGCGCGTATTTCGCCACGTCGATCCTGCCGCGCCTGCGCTGATGCCGCGCGAGACGAGCGGCTTCGTGCTCGTCATCGGAGCGATAGTCGGCTTGCTCTGGGGGATCTTTTCGCTGCAGTTCGGGTGGGACACGAGCGTCTGGCCGGTCGCAGTGCTCTTCGCGGTCGCTCGGATGCGCGGCGCCTAGCGCGGATCGAGCGACCACGCGACGAGATCGAAGAGGCTCGGCTGCAGGCCGTAATAACCGAAGCCGAGCCCGCCGAGATTGCTGATGAGCCTCGTGGCCTTCGCGGCGCCATCGATGTCGCGGAGCAGCCAGAGCTCGAGCTGCCGATACTGATCGCCGGGCTGATCCGTCGGGCGCCGCGCGAGGATGAGCGCCGAGCGTCCGTCGGCGGAAGGACGGACGCCTTCGACGATCCCGTCGAACGGCAGATTCGCGCGACCACTGGCCGAGAGGTGAACGCCGTAACGGAATCCTTCGCCGATCCCGCGCACATAGCTCCGATCCTGGTTGCCGCCGGCTTGGCCCTGCACCCAGTAGAGATCCACGCCGCGCCAGGCCGGCGCGAGCGCAACCGTCGCGTAGTCACCGGCAACCACATCGAGGGAACCATCTCGTTCGCGAACGACGAGCTGTTTGCCAAACCAGGTCTCGCGTCCGCCTCCTCGAACGAATGCGAGCCGTCCGTCGTCGGACCACCGCGTCCATGAGTGGGAGAGCAGCGTCTTACCAAGCCGACTGACCGTTCCACTGCTGAGCTCGATGAGCAGAAGCTCCACTCCATCGGCCCCCACGGACGCGCTGACGATCGGCATTTCCGACACGAGCGCGAACCGACCCTCGGGAGAAACACGCAGACCGCTCAGAAAGCTCTCAGGTGAGGCGGGCTCGTACACCCTTCGTAGCGCGCCGTCCGGCGCCATCAGCCACAGCGCGTTGTGCGCCCTCGTCGCGGGCGTCGTCCCGGCCTGCGAGCGCAGCAGTACGAGCGAGCGCGCATCAGAGGTCCACCGCGCATCGCTGAGCCCCCAGTCCGCCGGCAGTACGAGGCGCGGAACGCTCGCCGGTGTATCGCGGACCCATAACGACCGGTCGGCGCCGACGGCAAAGGACGCACACGTCCCGGCCGCCGAGAGCCTTCCCCACTTGCCGGGACCGCACTCGATCGGTTCGGCGCGGCCATCCCAGCGAACCAGGGTGATGCCGCCTTCGAGGCCTTCGAAGTACGCGCCGTCCGCGGTCGCGCTCGTGAGGTCGGCGTGCCGCCACACCGCCCGCAGCTCGCCGGTCACCCCGTCGTAGCGATAGATCACGTCGTCCTCGCCCGCGACGAGCAGGACGCCGGCGTCCGGCGCGGCCCCGACGGCGATCGGCGCGAGCGCGGACGGAGTGGGGCTCGGCGCCGCTGTCGGGGTTGGCTCGGGCAAAGGCGTAGCCTGCGGCGGCTGAAGCGCGCTGCTGCGGCAAGCAGCGCTGAGGATCGCGAGAACGACGACCGCGACGCGCACGCCGCAAGAATCGCAAGCCGTCATCGCCGGCACATCAGCGTTATGGGCCTTTAACTCGTACGCTCCCGCGATGGCCGTCGACTGGGTGACGTTCGACTGCTACGGAACGCTCATCGACTGGGAGCGCGGCATCACCGACGCGCTGCTGCCACTCGTTCCTCCGGGGACGGACCGCACGGCGCTCGCCGAGTGGTACATCGCCATGGAAGTGCAGTTCGAGAGCGAGGGCTACCACCTCTACAAGGAGGTGCTCGACCGGGTCGGCCGGCGCGTCCTGCGTTCGCTCGATGTCCCGATCCCCGAGGACCAGCCTTCACCGCTTCCGAGCTCCCTCGCCGACTGGAAGCCATTCCCCGAGGTTCCCGCCGCGCTGCTGACGCTGCGCGAGCGCGGACGCCGGCTCGCGATCCTGTCGAACGTCGACCGCGATCTGCTCGAGCGCTCTATCGCGCGCCTCGGCGTGCGGCCCGATCTCGCGATCACCGCCGAGGACTGCGCCAGCTACAAGCCCGAGCCTGGTCATTGGCGGAAATTTCTCGAACGAAGCGGCGCGAGCGTCGAGCGCACGGTGCACGTCGGCGCGAGCCAGTACCACGACATGCGTCCTGCCGCGGCGCTCGGCTTTCGGACGGTGTTCGTGGACCGGCACCGCGAGCCTCTGGAGACATCGCCCACTCGCGTTGTCCCCGACCTGAGCCCCCTGCCTCACGTGATCGACGAGCTCGCCGGCTAGCGCGTGCGCGAGCTCGGACGCCGCGACCTTGTGCTCGTCGCACTGACCTTCGCGGCGGGCTCGGTGGACGCGGTCGTATTCCTGCGCCTGGAGGTCTTCACCGCGGTGATGACCGGGAACATCGTGTTTCTCGGCGTGGCGATCGGCCAGGGCGCCGTGCGAAACGCGCTGCGGTCTCTGGTCGCGCTCGCCGCCTATGCGACAGGCGTGCTCATTGGATCGCGACTCATCGGCACGGTCCCTCGCGACACGTCGTGGTCGCCGAGACTAGCTCGGGCGCTCGGCCTCGAGTGGACGCTCCAGGCCGTTTTCCTCGCGGGCTGGATCGTCAGCGCCGGGGCTCCGGACGGGTTTGCGGCCGCGGCGCTCATCGCCTGCTCGGGCGTGGCCATGGGCACGCAGGCCGCGGCAGCGCGGGGCCTTGCGCCGGGGATGCCGACGACGTACGTGACCGGAACGCTCACCGCGCTCCTGAGCGAGCTCAGCGCGCTCGGTGGGCTCGGTGCCGATTGGTGGCGACGCGCCGCGATCGTCCTCGCGCTCGCGGTCGGCGCGGTCACGGGGGCACTGGTCCTCGTCCTCGCCCCGCTGCTCGCGCCGGCGGTCCCACTCGTGGTGGTTGGCGTGGTGCTCGCGCTTGGCCGAGCGCCCTGAGTGCGGCTTCCGCGGATCCTCGAGCCGCTCCGCCATCGCGATTTCCGGCTCCTCTGGACGGGTCAGACGATCTCGATCTTCGGCGACTTCATCCACGGCGTCGCGCTCCCGTTCCAGATCCTCGCGCTCGGCGGGGGCGCGCTCGAGATCGGGCTGTGGGGCGCGCTCTTCAGCGTCGTGACGATCGTGTTCCTGCTGCTCGGCGGCGCAATCGCCGACCGCTTCTCGCGCCGCAGCATCATCCTCGCGAACGACCTCGGATCGGGCGTCGTGGTCAGCGCGATTGCGATGCTTTCAGCCACCGGGACCCTCCGGATCGAGCACCTCTACGCCGAGGCGCTCATCTTCGGAGCGACGCACGCGTTCTTTCAGCCGGCGGTGAACGCCATCATCCCCGACCTCGTTCCGGCAGACGTTCTCCAATCGGGCAACGCGATCCGTGGGATGTCACGCCAGATCGCTCTCATCGGCGGTCCCGTGGTCGGCGGAGCGCTCGCGGCAATCTGGCTGCCCCTCGCCTTCGCGACGGACGCCGCCTCCTTCTTCGCGAGCTTCGCGGCGCTCTGGCTCGCCCATCCACCGCGGCGCGACAGCGCCGCACCGGCACCGCTGTTCCGCCAGATCCGCGAGGGCCTCGCCTACACCTTCTCGGTACCCTGGCTCTGGATCTTCATCTTCGCCTGGGCGATCGTCGTTTTGGGTAACTTCGGTCCGCTCAACGTCGCTCTGCCGATCTTCGTCCGCGATGTGCTTGGTGGCGATGCCCGCCTTTACGGAACGATCATCGCGGCGGTCGGCGTCGGCGACATCGTCACCGGTCTGCTGCTCGCACGTTTCCGCGTCCGCCGGATCGGCATCGCCATCTGCCTCTTCGGGATCCTCGGTGGTCTCTCGCTGATCGGGATGGGTCTTTTTCCGATCGTGCCGGCGACCCTTTTGTTCGCCGCAGTCTTCGGGGCGCAGATCGTCGGCGTGGGGGTCCTCTGGACCACGGCCGTGCAGAAGCACGTCCCGCGCGAGCTCCTCGGGCGGGTCACGAGCATCGACTTCTTCGGCGGGTCGCTGCTGCTGCCCCTCGCCCCGGTCATCTTCGCGGCGGTCGTCGCGGCGTTCGGCCCGGCCGCCGCCCTCGTGCTCGGTGGGACCATTGGCGTCGCGATCACCGCCCTCCTGCTACTCGTGCCCTCGATCCGCGAGTTGGAATGAATCCTGCGCGATATGTCCGGGCGGTAGGATTGAGAGCACGCCGGGACCGGCACGCAGCCGGCCTGGACGGAGGTTCGAAATGAGCGATCAGTACGGCGGGGTATCCGCGCCGGCTCCCAAGAAGGTCACCGTTCCCGACCTCATCGCCATGAAGCGCGAGGGACGGCGCATCACGATGATGACGGCCTACGACGCGGCGTTCGCGCGGCTCGTCGACCAAGCCGGCATCGACGTCATCCTCGTCGGGGACTCGCTGGGGATGGTCGTGCTCGGCTATCCCACGACCGTCCCCGTCACGATGGACGACATGGTCCGGCACGCCGCGGCGGTCTCGCGCGGTACACAGCGGCCGCTTCTCGTCGGGGACATGCCGTTCGGCAGCTACCAGGCGTCGGCTGAGGACGCGCTGCGGAACGCCGCCCGGTTCCTGAAAGAGGCGGGCATGGACGCCGTCAAGG
The DNA here is from genome assembly GCA_005889075.1 of Chloroflexota bacterium. GTDB lineage: Bacteria > Chloroflexota > Limnocylindria > P2-11E > P2-11E > 3-1-20CM-2-70-9. Next base: position 16,388 of record VBDQ01000034.1, read on the forward strand.
TCGAGGGCGGCGCGGAGGTCGTCGACACCGTGCGAACGCTCACGGCCAACGGCATCGCGGTCATGGCGCACGTCGGCCTCACGCCGCAGCGCGTCGCGCAGCTCGGCGGCTTCAAAGTGCAGGCGAAGACCGCGCGCGCGGCACGACGGCTCATCGACGACGCGCTCGCGCTCGAGGACGCCGGCGCCTTCTCGATCGTCCTCGAGTCCGTGCCCGCTCCGGTCGCCACCCTCGCGACCGAGCGGCTGGACATACCGACCATCGGCATCGGCGCGGGCGTCGACTGCGACGGTCAGGTGCTCGTGCTGCACGACGTGCTCGGCCTCTTCGGCGAGTTCAAGCCGAAATTCGCGAAGCGCTACGCGGACATCGGCGCTCAGGTGGCCGACGCGCTTCGTGAGTTCGACCGCGAGGTCCGCGACGGGTCGTTCCCAACCGCCGAGCACAGCTTCACGATGAAAGACAGCGAGCTCGCGTCACTGCAGCGAGGCCTGGCGCAACCCAAAGCGGTCTAGCTCACGAGCCGAGCGAGCACCGGATGCGGATCGCGATCCTGGGCATGGGGGCGATCGGGCACGTCATGGCCCGCGCGCTCGAGGGACACCCGAAGGTCGACCTCGTGCGGATCGATCGGACCGCTGCGCCGCTGCGAGCGGACGAGCCGCCGGTCGATGTCGCGATCGTTGCGACGAAGACGCCCGGCACCGAGTGGGCGGCCAACGTCGCGGGCAAGCTCCTTGCGAACGACGGCGTCGCCCTCACCATCCAGAACGGGCTCGGCAACTACGAAACGCTCGCCGAGCATGTTGGCCACGAGCGCGCGGCGGTCGGCGTCATCTACGTCGGCGCGCAGCTCGTCGACGGGGAGCTGCGCGCGACCGGACCGGGCACGCTCGAGCTTGGCCGGCCGAGCGGCGAAAAGCCGCGCGCGAATCTCGAGGAGCTCGCGATGCTGCTCGCGGAGGGGGGCATGGAAGTGCGCCTCGTCGACGATCCGTGGCCGTCGGTCTGGCGGAAGCTCGTGACTAACGCGGCGGTCAACCCCCTGACCGCGCTGGTCGGGAAGACGAACGCCGACCTTCTGACGGACCCCGCGGCGGCATCGGTGGCCGACGCGCTCGCGCGCGAGGTCGCCCGCGTCGCGCGCGCGTACGGCGTGCCGATCTCGGAACAGGAAGCGGTGACCCAGTGGCGCTCGATGGCCGCGCTCACCGGCGCGAATCGCTCGTCGATGCTGCAGGACGTCGACGCGGGACGCGCGACCGAGGTCGACGCGATCTCCGGCGCGGTGGCGCGCGAAGGCGAGCGCCGCGGCGTCGCCGCGCCGCTCAACCAGGCGATGACGATCCTCGTTTCAGCCCTCCAGCGCGATTAGCTGTTCGCGGATACTCGTGTGCCGCTCTCCGCGACCAGCCACCAGGTCCTCACGGCGCCCTTTCCTTTTACCTCGATCGTCCCGCGCGGTTCGCAGACGAACCGCTCTTTCAGGAGCTCGTACGTCGCTTCGGTGAGCTGGACCTTCCCAGCGACGCCATGCGATTCCATTCGGGCAGCTGTGTTCACCGTGTCGCCCCAGATGTCGAAGACGAACTTGCGCCTGCCGATGACGCCGCCGATCACTGGGCCCGAGTTGACGCCGATCCGGAAGTCGAGGCAGCGCATGCCCGAGGCACGGCGCTCGTCAACGTACGCCAGCATCGCGAGCGCGAGGCGCGCCGTGGCCTCGGCGTGATCCGGGCGCGGTGCTGGCACGCCCGCGACACCCATCCAGTTGTCCCCTATCGTGCGGATCTTCTCTACACCATGGCGGTCGGCGAGCTGGTCGAATCGCGTGACGTGCTCGTCGAGGAGCGCGACCATCCGTTCGGGTTCGAGCTCGACAGTGAGTGGGGTCGAGTTCACCACGTCGGCGAAGATCACCGTCGCCGCCGGATAGCGGTCGGCGATGACTTCCTCGCGCTCGCGAAGCCGTGACGCGATTGATGCCGGCAAGACGTTCAGGAGCAGCCGCTCCGAGCGACCGCGCTCCGCCGCGAGTTGTCGAGCGTACGCCGCCAGCAGCGCGAACGCGACCGCCGAGATCGTGGCGATGTTCGCGACGAAGAAGAGCGTGATGACCGCTTGCGGCAGCGAGTTCGTTGCGCGTGGCTGCGCGAATGCCGCGATCCCGACGATCGCGCTGAACGCGACGAGCCAGCGGGAACCGGCGCCGATGCCCCCGAACACCAGGGCGCAAAAGGGAGCGAGAACCGACCACAGAACGACGCCACTCGAAGGCTCGAAGCCGCCGAGTGCGACGTGGAGGACGAAAGGCAGCGACAGGATCAGGAGGCATTGACCGCGCCGCACCTGGTCGAGGTCTCTCGTCCGCGCGAACGCGGCAAGGTTCGCCGCTGCGAATGGCATGTACGCGATCGGCACGGCGGCAGCGGTCGTCTCGCCCAAGACGTAGTAGATCGCTCCCCAGACGAAGCCGGTCGGCATCACCGCCATGGAAAACGCGACCATGAGCCGCTTCCGCCGCCGAAGCTCGGGCGGATCGTCCGGCTTCGCGCCGATGTTCAGAAGGCGGTCGGGCATCGTGGAGATTCTCGGCAAGGCGCGGGCGACCATTCGGCGACGCAGCCGATCTGCTCGGTCGTGTGGAGCGGCGGGGATGGGTTAGGCGGCGGTCAGCGCCCCGCCGACTCGAGCGGGCTCTGCTCGCGGGCCTCGGCTTCGACGCGCACGCACGTATCGCAGCGGCCCTCGCGTTCGGGCTTGTCCTCATGCGTTGCGATCTCGAGCGGGCCGGTGATCTTCTCGCCGCAGTACGTCGTGGTGGTGAAGCCCTTGTCCCGCGCGACGTGCCACGTGCTCGACGCGCGGTCGTCTCGGTAGAGCGGACGGACCCAGCCAGCCATGGCAAGCTCCCCTCTCTGAGCAGTGCTTTGTCGCGGACCCACCGATTTTGGCCCCGACAGCCCCGTCGGTCCACTCGGGCGCCGACTCGAGTCTCGGTCCTGGTTCCCTCGGCTGATACTTCTGGGGTGGCCCCGCCTCAGCCCTGATCGCGGTCGCCTGCCTGTTCTCGGTATTCGCGGCCTGGTCGGACGGCACATCCTGGGCCGCACGACCAGGCGGAGTGACGTAGGGGGCCACCAAAAGGCAGCGAGCCTCGCGGCGTGGTGACCGTCCGAGTTACACCGACGACTCGCTTCAACTTGTCCGGCGCCGTCCGCGGATCGACGGTTCTCGGGTCGCTCGGCCAGCAGCGATTGGGCGGCGGCGTCCCGCTCAGCGTCAGCCTGGACCCACGCCGTCAACGTCCAATCCGAGGAGCACGTTGTCGATCAGACGCGCCTTCCCGACGCGCGCGGCGACGGAGATCACGACCTGGCCTGCCGGCCCGCGCAGCTCTTCGAGCGTGTAGGGATCAGCGACCGAGACGTACTCGAGCGCGACGTCCGGCTGAGAGACGACCTTCTTGACTCGATCGCGCAAGACCGCTGGGTCGCGCTCGCCGCCGCTCCACAGATCCCCGGCCGCAAACAGCGCGCGCGAGAGCGCCAGCGCATTACGCCGATCCTCAGCTTCGAGATAGGCGTTGCGCGAGCTCATCGCGAGGCCCTCTGGCTCGCGCACGGTCGGGCACCCGACCACCCGGATCCCGAAACGTAGGTCTCGCGTCATCGTCTGGACGACGCGTAGCTGCTGGAAATCCTTCTGTCCGAAATACGCCGCTTCGGGTCGCACGATCGCGAAGAGCTTCGCGACCACGGTGCAAACGCCAACGAAGTGGCCGGGACGCGCCGCGCCCTCGAGCAGCAACGCTAACGCGCCGGGCTGGATTCTCGTCGCGTCGCCGGCGGGATACATCTCGTCTTCGCTCGGGACGAAGACCATCGCCGCGCCGAGTCGTTCGCAGAGGGCGAGATCGGCGAATTCGTTGCGTGGATATGAGCGGAAATCGTCGTGCGGACCGAACTGCGTCGGGTTCACGAAGATCGAGACCGCTGCGACATCGCATTCCGCGACCGCGCGTTCGATGAGGGCCGCGTGGCCCGCGTGCAGCGCGCCCATCGTGGGAACGAACCCGACCCGTCCCGACCGCGCGCGCCATGCGCGGACCTCGGTCGCGGTGCGGACGACCTTCAAGGTCCCGGAGTATCGGCCTCGTGCTGGCGCTTCGCCTGGTACGCGGGGACGCTCACGATCGGCGGACGCTCGACGTCGATGATGTCGTGCATCTCGAGGTGGAGCTTCCCGGCTCCCCGCGTGGCGATGAGCTTCATCGTGAAGTTCGCCTCTTCGAGCAGGTTCGCGTTATGGGCCTCGCCGATCCGTTTGAGCGCCACCTGGAGGACCTCGAAGCTCATCATTGAGAGCGCATAGAGCGATTGATTTCGGTGGATGCGCTGCTTCAGGTCCACTTGCGCGATGGCGCCAAGCCCTACGCGCTGTAGCGTGTCGACGAGAAGACCCGTCTCGACCCCGTAGCCCGAGAAGAAGGGGAGCTGCTCGAGCAGCGCGCGCCGGCCAGCCTGCTCTCCTGAGAGCGGCTGGACGATCCCCGAGAGCTCAGGGAAGAAGAGGTTCAGGATCGGGCGCGCCGCGAGCTCCGTCACGCGACCGCCGCCGGTCGCCTGTAACTCGTCGCCGATGCGCAGCGGCCGCTGGTAGAAGGCCTTGACGAACTGCAGGTCCGGGCGCATGAGCAGCGGACCGACGATCCCGTACACGAACTTCGGATGCGCGCTCGTGATGTCTGTATCCACCCAGGCGACGATGTCGCCGGTGAGCACGTGCAGGCTCTTCCAGAGGCCCTCGCCCTTTCCGCGGTACGTGCCCGTCTCGGGAAGGATCTCGTCATGGATGAAGACCGGCACCCCTTCGTCCGCCGCGATCTCGCGCGTGCGATCCTCCGAGCGCGAGTCGATCACCACCAGCTCGTCGACGAGCGGGAACCGCTCGACCAGCCGCGAGCGGATCGCCCTGATGACACTGCGGATCGTGGCCTCTTCGTTGAGCGTCGGCAGTCCGACCGAGATGCGCAGGTTCTGGCGCTCCTTCGCGTCGACCAAACGGCGAAGGTCGGCGAACTCCGTCGAGCTGAACGTGTTCTCGGCGAACCACTTGTCCACGATCTCGCCGAGCACGCGGCTTCGCTCGCTGCGGTCCTGAGGCAGCCGCGGGCGCTCGGCGAATACGGTCGAGGCGACCGGCGCGCGCGTCCGGACGACGAGCGCGTTGCGCGCGTCGTCGAGGAGCGCGTGCCCGACCGGGCCGAGCGGATCCTCGACGCCCTCCCGCCCGGTCGCGCCAAAGACGATCGCGTCGTGTTGCGCGAGCTCTTCCTTGATGACCTTCACCGGCTCGCCCGACCGCGTGACGAGGCGCTCGACGCGCTCGTCGTAGGCGCGTTCGCCGAGCAGCTGATAAAGGGTCGAACGCCGGCGGCCGCGCTCGGCGACGTGGAGCAGGGTGACCGCGCCACCGTTCGCGCGCGCCAGGTCGACGCCGGTGCGCGCGGCCAGCTGCGCGTAGCGACCGCCGCGGACGGGGACAAGGATCCGCTTGGCCCGGCCGGGCGCGCCCTTCACCACCGCGACGTCGCAGGGCGGATCGCGAAGGACCTCCTCGATGGTGGTCCCGAGCACGTCCCAGCCCGGGCGGCGCCAGCTGACGAGCAATAGGTCCGGCTTTTCGGTCGCGGCGGCCTCGCGCATCGCATCCCAACCGAGCCGCGCGACCGTAACGAGCGAGCGCACCCGACCGGACCCGCCGGCCTCGCTGGCCAGGGCGTCGAGGGCGCGCCGACGCGTGCGGGCTTCCGGCTGTGCCGACGCCAGGGTTTCCTCCCCGGTGACCTCGATCACCGACGCGAGCACCACCTCGCCGTCGCAGGCGAGCGCGGTCGCGGTCTCGAGGAGCGCGTGCTCACGCTCTGCATCGGTGATGGCGACAAGGACCTTCATGCGACCCCCTCAAGCACGAGCGGGACCACCTGCTCGGCGAGGACGCGGGGCCACGCCAGGGCGCGCGCCCGCGACCGGAACCGCGCGAGCGGATGATCGAGGACGCGCTGCACCGTGTCGGCGATCGCCTCGCCTGACGAATCCGGTGCCACGTACGCGGCCGCATCGCCGGCCAGGGCGCGCAGCGTGGGTAGGTCGCTCGTGACGATCGGCAGGCGGTGCAAGGCCGCCTCGAGCAGCGGGATGCCGAAACCCTCGTTCTGGCTCGGCAGGACGAGCGCATCGGCAAGGGCGTAGAGATCCGTCACGAGTCGATACGGGGCACGGATCCCAAGTGCGTACAGAAGGTGGACGCGGCCCGCGGCCTTGGCGAGAGAGATGAGCTCGGCAAGGTAGCGCGCGTTCGCCGGATTGTGCGGGCCCGGCAGGCCGGTCACGACGAGCGCCGCGTTGCGTCCGCGGCCGCGGAGTGCGGCGGTCGCTGCGATCGCGGCCTCGACCCGCTTGCGGCGGGTCACGCGGGCCGGCAGGAGAAGCAGGGGATCCGCGGTCCAGAGGTCGAGGCGCTCCGCGAGGTGGACGCCCGCCGGGGACAGCCCGAGCACGGCGGCCATGTCCACGCCATTCGGAACGACCGCGATTCGCTCCCGCGCGAGCCCGGTCAGCTGGCCGAGTTGTCGCGCACGCTCCTCCGAGACGGTGACGTAGCGGATGCTCGGATGTGCCCGCGCGATGAGATCCCAGGGTTCACCAGGATGACGCTCGGCCACATAGAGCCGGTCGCACCATGCCAGATCGTGGGTCCACGCGATCACGAGCCCGGGGCGCTCGCTCGCGAGCCATACGATCGCCGCCGTCAGCGCGAGGTTGAAGTTCATCGTCAGAACGTTGTGCACGACGACGCGCTCCGCACGCGCGAAGATCGGTCGGAGCTTGCGCACGAGCCGCTCGACGAGACGGTCGTGCTCTTTGCTTCGCTCGCCCTGGGCGAGCCGCCGGTAGTCGCGGAGCACCGTCGCGTTCCGGGAGTCGACTTCTGGCACGCGCGCCATCCGGATCCCGGCGGGCGCACGGCCGCGACCGGCGACGACGGTCACGCTCGCGCCGGCGGCACGCAGCGCCTGCGCATGTACGCCCATGACCTGCTCGACCCCACCGAGGATCGAGGGCGCGCTGTAGTGGACGAGGACGACGCGCGGGCGCCGACGCGTCACGCGACGGCCGCCGCCTTGGCGCTCGCCACGCGTCCATGCCCGCCGACGATGTGATCGCCCTTCGGGCCTCGGCGCACCCGGAAGGTGAGGCGGGTGTCGAAGACGCGCAGATCGCGCACGTCGACGCGGTCAAGCCAGGGCGGCAGAGCCGGATCGAGGAGGAGGCGCTGCGTGTTGAGGTCCGGCTGCATACCGAGCAGCGCGCGCAGGCAGAGGAACACCATGCCCGCGGACCAGGCCTGCGGGATGCACGACACGAGGTAATCCGCCGGACGAGACGAGAACCGCAGATCGCGTTGGAACCCGCACCAGAGCTCTGGCAGCCGGTTCGAAGGAAAGCGACGGCCGGCCTCGATGAGCGCACTCGCGATCTCGGCGGCCTCTTCGCGCAGGCCGTATCGCGCGAATCCCTGCGCGATCAGCGAGTTGTCGTGGGGCCAAACCGAACCGTTGTGGTAGCTCATCGGGTTGTACGTCGGGTACCGGGTCGAGAGCGTCCGGATGCCCCAGCCGGTGTACATGTCGGGCGCCATCAGCCGGCGCGCGACCGCGGCGGCGTGCTCGGGGCTCGCGATCCCGCCCCAGAGGGCGTGTCCCGCGTTGCTCGTGACCGCGCCAACCTGCTTCTTCGCGCCGTCGAGCGCTTGTGCGTAGCAGCCCTCCGCGCCCATCCAGAAGTCACGCTCGAACCGCTCGGCTAGCTCCTTCGCCTCGCCGCGCAGCTTGTCCGCGCGAGTCCGGTCGCCGTCGATCTCGTACAGATCGGCGACGCCCATCTTCGCCGCGTAGACGTAGGCCTGCACCTCGACGAGCGCGGCCGGAAGCTTGGACCACTTGCCGTCGGGATCCGACAGCGAATTGGCAGAGTCCTTCCAACCCTGGCTGCGCATCTCGGTGTCGCGCGAGCCGTATTCGACGTACCCGTCGCGGTCCGGATCGCCGTACGGTCCGTCGCACCAGGTGAGCGCGCGCTCGGCGGCGGGGAGTAGCTCGCGCCACAGCGTGCGGTCCCCGGTCCACTTCACGGTCTCGGCGAAGACCAACGCGAAGAGCGGTGTCGCGTCGACGGATCCGTAGTAGGGCCTGTGCGGGATCTCGGCGAGACGCGCGAGCTCGCCACGCCGCAGCTCGTGGAAGATCTTGCCTGGCTCTTCCTCGGTGTACTCGTCGACCTTCTTGCCTTGATGCGCGGCGAGGAGCCGGAGCGTCCCCTTGGCGATATCGGAGTTCCAACCGAGCGTCTGGTACGCGGAGATGAGACCGTCGCGCCCGAACGGGACCGCATACCAGGGAATGCCCGCGGTCGGGAATGGGCCGCTGGCGTGGAATTCGAGGAGCGCGCGCATGTCGAGCGCGCTGCGCGTGATGAGTCCCTCGTCGAGGGTCTCGGAGCTCGTCGTGTATCGCGCGCACGCCCGCAGGAACCGTCGGTAGCGCGCGTTGAGCGCGTCGATCGCGTCGTCGAAGCGGTCGGGCGACGCGGCGGCGCCGGCGCCGTCCTCGCGCGGGATCACCGCGAGCTCGAGCTGGAGGAACTCTTGTGGCCCGAGCGTGCGCGTCACGCGAAAGCAATTTCGCTCGATGGTGTCGGGCGCCGGGCGGAGCGTGATTTCCGTGGTCCGACGAACGCCGTCGCGGCCGAGACGTTCGAACACGATGCCGCCCTCGCGCGGTCCCAGCTGTGATGCGAGCGGCTCCTGCGAGAGCTCGCGATAGGCGCGTACCGCAAACATGTCGCGGAAGGCCGCTTCGAATTCGAGCTCGACGGTGACATCGATCTTGTGCGCGTTCGCGTTCAGGACACCGACGCGTTCGCGCAGCCCATCCGCGAGGAACCGCGTCCGTCGGATGGAAAGCGTGTCCGCGGCATGACGAGCCAAGCCGAGGACCGGTCCGCCGGAGTGCATGAGCTGGAACGTGGCGACGTAGTTCTCCTCGGTGTTCGCCGACAGCAGGATCGGACGCTGGCCGTTGACGCGCACCGCGTAGCCCGACAGGTACTGGGTGTCGTGGTAATAGAGCCCGAGCGGGCTCGTGGCGCCGAGGGGCAGGCTGCCGTCGTCCTCGGTGACGAGGACGAGGGCGTCCTCCTTGAGCGAGACCGTCACGCTCGAGACGGCTCGCTCGCCGACCAGCGCTCCACGAGCGACGGCTTGAACCGTTCGAAGGCGAGCGCCTGCGCCTCGACGTGGCGCTCGGCGCCCGCCGAGTCGAGCTCCTTGACCTCGTCGATGAGCGCCGCGACCCGCGCGAAGTAGACAGGCAAGAGCGCCCGCGCGAGCACCTCGGTGTCATCCCGGTCCCTGGCCGCCGCGACGATGTCGTACACCGTCCTCGCCCAGAGCTCGTCGTCGATCGCTCCGACGTGCCCGGCCTTCACGGCTTCCTCGATCGTCGCGCGCACGTCGGCGCCGAGGAGGGCGTCCCAGACGCGGCCCTCCGTCTGAGCACCCGCCTGGAACTTATCGATGAGGATCGACATGCTCGCGTTCACCGCCTCAGGCTCGACCGGCCTGATCTCGCCGATCACCGGGACGTCGCGCGATCCGGAAACGCCGCTCCAGATCGCCACCGCCTCCGGCCGGCGCGCGAGCGCGAGCAGCGTGCCGACCACCTGGGTGAACATCGGTCCCAGATCCGCCCCGGGATCCTTTGGGTCGTGGATCTTGGCGCCGAGGAAGGCCTGGGCGATGCGCGCGCCACCCACCAAGGCGGTCGTCGTCATGAAGATGTCGATGCCGAAACGCGCAACGTCCGTGTCCCAGACCGGTTCGCTCACGTAGGTCGACGCGAGCCGGCTGCTGAAGCCGAACTCGCCGCCGATCGGTTGGCGGATCCGCGCGCCGTAGAGGGCGCGGGTGAGCGGATACGCGATCGTGTTCGTGATCGTCCCGTCGTACTTGTGGCGGGCGTAGAGCGGTGTCACGTACTCGGCCTCACCGCGGACGATCGGACCGACCAGACGCTCGATCCACTCGGGAGTGATGCTCCGCAGGTCGCTGTCGACGACCGCACAGGCGCGCGCTCCGAGCAGGCCCACCGCCTCGAAGATCGCGCGGAACGCCGAACCCTTCCCAGAGCGCCCCTGGTACCGACCGGCGACGGCGGGCACGCCATCGGCGGACGCGCGCACCCGATCGGTCGTGCCGTCCTCGGAACCGCCGTCCGCATTGACGATCGCGACGCGCGCGTCGCCGAAGTGGCGGCGCAGCCCTTCCGCCGCGACGGTCGCGACGTGACCGATCGTCCCGGCGTTACGGAAGCTCGGGATGCCGACGACGATGTCGGCCTCGCCCACGCGGCGAATGCCTTCGCGCAGCTCCGCGCTCAGCGCCGTGGTCTCTGCCATCGCGATCCCTTCTTTACGATACCGACGGTTTGATCGACGCCCTCGACCAATTCGTCCTTCCGTTCATCGACTCGCTCTACGGACGATTCGGCTACATCGGGGTCGTCATCGCCATGAGCATCGAGAGTGCCGCGATCCCCATCCCGAGCGAGCTCATCCTGCCGTTCGCCGGCTGGAGTGTGGCGCGCGGCGTGATCGAGCCGCTCACGCAGTCGCCGTGGACGTACTGGGGCGCGGTGCTCGCGGGGGTCATCGGCAACACCGCTGGGTCGCTCGTCGGCTACACGGTCGGGGCGTTCGGCGGTCGGCCGCTCCTCGACCGATATGGCCGCTACGTCCTCATCAGCATGCATGACCTCGACATCGCGGATCGCTGGTTCGCGCGATGGGGCGATCTCACCGTGTTCTTCTCACGGATGCTGCCGATCGTCCGCACGTTCATCTCGATCCCGGCCGGGGTCGCGCGGATGCCGCTCTGGCGCTTCGTCCTCTTCTCCGTCGCGGGGGCGATCCCGTGGGTCATGCTCCTTGTCTGGGGCGGGTTGGTCCTCGGCGATAAGTGGCAGGACATCAAAGGCGCGCTCCGTGGCCTCGACTACCTCGTCGCCGCTGCCGTCATCCTCCTCGTCGGGCTCTTCGTCTGGCGTCACGTGCGCGCCCGTTGAACGACGTTCTCGGCGCCCTGGGCGCGCTCGATCGGCAGCTCTACCTCGGCATCGTGGACGCGCGCAACCCGCTGCTCGCGGTGCTCGCGATCGCCCTGACGTACCTCAACTACAACGGGCTCATCTGGTGGGTGGGCATCGTCGCGCTCGCGCGTGCGCGCGGAATCGGGCGGCGCGGCATCGCGTCCGCGGCGACGGTCGTTCTCGGTCTCGCCGACGCGTGGATCGTCGCGGAGCTCTTGAAGTTCGTCTTCGCCCGGCCGCGGCCGTTCAACGTGGTGGGGATTCCGGAGGGCGGCACGCCGGTCCAGCTCCTGACGGTCATTCCGCAGCCGACGTCGTTCTCATTCCCCTCGGGCGACGCGGCGCTCGCATTCGGCGCCGCGGTCGCGCTCGGGATCGTGTCGCCTCGCCTGCGCTGGCCGGCGCTGCTCTTCGCCGCGGCGATCGCGCTCTCGCGCGTCGTCGTCGGCGCGCACTATCCCGGCGACGTCCTCGCCGGCGCGCTCCTGGGGTCGTTGTCCGGGCTGGTCGCGCCGCACGCCGTCGCGCTCGTGCGCCGCCGTTTCCACTGGCGCGCCTTCGTCGTCCCGCACACGCATTGGGACCGCGAGTGGTACGAGCGTTTCGAAGGCTACCGCGCACGGCTGGTGCCGATGATCTCGCGTCTGCTCGACGTGCTCGAGAGAGATCCCGAGTTCCGCTCGTTCACGTTCGACGGGCAGACGATCCCGATCCAGGACCATCTCGAGAAGCGGCCCGAGGACCGTCCCCGGATCGAGGCGCTCGTTCGCGCCGACCGCCTCTTGATCGGACCGTGGCACGTGCTCGCGGATCTGCTGCTCGTCTCGGGCGAGTCGATCATCCGCAACCTGCAGGAAGGCCTCCGCGTCTCCGGCGAGATCGGCCGCGCCGCGACGGTCGCGTACGTGGCCGACCCGTTCGGACATCCGGCGCAGATCCCGCAGATCCTGCGCGGCTTCGGCTACGACACGTACGTGTTCGCGCGCGGGATGGGCGACGAGGGCGAGGACGTCGGTTCGGAGTTCCTCTGGGAGGCGCCGTCCGGTGATCGGATCCGCGCCGCGCACCTCGTGGCGCATTACTCGAACGGCCTCCCGCTGGTCGGACCGCCCGACGAGGACGCAGCCGCTCTCGGGCGGCGTGTCGCGCGAGCGGCACCCACGATGGTCGACCGCCTCGCCCCGTACGCGAACGGCGATGCGCTCCTCTTCATGGTGGGCGACGATCACGTCGAGGCATACCCGCGGCTGCCCGAAGCGGTGCGTGCGATGCATCGCGCGCTTCCGAACGTCGAGACGCGCATCGCCAGCCTCGAGGAGTACGCCGCGGCGATGCCGGCCGGCCGCAATGTCGTGACCGGTGAGATCGTCCGCGGTCGGTACCGCCCGATCCTCCGAGGCGTGAACTCGGCGCGCGTTTGGATAAAACAGGAGAACGCCGCGTGCGAGCGCCTTCTCGTGGAGCGCTGCGAGCCTCTCGACGCGCTCACGGGCGGCGGTGCGGCCGACGATCTCCGCATGCTGTGGCGGACGCTCCTTCAGAACCACCCTCACGATTCGATCTGCGGCTGCTCCATCGACGCTGTCCACGACATCGACATGGCTCCGCGGTTCGCGTTCGTGCGCCAACACGGGACGGCACTCGCGGATCGTTTGCTCCGGCGCATCGTCGGCGAGGGACGCGCCCCGATGGTGTGGGACCCCTTGCCATACGAGCGCCAGGCGGTCGTCGAGGTCGATGGCGTTCCCGTGCGTGTGCGCACCGTCGGTATCGGCGTCGTGCCGCTCGAGCGCGTGGCGGGAGGCCTCCGCGCCGACGGCGACGCCGCGATCGAGAACGAGCACCTGCGGGTGGAGGTCGAGCCGGACGGAAGCTTTTTCGTGATCGATCGTGCGACCGGGGGGCGCAGCGGGCGGTTCAACACGCTGGTCTCTGAAGGCGACCGCGGCGATGAGTACACGTATTCGTACGCCGGCCCGACCGTGGGCTCGCGCGAGGTGGTGGCGGAGCGATCGGCCTCTGTTGCGGGTGACCGCGCGACCGTCACGGCCAACTTCGTCTTACGCCTTCCGGCAGAGCTGCGCGGAGATCGCTTGGCGCGATCTCCGGAGCTGGTGGACTGCCCGGTCCGCGCGGCGATCTCGGTCGATGCCGGTGCGCGCCGTGTCGACGTGACGCTCGCAGTGACGAACCGAGCGCGCGATCACCGCTTGCGCGTGCTTTGCGAGACCGGGACCCGGACCCTGACTCATTACGCCGGTGCCGCGTTTGCCACGATCGAGCGACAGAACCGTCTCCAAGTTCGCACCGGGTGGATCGAGCCGGCGACCGCGGACGCGTGCCTTCACGACTTCGTCGCCGTCCGTGGCGCGACGCGCGGTCTTGCCTTGGGCGTAGATGGGCTCCGCGAGTACGCGGTCCTCCACGACGGACAAACGATCGCGATCACGCTGCTGCGCGCCGTCGGCTTCCTGTCGCGTGGCGATCTCCCGGAACGGCGCGGCCACGCTGGCCCCGCGCTGGCGACCCCTTCCGCGCAGTGCCTGGGGGAGCAGCGGTACCGCTACACGGTCGTCCCCCTCGACGGCGATTCCGAGCTCGCCGATGCGGCACATACCGTTCGCGAGTGGTTATCGCCACCGGTAGTCGTTCCGGGAGACGGGACCACACAGTCCTTTCTCTCGTTCGTCGATGCGAGGACGCCTGTGGTGCTGAGCTCGCTGCGATCCGCGCGCGACGGTTCGCTGGTGGTCCGCCTCGCGAATCCGCATCCGGGCGAGGCCTCGGTCTCGCTTCGCTTCTCTCGGCGCGTCGTCGCAGCGCGTCCGGTCGACCTTCGTGAAGGCGAGACCGGCCTCGGGAACACCGGCCTCGAGGTCCTCCGGACCGCCGCGCCGCTTCAGGTCGCCGACGACGTCGCGACCGCCCGACTTCAGCCCTTCGAGATCGGAACGTGGCTCGTGCGTCTCACCTGAGGCCCCGCGCACGAATGTGCGACGCCGCCCGCACGAAATGACGACGGGTCCACACGAAATGACGACGAGACACGACGCCCGCGCTCAGGTACGGTCCGCCCGTGCGCACTGTCCTCATCGCGGTCGCGCTGCTCCTCGTCGGGCTCACGAGTCCCGCGGCGGCCGACGACGATCCGCGGTTCCATCGGACGACCCCGCGTGGCGCGTTCGGGAGCGATGGCCCTGAACTTCTCGTCGGCGTCCCTGGCGGTCGGGCCTGGGGGATCGAGAGCGAGCTGCGGCCGGTGCCCGACGAGCGCTCGTCGATGCGCGCGACCATCGAGGTCGCCGATCCGGCCGTGCGCGAGGCCTTCGTACGCATCGCGTGGTACGACCGGACGACCGGCAGGCCGCGGCAGTTCGCCCTCAGCGACGCGCGCCTCGTCTCGGCCGGTGAGACCGCCACGCTCGTGGTGATGCTCGACCCGCCTCCGGGCGCGGTCGCTTACCGGGTCCGCGTGCTCGCCCGTCTGGTCATGCCCGGCGCGCTCTCGACACCCGAAGCGATCCGCGTGCGGCTCTCCTCGCCGATCGCGCGCCCGCCGCTCTTTCCCCTTACGCGCCTTTTGCCGTGAAGGCCGGTGTTACGCGCCTGGTCGTGCGCCGCCTCTCGGGACGATGCCGCCGGACGCGGGCTGCGACATACTTGGGCCGAGATGGCGACCGTTACTTACGACCACGTCACCAAGAAATTCGGCGAGGTCACCGCGGTGGACGACCTGAACATCGCCGTGCGCGACGGCGAGTTCCTCGTGCTCGTCGGACCATCCGGCTGCGGCAAGACCACGGCGCTCCGGATGCTCGCCGGGCTGGAAGAGCAGACCAGCGGCAACATCATGATCGGCGAGCGCGTCGTCAACGACGTCGCCCCGAAAGACCGCGACATCGCGATGGTGTTCCAGAACTACGCCCTCTACCCGCACATGTCCGTCTACGACAACATCGCATTCGGGCTGAAGCTGCGGAACGTCCCAAAGCAAGAGATCGATCGCCGAGTGAACGAGGTCGGCGGCATGCTCGGGATCGGGCAGCTCCTCAAGCGAAAGCCCAAGGAGCTCTCGGGAGGACAGCGGCAGCGCGTGGCGGTCGGGCGTGCGATCGCGCGCGAGCCGGCGGTGTTCCTCATGGACGAGCCGCTTTCGAACCTCGACGCGAAGCTGCGTATCCAGACGCGGGCGATGCTTCAGAAGCTCCACCAGCGGATCCGGCGCACCACCATCTATGTAACGCACGATCAGGTCGAAGCAATGACCATGGGCGACCGCATCGCGGTGATGAACGCGGGCGAGCTTCAGCAGCTCGACACCCCTGAGAGCCTCCACGAGCGGCCGGCGAATCTCTTCGTCGCGGGCTTCATCGGATCGCCTGCAATGAACTTCTTCCCCGCCAAGATCAGCGGATCGGCGGGCAGCGCCGTCGCCGATGCCGGGTTCTTCAAGGCGCCGGTCAGCGGCAAAGCCGCGGAGGCGGCCGGCAAAGAGGTGATCCTCGGCGTCCGTCCTGAGGACATCAGCGATCTCGCGCACGCGCGCCAGGACGGGCAGCTCCCGGTCGACGCACGCGTCGAGGTCGTCGAGTTCCTCGGCAACGAGCTGCAGCTCATGCTCTCCGCGGACAGTCAGAACTTCGTTGCGCGCGTCGGGACCGACACGCAGACCAAACCCGGCGCGACGCTCCGCGTGGGCTTCAACCTGCGGAAGCTGCACGTCTTCGATAAGCAGACCGAGGTCGCGCTTCGGTGACGACCCTTCGAGGGTCGACGAGCGACTTCCCGCTCGAGTCGGTAGTAGGACTTCTCGCCGGGACATCGAAGACCGGCGAGCTACAGGTGCGCGGCGACGGCAAGGTCGGCGCGCTCGGGTTCGCCTCGGGCCGGCTCGTCGCCGCAGTGATGGATGCCGAAGGCGGCGAGGACGCGCTCGGCGCGATCTTCGCGCTGCGCGAGGCCGACTTCGAGTTCACCCCCTGGAACTCGGCGCCGGAATCGAACCTCGAGGCGGGCGACCTCGTCGCTCAGCTCAAACGAGCAGCCGAAGCCCGCGACCGGCTCGGCGCCATCCGACAGCAGATCCCGGACGACCGTGCGCGCTTCAAGCTTTCCGAGAAGGCCGCCGATCAGGGCGCGGTGACGTTCACGCCTGACCGTTGGCGCGCGCTCCTGGCGGTCAACGGCGAACGGGATGTCGCCGCGATCGCCGATCAGCTGCGCCTTGGAAAGATGGCGGCGCTCACGCTCCTCGCCGGCCTGGTGAAAGACGGCGTGATCGAGACGGTAGCGCCCGAGAGCGCCTCGCCGCCGTCGATGCCCAAGGCCGCGCCTGCCCCGGAGCCCGAGCCGGCGGCGGCGGAACCAATGCCCCAGCCGGCGGCGCAGGCACACGAGGAAACCGTCCCTGTGGAATCCGGGTGGTCTCCACCGCACGCGGCGGAGGAGGCTCCCTTCACCCAAGAGCGGCAGCCCGCGGCCGAGACGACGCGCGCCGAGCCCCCTCCGGCCGAGCCCAGACCTGAGGTTGATTGGACGCCGCCCGTGGAGTCGTCGGCGCCGGCCCCTCCCTCGGATATCCGCAGCGATCTCGACGCACAGCTCGCCGAACGGCTCGGCGGGATCGAAAGCGCGCGCACGCCACCCACCCAGGAAGCGCCGCCCGCGGTCGACGACCGACTCGCGAGCCTGACGGGGATCTTCGCTCCGGGTCCCGCCGCCGCCGTCACGCCCCCAGCGCAAACGGCGCCGAAGGAAGCGGAAGCCACGGCGCAAGCAGGCGATGCCTGGGCCGCGCCGGGGCAGCCGGCGGAATCGTGGATGGCGCCGACCCCCGCGACGACCGAGACACCGTCGAACGCATGGGCGCCGAACGCGCCCGCGGAGCCGGCGCAGGCCCCCGAGACCGCCTGGACGCCATCTCCGCCGCCACGCGAGGCGCCCGCCCCCGAGAGCGGGGCAATGCCGGATGCGTTACCCCCCGCCGCCCCGCGTTCGGTGCCACCGAGCCCGGGGGTCCTGCCTCCCACGAGAGAACAAAAGAAGAGCGGACTCTTCGGCATGTTCCGGCGCGAGGAGCCGGCACCCCTGACGCAGATGCCGAGGCAGGCGCAGCTCGGCAGTCGCGTCGGCACGCTCGCCTCGTTCTCGAACGCGCTGCTGGTGGAGTACAGCAGCGGGAGCTACGGAAGAGGGAAGGTCGAGAGCCGGATGGCGAACCTGCTCATGCGTGTCGACGAGCAGGCCGATCCGATCGACCGGCCACTGCCGATCGTCGACGATCTGATCGACGCGACCGCGCTCGAGCGCGAAGGTTTTCCCGAGGAACAGGCCGCGCCGTATCTCGCGACGCTCGTCCGGACGATCTACGAAGACGCCGAGCGGGTCTACGGAAAGGACAAGGCGAAGAAGGGGTACAAAGCGGCGCAGCAGCAGGTCTTCAAGAGCGATCTTTCCGCGCTGAACGCGCCTGACGTCGCCGGCAAGCTTCCCAAGGTCTGAGCCTCTATCTCGGCATCGATCTCGGCGGGACGCACATCAGAAGCGTCGTCGCGCGTGACGACGATCCCATGCCTCGCATCATCGGCCGCGACGAGCGCGTCACGCCGCGCTCTGGCGCGGAGGACATCGTCGCCGCGATCGCAGAGAGCACCCGCGCCTCGCTCGCCGCCGTGAATGCTTCGCTGGGCGAGATCGCCGCGGTGGCCTGCTCCGCGCCGGGTCCGCTCGACCATCGAGGCGGCATCGTGCATGAGGCCCCGAACGTGGTCGGGTTCATCGATTACCCACTCGGTCCGCGGCTGGCAGAGGAGCTCGGGGTTGCTGCGATCTATCTCGATCGCGACACGATCATGGCGGCCGTCGGAGAGGCTGTCGCTGGCGCCGCCAGGGGAGCGCGGAACTTCATCTACGTGACGATCTCGACGGGCATCGGAGGCGCCATCGTCATCGACGGCCGTCTGCTGCGCGGCGCGGCGAACACGGCGGGCGAGATCGGTCACTTTCCCGTCGCGCTCGAGGGACCGCGCTGCGGCTGCGGCAGCTACGGGTGCGTCGAGTCGCTCGCAGCAGGACGCTTCGTCGCCGAGGCGTATGGCGTCGACGACGCGGCCCGGGTCTACGCGGCCGCCGCCGCGGGCGACGAGGCTGCCGAGCGGATCGTGACGCGCGCGGAGAAGGCCCTCGGGAACCTCGCCGTCGGGCTCGCCAACGCGTTGAGCCCGGCCCTCATCGTCATTGGTGGATCGGTCGCGGAGCATGAGCCATCGCACACGCTCGAGCCGATGCGACGAGCAATCGCGGATCGCGCGTTCAAAGTCGCGGCCGCTGCGGTGAAGATCGTGCCGGCAGCGCTCGGACGCGACGTCGGCATGCTGGGTGCTGTCATCTACGGTCGGGAGCGCGTCGCGGGCCGGGATGAATGGTTCCGTTGAGAGCGGTTTAGTCTTTACGCGTCGCTTAGGGGAGGCGAAATCGATGACGAAGATCGCGATCAACGGGTTCGGCCGCATCGGCCGTCAGTTCCTCAAGGCGCTCATCGAGCGGCATCCCGAGATCGAAATCGTCGCTCTGAACGATCTTGCGGACCCGCAGATGAACGCACTCCTCTTCCGGCACGACTCGAACTACGGGAAGTACCCCGGCGAGGTTTCCGCGACGGCCGACGCGCTGGTGATCGATGGGCGACGGATCCGGGTGCTGCAGGAGAAGGAACCTGCGAAGCTGCCGTGGAAGGACCTCGGGGTGGATATCGTCATCGAGTCCACCGGATTCTTCACCGACGCGACGAAGGCGAGGGCGCATCTCGACGCGGGGGCCAAGTACGTGATCATCTCGGCTCCCGCGAAAAACGAGGACAAGACCGTCGTGCTCGGGGTGAACGAGAAGGAATTCGACCCCGAAAAGCACCACATCATCTCGAACGCTTCGTGCACGACGAACGGCCTAGCGCCGGTGGCAAAAGTCCTGAATGACGAGTTCGGCATCGAGAAGGGCCTTCTCACGACCGTTCATTCGTATACGAACTCGCAGAAGGTCCTCGACGTCGTGGCTAAGGATCCTCGCGACGCGCGCGCGGCGGCCATGAACATCGTTCCCGCGGAAACGGGCGCGGCGAGGGCAGTCGCCCTGGTGATCCCGGAGCTCAAAGGCAGGTTCACCGGCATTTCTTTCCGCGTGCCGACGCCGACGGTTTCGGTCGTCGACTTCGTCGCCGTGCTCGGCCGTGAGGTGACCAAGGACGAGGTGAACGCCGCGTTCAAGCGCGCGTCGGCGGGGCCGCTCAAGGGGATCATGGATTACACGGAGGAGCCGCTCGTCTCGACCGATCTCAAGGGCGACGAGCACTCCACGATCGTGAGCGGCATCGACACGATCGTGCTCGGGAACATGGTCAAGATCATCGCCTGGTACGACAACGAGTGGGGCTACGCCTGCCGCCTCGCGGACATCACCGCATTCGTCGCATCGAAGCTGCGCGAACCCGTCGCCGCCGGACACTAACCTCGCGTGACGTTCGCGAAGCGGACCGTTCGGGACGTCGACCCGCGCGGGAAACGCGTGCTCGTGCGCGTCGACTTCAACGTGCCGCTGAACAATGCAGGCGCTGGCGCACCTGCCGGCGCTTCGCGCGAACTAGAGGTCGCGGACGACACCCGTATCCGCGCTGCGCTCCCGACGATCCGCGCTCTGCTCGACCGCGGCGCGGCTGTCGCCCTGGTCTCACACCTGGGTCGACCGAAGGGACGCGATCCGGCCCTATCGCTCGCGCCGATCGCGAAATCGCTGGGGGCGCTGCTCGGCCGCGACGTGCCGCTCCTCTCGGATTCGGTCGGCCCGGACGTCGTCAGTGCGGTGCGCGCGATGCGGCCAGGTGACGTCGCTCTGCTGGAGAACGTGCGCTTCCATCCCGAGGAGGAGAAGAACGATCCGGCCTTCGCGCAGAGCCTCGCCGCGGGGTTCGACCTCTACGTCGACGACGCCTTCGGTACCGCGCATCGCGCGCACGCATCGACCGAGGGTGTGGCGCGAATCCTTCCGGCTTACGCGGGCCTGCTGCTCGAGAAGGAGCTCAACGCGCTCGGCGGCTTGCTGGCAGACCCGAAAAAGCCCTTCCTGGCGATCATCGGCGGAGCGAAGGTCAGCACGAAGATCGACGTGCTGCGCTCGCTGGTGCCGCGCGTGGACGCGCTCGCGATCGGCGGCGGAATGGCGAACACCTTTCTCCTCGCAGAGGGGAAGCCGATCGGTCGGTCTCTCGCGGAGCCCGACAAGCGCGCGGAGGCGCGCACGATCGCCGGGCAGCTCGAGAGCGCACGCAAGCAGCTGCTCCTGCCCCTCGACGTCGTCGGAGCGCCGTCGCCCGATGCGGCCGGTGCCGGAGCGGCGAAGGTCTACGACGTCGCCGGCGTTCCGGACGACGTCGCGATCGTCGACGTGGGACCGCGCACCGTCGATCGCTACGCCGCCGAGATCGGACGCGCGAAGACCGTTTTCTGGAACGGGCCGCTCGGGATCTTCGAGGTGCCCGCCTTCGCGAAGGGCACGCGCCGCATTGCCGAGCTCCTGGCGGAGAGCGGTGCGGTGACGGTGGTGGGAGGCGGCGAGTCGGTGCAGGCGGTCGAGGAAGCAGGGCTCGCCGGCAAGATGACGCACGTATCGACCGGCGGCGGCGCCGCGCTCGAGCTCATCGAAGGCAGGACGCTGCCCGGCGTCGCGGCCATCCCCGACCGATGAGCGGCACGACGATCGCATCGGTCCGCGCGCGCGAGATCCTCGACTCGCGCGGCGACCCGACGCTCGCGGTCGAGGTCGCATTGGACGGCGGCGCGCGCGAGGTCGCGATGGTGCCATCGGGCGCCTCGACCGGCGCGCACGAGGCCGTCGAGCTGCGCGACGGCGATCGGGGCCGATACCGTGGGAAGGGCGTCCTCAAGGCGGTGCGCAACGTCAACGAGACGATCGCCCGCGAGCTGCGGGGAAAGAACGCTTCGGATCAACCGGCGGTCGACGGTCTCCTGCGCGAGCTCGACGGCACTCCGAACAAAGCCAAGCTCGGCGCCAACGCCATTCTCGGCGTGTCGCTTGCCTGCGCGCGGGCCGCGGCGAAGGCGAACGGCGTGCCGCTCTACCGATACCTGGGGGCCGACCGCGCCCCTCTGCTGCCGGTGCCGATGATGAACGTGCTCAACGGCGGCAAGCACGCGACCGACTCTGCCGACATGCAGGAGTACATGCTCGTGCCGCTCGGCGCTCCGACCTTCAGCGACGCGATACGGATGGGGTCGGAGATCTTCCACACCCTCAAAGAGGTGCTGCACGCAGTGGGCATGAACACGGGGGTGGGGGACGAGGGCGGCTTCGCGCCGTCGGGGCTCAAGACCAACGAGCAGCCCATCGACCTGATCCTCGCCGCGATCGAGCGAGCGGGGTACCGTGCCGGCCGCGACGTCGCCATTGCGCTCGACCCCGCCGCGACCGAGCTCTACGCGGATGGGAAGTATTCGCTCGTCCGCGAACAGGTGACCCTCCCGGCCGCGGGGATGGTCGCGCTCTATGCCGAGTGGACGAAGAAGTATCCGATCGTCTCGATCGAGGACGGCCTGGCGGAGGATGACTGGGCCGGATGGCGCGAGCTCACCGCGGCCCTCGGCGACCGGATCCAGATCGTGGGTGATGACCTTTTTGTCACGAACGTCAGCCGCATCGAGCGTGGGATCAAGGAGAAGAGCGCGAACGCCGTCCTCATCAAGGTGAACCAGATCGGCACGCTGACCGAAACGGTCGCCGCGGTCGATCTCGCCCGGAGGAACGGTTGGGCCGCGGTCATCTCCCATCGCTCGGGCGAGACGGAGGACACGACCATCGCCGACCTCGTGGTCGCGCTGGGCACCGGCCAGATCAAGACCGGGTCGCTCTCGCGCAGCGAGCGCGTTGCGAAGTACAACCGCCTCATGGAGATCGAGCTCGAGCTCGGATCGGCGGCGCGATACCCGGGGAGAGACGCCTTTCCGCGCTCCCGCCGCTAGGCGGTCGCGAGTTCAGCTGCCCCCCCGGTACAATTCCATGACCGTGGAATTACTACCCTGGACGGCGGCAGTTGCCTCGGACCGGTAGACGTCCCGGCCGCAGCGGCACCCGTCCGAAGATCCTCGCGGCTGCGCGCACTCAATTCGCGAAGCGCGGGTACGACCGTGCGTCGATTCGCGCGATCGCGGCGTCAGCGCATGTCGACTCGAAGCTCGTTCAGCACTTCTATGGGTCGAAGCACGATCTCTTCGTGGCGGCGATGGGTATGCCCATCGATCCTGCGCAGCTCATCCCAGCGCTCCTTGCGCCCGGCATCGAACGGCTCGGCGAGCGTCTCGTGCGCACGTTCATAGGCGTCTGGGATTCGCCCGAAGGGCGGCACCTCGTCGGACTGCTGCGGTCCGTCGTCGGAAGCCAAGTGGCGAGCGCGATGATGCGCGAGTACTTCGCTCAGGAGATCGTCGGCACGCTCGTCGCCTCGCTCGATATGGACGAACCGCGACGCCGGGCCAGCCTCGTCGCAAGCCAGCTCTTCGGGCTCGCCCTCGTTCGCTACGTGGTGAAGCTCCAGCCCATCGTGTCGGCGAGCCCGGACGAGCTCGCCAGCTGGGTCGGGCCGAACGTGCAGCGTTACTTCGCCGGGCCGTTGGCCCGGGCGGCCTGATCGTGTTCATCCGTCAACTGGCAGATCTCTCGGCGAGCGATCTCGCGGCGGCCGGTGGGAAGGGCGCGAACCTCGGCGAGCTCATGGGCGCGGGCTTCTCCGTCCCGGACGGCTTCGTCATCACGACCGAGGCGTACGCGGTAGCCGCGCGCGCGGCGGGCGTCGATCCTCGCGATCCGAGCGACGCGCGCGATCGCTTGCTTCGAGCGGAGGTCCCCGACGAGATCGCAGCTGCGGTCCGCGAGGCGTATCGCGCGCTCGGCGCGCCCCGCGTGGCGGTGCGCTCGTCCGCGACCGCCGAGGACCTCCCCGAGGCGAGCTTCGCAGGGCAGCAGGACACGATCCTCGACGTCCTCGGAGAAGACGAAGTCGTCGACGCCGTCCGCCGCTGCTGGGCGTCGCTCTGGAACGAGCGCGCCGTCGCGTATCGCACGACGCACGACGTGGCCGATGCCGGGCTCGGGCTCGCGGTCGTGGTCCAGGACATGGTTGCTGCGCACGCGGCGGGAGTCCTGTTCACCGCCGAGCCAATCACCGGCCGTCGCCGTCGCGCCGCGATCGACGCCGTCCGCGGTCTCGGTGATCGGCTCGTATCGGGAGCCGTGAATCCCGACCACTATCTCGTCGACGCCGCGTCGGGTGCCGTCGTGGAGCGCCGCGGCGAGATCCTGAACGACACGCAGCTCCGCGAACTCGCCACGCTTGGCGAAAAGCTGGAACGCCACTTCGGCACGCCGCAGGACATCGAGTGGGCGATGGACCGCGCCGGGAAGCTGTGGCTCGTCCAGTCCCGCGACATCACCACGCTCTACCCGTTGCCGCCGGACCTGCCCGACCCGGAGACCGACCTGCGCGTGCTCTTCTCGGCGAACGTTGCGCAGGGCGTCTTCCAGCCGATCACGCCGATGGGACTCCAGACGTTCCGTCTTCTCAGCTCCGCGTTCGCGAGCCTCGTCGCGACCGCGCCGGCCGACCCTGACGCGGGCGTGCCGGTGATTCGGGAGTCCGGCATGCGTCTCTGGATCGACGTCACCGAGGCGCTTCGCGACCGCGCGGCGCGTGAGCTCCCGATCCGGGCGCTCTCGGTGATGGAGGCGCGCAGCGGGGACGTCATGAGCCGGCTGCTCAGCGACCCGCGGCTCGCGCCGCGCCGGCGTTCGCCGATGCGGACGCGACTGCGCATCCTGCACGCGGTACTGCGGACGGGCGCGCTGCTCGTGGTCCTGCGCTCGTTCCTCGGTCCCGATCGGATGCGTGCGCGTCTTCTGCCGGAGTTCGATGCGCTCGTCAACGCGGACGTTGGGCCGACCTCGACCGCGCTCGAGCGCGTTCGAGCGTTCGAGCGGCTCTTCCTCGAGATCCCACCGCGCCTCTTCCCGAAGCTCGTCGCGATGGGCGCGGCGGGATTCATCTCGTACAACCTCGCGGGCCGCGTGCTCGGCCGCGCCGCGACGCGGGACGAGCTGCGCACCGTCTTTCGCGGACTGCCCTTCAATCCGACGACCGAGATGGACATCGCGCTCTGGGAGATCGCACGCGGCGCGCGGGACGATCCCGGGTCACAGGAGCGCGAGCTCGGGTCGTTCCTCGGCCGCTACGGACACCGCGCGGTCGCGGAGATCGACCTCGGCGTGCCGCGCTGGTCGGAGGACCCTTCGCATCTGCGTGGCGCGATCGCGTCCTACCGGCGGATCACCGACGACGCGCTCGCGCCGGACAAGCAGTTCGCGCGCGGCGCCGGCGAGGCCGAGGCGATGATCGGGACGCTAATCCGGCGTGTGCGCGGACCACGGCGCTGGCTCGCGCGTGCGCTCCTGCGACGCGTGCGCGCGCTCAGCGGTCTGCGCGAGATGCCGAAGTTCCAGATCATCCGCGTCTTCGCGCGTGGCCGCGCGATCCTCGCACCGATCGGGGCTCAGCTCGCGGACGCCGGACGCATCGCGCGCGCTGATGACCTGTGGTTCCTCGCACTCCCCGAGGTGAGGCGCGCGATCGGCGGTGAGGACATGCGGGCCCTCGTCGCCGCGCGCCGCGCCGAGTACGCGCGCGAGATAAGGCGCCGTCACGTCCCGCGGGTCCTGCTCTCTGACGGCACCGATGCCGAGGCGGCGTTCGCCACGCCTGCCGGCGAGGGGATCCGCGGCACGCCGGCCTCACCGGGGATCGCGCGCGGTCCCGCGCGCGTGCTTCTGTCGCCGGACGGCGCGCGGCTCGAGCCGGGCGAGGTGCTCGTCGCGCCGGCGACGGACCCGGGATGGACGCCACTCTTCCTCACCGCGAGCGCGCTGGTGATGGAAATGGGCGGAATGATGTCTCACGGCGCCGTGGTGGCGCGTGAGTACGGCATCCCGGCAGTCGTCGGTGTACCCGATGCCACCAACCGGATCGCAAGCGGTGCTGCGGTCACGGTCGACGGATCAGCCGGGACGGTCGCGCTCGACGACCTCGCCGCTAAGACTTAGGCGGCGTTGCGGCCCCAGCCGGCGTGACGGTGCTCATCGCGCGCGCAGGGCTGGCAGAAGAAGGCGCCCTCCCGGTAGACCGGAGCGCCGATCTTCTCATCACAACATGCGCAGCGGTATGTGCCCGTGCTCATGAGAGGGAAGAAGGCTGGCAACAACGTGGACCTCCGCGGGTCATTCACGCGGAGCCTGCGGGGTGAGCTGTCGGGCTCGGGCTGCGTGCTTGTCGCCCGCCTCGTTCGAGGTTCGCCCCTGAAGTGGGTCCCCCGCTCCCGTTTGGAATTCGGCTTTGGTAACCGTAACGGTTCTCCGCCCGCGGTATTCCGTTAACTGGAAGACGGTCGGATGGCGAGCGAAGCCGATCGGGACACGTCAGGCGGGGATCAGGCCGCCGAAATGGCCGCATTTTCCCCTCAGTGGGGGGAGCTGGTGCCCCTAGACTCACGCGACGGCCTGTCGCGCACATATGTGAGGGTGAGGGACAGAGTCAATGGCAACGGCAGTGATCCAGCCGGCTGCGCCGGCGGCGCCATCCGCGGCCGAGCACGCCGCTCCGATGGCCCCCCAGAGCATGGAGGAGACGGGTCTGACCTCGGCCTTCGTCGCCGACCTCGCGCTCAAAGTGCTCTACGAGAAGGGACAGACGACCGCCGCCGATCTCGCCGATGCCCTGGCGCTCCCGCTGCCCAAGATCCTCGCGCCGATCCTCGACTACCTGAAGAAGGAGAGCCTCGTCGAGGTCAAAGGTGGCTCCGGCGTCGCTGCGGCCACGTACATGTACGTCCTCTCGCAAAAAGGCGCCGATCGCGCCAAGGAAGTCATGGACCGCAACGGGTATGTCGGTCCTGCTCCGGTCACGCTGAGCGCGTATGTGGCCCGGGTGCGCTCACAGTCGATCGGCGAGGTCTCGATCAGCTTCGACGCGCTGCGTAAGGCACTCTCGCACCTCGTCCTGCCCGAGCGGACGCTTCGGCAGCTCGGTCCGGCGATCAACAGCGGGCGCTCGATCTTCCTGTTCGGTCCGCCAGGCACAGGGAAATCCTCGATCGCGGAGTCGCTCGCCGGCCTCCTAAAGGGCAGCATCGTCGTCCCGTACGCCGTGCTCGTCGGACAGCAGATCATCCGCGTCTACGACCCGTCGCGTCACCGTCCGCTCGTCACGCTCGACGCCCGGTACGACCGCCGCTGGGTACCGATCGCGCGCCCGTTCGTGGAGGTCGGTGGCGAGCTCACGCTGGAGGACCTCGACCTCTCGTACGACCCGACCATCAAGGTCCACGAGGCGCCCTTCCAGATGAAGGCGAGCGGCGGCGTGCTCCTTGTGGATGACTTCGGACGCCAGCGCGCCTCACCGGAGCAGCTCCTCAATCGCTGGATCGTGCCTCTCGATCGGGATGTGGACTTCCTCACCACGTCCGATGGCCGCAAGATCGAGGTCCCCTTCGACGTGCTCCTCGTCTTCGCGACCAACCGCACCCCGTCCTCACTCGTCGACGAGGCGTTCCTGCGACGGATCCAGTACAAGATCGAGATCAAGGCGCCGACGGATCAGGAGTTCGCGGAGATCCTCCGCCGCGTCTGCGAGGCGCAGAAGATCACCTTCTACCCGAAGGCCGGCGATTGGATCGCGCAGTACTGCCGCGAGCGCAACATCGCGCTGCGCTCGTGCCACCCGCGCGATCTGATGCAGCACCTTGGCGCCGCGGGGCGATTCTTGCTCAAGCAACCGGAGCTCACGCCTGAGCTTGTCGAGCTCGCCTGCGAAACGTACTTCGTGCCGATCTAGCCCAATCTCTCGCTTCGGCGAAAGACGCGCCCACGGGGTACGGAGGGCCTGAACCGCGGCCGCTCAGCTTTGGCTGATTAGCTCTTCTTGCTCTTCGCCGCGGCTTTCGCCACCCGGCTGCGCCGACGGCGCGCGCTGTTCGGGTGGATCGCGCCGCGCTTGGCCGCTTTGTCCAGCGCGCTCGCGGCCGCCGAGATCATCTCCGCCGCAGCCTCGCCGCCTTTCGCGATCGTCTCGCGCGCGGTGCGGACCGCGGTGCGCGCCGCGGACCGCGCGAGCGTCTTCACCTGAGTGCGGCGCTGGGTCTGCCGGATGCGCTTGAGCGCGGAACGCTTGCGTTTCTTCGTTGCCATCGGCAGCGAACGATACCGGATGCCTCAATATCAAACCGGTGCCGATGTCGGTCGCGCGCGCCTCCGTCATCATGATCGCCACCCTCGTCGCGAGTCGCGTCCTCGGATGGCTGCGCCTTTCGGTCGTCGGTGCGACCTTCGGCGGAACGACGGATCTCGACGCGTTCATCGCCGCCTTCAGAATCCCCGACGCGATCTTCGGCCTCCTCGTCGCGGGCGCGCTCGCCGCCGCGTTCATTCCCGTGTTCACGGGCTACCTCGCCAAGGAGCGCGAGGAAGAGGCCTGGCGTGTCGCGTCGAGTGTTCTCAACGCGCTGCTCCTGCTCTTGATCGGCGCGTCGGCGGTGATGTGGCTCGCCGCGCCCATCCTCGTCCCGACGATCATCGCGCCGGGCTTCGCACACAACCCGCCGGAGCTGGCGCTCACCGTCGACCTCACGCGCCTGATGCTTCTCTCGCCGATCTTCATGG
>VBDQ01000034.1:44452-64455 GCA_005889075.1 Chloroflexota bacterium
CTCGATCTCGGACATCCGGGCGTCCGCGACGTGCTCCGCCTCGCCGGCCCGCGGGCGGTCGCGCTTGGCGCGGTCCAGATCGTCTTCTTCGTCGACACCATCCTCGCCTCGGGTATGCCGGTCGGCTCGCTCGTGGCGCTCAACTACGCGTTCCAGCTCCTCATGCTGCCGCTCGGCGTGTTCTCGATCGCCATCAGCGCCGCGGTGTTCCCGACGCTGTCGCACTACGCATCCATCGGCGACGTGAACCGCATGCGCCAGGCCGTGCAGCAGGCGATCCGCTGGATCCTCTTCCTGACGCTTCCGACCGCGATCCTCATGATCGTGTTGCGCCGGCCCATCGTGAACCTACTCTTCCAGTACGGAAGCTTCGGCGCGGAGCTGCGCGAGGCGACCCAGGCGGCCTTCCTCTTCTACTCGCTCGGCCTCGCTGGCCACGCATTGGTGCAGATCCTCGCCCGCGCCTACTACGCGTCGCGCGACACCGCGACGCCTCTTGCGCTGACGCTCATCTCGATCGGGCTGAACGTGGTCCTCGACGTGCTCCTCGCGCCGACCCTGTTCATCAACGGGCTCGCGTTGGCGAACGCGGTCTCCACGCTCGTGGAGGCCGCCCTTCTGCTCACCTTGCTCGCCACACGCGCGCGGCTGCGTCTCGTCGGTCTCGGGCTCTCGAGCGCGAAGCACATCTGCGCGAGCCTGCTCATGGGCGTGGCGATGTTCGCGTTCATCCGCGCCACGAACGTCACCGTCGATCTCGAGCAGACGAAGATCGGTCTCGCGCTGCAGACCCTCGTCGCCTCGGCCGTCGGCGGGGCCGTGTATCTCGCCGCTGCCTACCTCCTGCGGGTCAGCGAGCTCGGGGAGATCTTTGCGGTCGTTCGCACACGCATCGGACGCTGAGGCTCAGCAGCGACAGATCCCGTTCCCATACGCGACGTGCCACACGAGGTAGAACGCGACCCGGACGACGATCGATGTCAGGAACCCGTACCGCCGGAACATGAATGCCTGCGTGAAGTTGAGCGCATAGTCACCGGCGAAATTCAGGAACACCGCGATCTCAGTACCCGCGCGGAAGTCAGGAAGGTCCTGCTGCACGGGTTCGATGAGCGACGTGAGCGCCGCGAGTGCCCAGAAAGCGATCTCCTGGCCGCGCCCGCGCGACACGACGGTGAAGAGCCACAGCAGAAGCGGTATCGGGAGCAGCCGGTAGACGACCTCGACGAGGATTGCCCCGCCCGGGTAGAAGAGGAGCGATCCGGGGAACGGCGCGTTGAAAGAAGGAAGCCCGCTGTCCCGAGCGAACGTCGCGGTCCAGTGGACGAAGCTGTCGGCGATCGAGACAAATACTCCGAGCGCGATCCCGATCAGGACCGGATAGGCAAAGCGCCGGCGCACGGGCACGGCGGGATCCCACGCGGCGGGAAAGCCCGTCCGGTGCGAGAGCCATATCCCCGCAAGACCGAGGACACCGAAGATCGCGATCGAAGGCAACGAGAAGAGGGCGGAACGCGGATCGGTCTGGAGTCCGCCGCCGACGAAGACGATGAAGAGCTCGACGACGACGAGGAAGCCGACGAGACCCAGCCAAACGCGGACGGACGTGGCGATGGCCGGTAGGCTAACGCCCTAGCCTTCTCGTCATGGCCGAGCTCGCGCGCATCCGCAACTTCTGTGTCATCGCGCACGTCGACCACGGCAAAACCACGCTCTCGGACCGGCTCCTCGAGACCACCGGGACCGTTCCGTTGCGCGAGATGCGCGACCAGCTCCTCGATTCGATGGAGCTCGAGCGCGAGCACGGCATCACCATCAAGGCGCGAGCGGTCCGTATGGCCTGGATCGGTCGCGACGGTGAGCCCTACGAGCTCAACCTCATCGATACCCCGGGGCACGTCGACTTCACGTACGAGGTCAGCCGGTCGCTCGCGGCCTGCGAGGGCGCCGTGCTGTTGGTCGATGCCTCGCAAGGCATCGAGGCCCAGACTCTCGCAAATGCTTACCTCGCCGTCGAGCAGGGCCTCGAGGTCATCCCGGCGATCAACAAGATCGACCTTCCCAACATCGACCTCGATGTCGTGCGCGAGGAGCTGCGCACAACGCTTGGCTTTCGCGACGAGGAGATCCTTCTGGTATCGGGAAAGACCGGCGCAGGGGTCGACGATCTCCTGCACGCGGTCGTCGAGCACGTGCCGTCTCCCACCGGCGATCGTGACGCGCCGCTGCGTGCGCTGATCTTCGATTCCCACTACGACGCGTACAAGGGTGTCGTCGCGCACGTCCGCGTCGTCGACGGCGCGCTCAGCACCGCCGAGCGCATCCGACTCTTCGCGACCGAGGCCGAGAGCGAATTGCTGGAGCTCGGCGTATTCGTCCCCGACGCGCGACCGGCGGACCGTCTTGAAACGGGGGAGGTCGGCTACGTCGCGACCGGTCTCAAGGCCGTCGCCGATTGCCGCGTGGGCGACACGCTTACGCTCGCGCGCCGTCCGGCGGTGACGCCGCTTCCCGGCTACCGCCCGGCGAAGCCGATGGTGTTCGCGGGCTTCTATCCGTCCAAGGCCGAGGACTACCCCGCGCTCAAGGACGCCATGGAGAAGCTGCGCCTCAACGATGCGTCGCTCGTGTACGAGCCGGAGACCTCACAGGCCCTCGGCTTCGGATTCCGTGCTGGGTTTCTCGGCCTGCTCCATCTCGAGATCGTTCAGGAAAGGTTGGAGCGCGAGTACGACGTGGACCTGATCGCGACCTCGCCGTCGGTCGAGTACCGCGTCATCACGCAGAAGGGGACCGAGGTCGCGATCGACAACCCCGCGCTCCTGCCGGATCCCGGGACGATCGTTGAGATCCGCGAGCCGTGGATGCACGTGACGATCATCGTCCCGACGACGCACGTCGGTCCGGTGATGGAGGTCGCGCAGACCAAGCGCGCGTCGCTCGCAGACATGAGCTACGTGGATCCCACGCGGGCGATGCTGAAGTACGACATGCCGCTGTCGGAGGTGATCGTCGACTTCTACGACCACCTCAAGTCCAGCTCGCGCGGGTACGCCTCGCTGGACTACGAGTTCGCCGAATACCGCGCCGCGGAGCTTGTGCGGCTGGACATCCTCGTCTCCGGCACCCTCGTCGATGCGCTCTCGATCATCACCCATCGCGAGCGCGCCCAGCAAGCCGGGCGCGTCCTCGTGAGCAAGCTGCGCGGCCTCATCCCTAAGCAGCTCTTCGACGTGCGGATCCAGGCGGCGATCGGCGGGAAGGTGATCGCGAGCGAAACGGTGAAGGCGAAGCGCAAGGACGTGCTCGCCAAGTGCTACGGCGGCGACATCACCCGCAAGCGCAAGCTGCTCGAGAAGCAGAAGGAAGGCAAGAAGCGCATGAAGATGGTGGGATCCGTTGAGATCCCCCAGGAGGCCTTCCTCGCCGTGCTGCGGCTCGGAGACGAGACGTGACTTCGATCGTTCGTGACGGGTGGTCAAGGCGGCGCGCGCCGGCGTGCTCTTCTCCTCGCTGCTGGCTACGCCGGCCCATTGTTCGTGTAGCGCGAGATGGATGGGCCGGCTGGGCGCAGACGCTCGTCGAAGAGCACGCCGACGCCCGCCGTCCGTTGTCCCCGATGGACTTCGGCGAATGAAGGCGCCGAAAGTCCAATTCGAGCACCCGACACAAATTGCCGCATCGACATTCCTGCGTGCCGTCGCGGCGAACGACGCCGCGCTCGTGTGGCAGCGGTTGTCGCGTGAGACGCGCGGCCTTCTCGAGGGTCTCTACGCCGCGCGTAACACGGTGGCCTTGCACCATGCCGCCGGCATCGGCTTCGAGGAGGGAGATGCGCGACTCGCCGAGGTGCTCGCGCCGCTCCGCACTTCGGTGCTCGCGGCGCTCGGCGGCGAGGAAACGATCGGGCATTTCGGGGTATCGGGCGCGCGGATCGTCGATCGCGACACGGTCTACGTGCTGCTACTGCCGGAGTTCGGCGAGGAGCGCATCGTCATTGAGGCGGACTGGCGCCCGAGTCACTTGCTGGCCTTCGTGCACGAGTCGCGCGAGTGGCTGATCGATCTCGGTCGCACCGCCGAGCTCTCCGCCGACGCGGGGCTGCCTGATCCATTGGGGTCGATCCGGGGGATGGGGGGCAGAGCCCCCCAAGTGCGATGAGCGGGATCTCCATCTATGTCCACGTACCGTTCTGCGCGGCGCGCTGTCCTTACTGCGATTTCGCCACCGCGCCCGCGACCTCGCGGCTCCGCGCCAGATACCTCGCGGCGCTAGTGGATGAGATCGCGCGCGAGGGCGTGCGGCTCGGCCGGCCGCGTGTCCGCACGCTCTACGTCGGGGGCGGCACGCCGAGCCTGCTCGAACCAGAGGAGATCGCATCGCTCGGCGCCGCGTTGCGTCTCGCCTTTGAGCTCCGGCCACGGGAAGCGACGGTCGAGGCAAACCCCGCGACGCTCGACCGCGCGCGCCTCAAGGCGTGGATCGCACTTGGAATCACCCGGGCTTCGATCGGGGCGCAGAGCTTCTCGCCCGAAGGACTTCGCGCGCTCGGCCGCACGCATCAGCCCGAG
This sequence comes from Chloroflexota bacterium, assembly GCA_005889075.1. Lineage (GTDB taxonomy): Bacteria > Chloroflexota > Limnocylindria > P2-11E > P2-11E > 3-1-20CM-2-70-9. The sequence goes on from VBDQ01000034.1 coordinate 49,024, forward strand.
GACACCGCCGTCGCGGTCGCCGCGATCCGCGAGGAAGGCCTTGACGTCAACCTTGACCTGATCTTCGGCTGGCCGGGTCAGAGCGAAGCCGCGTGGCGGCGCGATCTCGCGTCGGCGGTCGCGCTTGGCGTGGATCACGTTTCCTGCTATCCGCTCGAGCTCCGCCTCGATCCCGAGGAGTCCGTCGCGAACTGGCCCGGGGGCGGCTGGGAGGTCCTGCGGCGCTGGCGCTCGCGCGCCGCCGCGGCGCAGCCCGACGACGCCACGATCGCTCGGCTCTACCGCATCGCGGAGCGCGAGCTGGCACGCGCCGGATACCGCCACTACGAGATCGCGAACTGGTCGCATCCGAAAAAGAACTCACTCCACAACCTCGTGTACTGGCGTGACGGCGAGTGGCTCGGCGTCGGTGCCGGGGCGCACTCCCACCTCGGCGGTATTCGGTCCGCCAACCCCGCGAGCCTCGCGACATACCTCGCGCGGATCGCGGCCTGCGAGCCGCGCGACGTCGACGGAGAGGCCGACCCCGCCGGCGAGGCTGCGATGCTCGCGCTGCGCCTCGATCGAGGGCTCGATCTCCGTCGTTATGCGTCCAGGTTCGGCGCGGTTGCGGCCGAACGGGTCCGGAGCGCGCTCGCGGAGGTCGCGCCGGCTGGACTGGTCGCGGTCAGGGGCGATCGCGCTCGGCTTACGGCTCGCGGTCGGCTTCTTGCGAACGAGGTCTTTGTTCGAGTGCTCGCCTAAGGGCAGAACGTCCAGACATAACTGACGCCGGCCTGTTGCTGGACCGCGGTGGGCACGCATGGCGTGGGCCGCGCGGGGTGCGCGGTCCGCGGATCCTGCACTTGCCCGGAGACGAAGAAGCCGACGAGCAGGGCGAGCGTGAGGCCGAGGCCGATGAGCCAAAGCGGTGGCTCCCACGGTCGCCATTCGGCGGCGTTGTCGAGGTCGACGATCTCCACGCCGTCCATACAAGGACGCCCAACGGCCGGTTCCTCGGCTTGCTATGCCCTCGCGAATTCGTTATGCCTACTCGCAACCGAAGCCGTCACATTTTTGGGGAGGAACCATGCTGGAAGACCAAGGCACCGACTGGTCCGCGCAGAAGGAACCCGGCTCGGTCTGGCCGGCGCCGATGCCTGGCAGCCCGACGCCCCCGCCACCGTCCCCGATGAGCGCGGGGATGTCCGAGGGCGGCCGCAAGACCACCCGCCGCCGTTCGACCGTGAAGCGCGCATCGGCACGGAAGGCGACCGCGAAACGCTCGACCGGCCGCCGTAAGACCACTGCGAGGCGGTCGACTGCGAAGCGCGCGACCACGAAGCGCGCGACCACCAAGCGCGCGGGCCGGAAGACGGCCCGACGCAGCTCGGGTGGATCACGACGCTCGACCGCCAAGCGGACCAGCAAGCGCAGCTCGACTCGCAAGAAACGCCGCTGAAACTCGTTCTCGCGGTGGAATGAGGGCACGCCAGCCGGCGTGCCCTTCTTCTAATTGCGCTTGCCCCGGCCCATTCCAGGCTTCCGCCCATGGTTGGCCTTCTTGCTGCGCCAGCCCAGCTTCCCTTTTGTCTTTTGCTTCTTCTGACCTTTTCCCATCTTTTCGTGGGGGCTTGCCCCCACACCCTTTGCACTTTCTGGCGTGAACGACGTGCCCGCGCCGGTAACGGCGCGTGCCGGTGCTAGGCGCGATTTCCGGTGAAGAGATGGAGCTGCAGCGCCCGGGTTGGCGGCGCGATGAGCTCTGTCACCAGCCATTGTGCGACGAGATCCGGCGCAGCATCCTCGGGCAGGCCGACACGCGAGCGGGCCGTGCCGAGACGGCTGCGTGCGGTGCGTGGGTCGATCCCAAGTGCCCGCGCGGTCTCGGCGAGCGGCCGCTCGAGCACGTCGCGAAGGATGAATGCGCCCAGGTCTCCGCCACGGAGTGCGTAGCGACCGACCAGATCCCGGAGTCCCGCACCGAAGAGCCTGCCGCTCGCTACCGCATCTCGGATGACAGACGCCGCCTCGCCATCGATCTCGCCGACGCGCAAGAGCGCGGCGACTTCGGCGCCCGGGAGCTGCCGTGCGTGTTCAAGGCTGGTGATGAAGCGCTGGACAACGACATCGTCCGCGACTGCCGCCGGGCTCACGCCGCGAGGGCTCGCCGCAACCCGTTCAAACGCGGCCGCGAGCGATCGGCGCAGGCCGTCGAGATCGGCGAAACGGACGACCTCGACGACCGCGGGATTGCCCAGAAGGAGGCGTGACACGGCCCGCTCGCTTTCAGCCACGATGATCACCGGGATGCCGTGCTCGCGTGCGAGCTCGACCTCGATGCCTACACCAAACGAAGGAAGACCGGCGTAGGCGACGACGACTGCCGCCGCGGTGACGTGCGCGCGATCGATCTCGTACACGGCGCGCGGATCGAGGCGTGCTGTCGCGACGGGGTCGGTCACGCGGTGCGGCAGATACGGGCGAAGCTTGGCCGCGCCGGCGATCTCAGCGAGGAGCTCGTAGAAGAGCTTCATTCGCGGCGCGTCTTCTATCCCCGTCAGTGCGCCCGAGATGTACGCCTCTCCGGCGGCGAGGCCGGAGACCTTTGCCTCATCCATGGGGCGCCCATGATGATCGGCGCGTCAAGTGAGGCACATAGAATCCGACGGAATGCCCGAACAGCGGGTCGCCGAGCACCTGCGCCGGCTGCCGCTCTTTTCGCGGCTTCCCGAGGTCGAACTCGCTGAGCTCGGCGACCGCGTTCGGACGAAGCAGTTCAAGCGCGGCGAGACGATCTTCCGCAAGGACGATCCGGGAACGCACCTCTATATGGTCCTCGATGGGGCGGTCAAGATCGCCCTGCCTGGCGAGTTCGGCCAGGAGGCGCTCGTCGCGATCATGCGGCCCGGCGAATTCTTCGGCGAGCTCGCGCTGTTCGATCGCAGCCCGCGCTCGGCGAGCGCGACCGCGCTCGAGGACACGCGCGCGGCGCTGCTCGCGGGCGACGATTTCCTCGCCTATTTGGAGTCGCATCCGGCCTCGTTCCGCGTGGTCCTCGAGACGCTGGCGCGGACCATCCGGCGCCTCTCCGACAGGGTCGAGGACCTCATCTTTCTAGACGTCCCCAGCCGCGTGGCCAAGTACCTGATCGACCTGGCCCGCTCGACGGGCGGCGACGGCACCGAGCTCACTCTCACGCAGGACGAGCTCGCGGCGTTCATCGGCGCCTCGCGCGTGTCCGTAAACAGGGTGTTGGGCGACCTCGAGCGGCGCGAGATCATCTCGATCCGGCGACGCCGGATCGCGATCAAGGATCCGGAGCGGCTCGCAAAGGAGATTCGGTTCTGATGCCGGCCCTGCGGAAGCGTCCGCTCGTGCTCGTAGTCGAGGACGACCCCGCGCTGGGGGACGTGATCGTCAGTGCCCTCAAGGACGATGGACTGGACGCCAAGCTCGCTCGGGATGGAGATGAGGCCATGCGCGACGTGGACGACCTCTCTCCCGCGGCGATGGTCCTTGACCTGATGATGCCGCGCCGGGATGGCTTCTCAGTACTCCGCGAGCTCCGCGCCGATGGTCGGATCTCGCACCTGCCCATCGTCGTTGTGACCGCGATCTTCGGCCTCTCTGAGAGGCTCTACGCGACCGAGCTCGGCGCGGCCGACTACGTCACCAAGCCGTTCGACCTCGACGATCTCGTGTCCCGCGTGAAGGCGCTGCTCTCCCCCGCGACCGCGTAGCTACGCGGCTTTTGCCGGGGCCAGCTGGCTCGTGCAGTGCGGACAGCGTGCGGCGGATAGCGGCACATCGTCGAGCCCGCAGTACGGACACGCCTTGGTCGGGACGACCTTGATGAACTGCCGGCCGATGAGGAAGACGACGAAGGCGACGATCGCGAACGTGATGCATGTGGTGATGAACACGCCGTAGTTGATCGTTGCCGCGCCGGCGTCCTGCGCCGCCTTCAGGCTCGGGTAGCCCTTGCCGGAAAGGTCGATGTAGAGGTTCGCGAAGTCGACCTTGCCGAGGGCGAGACCGATGGGCGGCATGATGATGTCCTTGACCAGGCTGTTGACGACCGCAGCGAGCGCGAGACCGAGGATGACGGCGAGCGCGAGGGCCAGGGCATTGCTCTTCACCAGGAAGGTCCGGAATTCGGTCCACATGCGACGCTCCTTATCCGCAAAGCGATTTCGCGCGTAACGACGGCAGAGCGCATGCCAGCCACCTCGCTTGGCCGGCGCGCTGGCGCACCCTTGACGCGGTCGCCGCCGCCCTGATAGGCTTTTAGCACTCTCGACGGGAGAGTGCTAATTGGCTAGAAAACCCCATTCCTCCAGCCTTCCCGAGCTGGACGAGCGCGCGAAGCAGCTTCTCGGCGCCGTGGTCCGCCAACACATCGCGACCGCGCAGCCGGTGGCTTCGGCGGAGCTCGTCCGCAGCTACCACCTGGACATCTCGCCGGCGACGGTTCGCAACGAGCTCGCCGCCCTCGAGGACCTCGGTCTTTTGACGCACCCGCATACGTCGTCTGGCCGCGTCCCGACGGATCTCGGCTATCGCTACTTCATCGAGAGCCTCATGCCACGGCCAGCGCTCGGCGCGGCGGAGGAGCTCACGGTCAGCCACCAGTTCCAGCAGGCGCTGCGCGACACCGCCGCGTGGCTGCGCGTCGCGGCGTCTTCGCTCGCGCGGCTGACCGCGGAAGCGTCGATCGTCACGCCACCCGCGGCGAAGCGATCGACCGTTCGGCACGTCGAGATCGTCCCGGTGCACGAGCGGCGCGTGCTGCTGGTCGCGGTCCTCGAGGGCGGACAGGTTCGCCAGCAGCTCCTCGAGGTGAGCGCGCCGGTCACGGCGGATCAGCTGCGGATGCTGTCGTCGCGATTCACCGAGGCGGTGGCCGGCGCGAACGGCGACCGCGTGCGCGACGTCGCGGGGCACGAGACGGGCGCTGCTGCGGATGTAGCGCGCGCGCTCGCGCGTGTTCTCGACGAGAACGACGCCTGGCACGCGCACGACGTGTACGTCGACGGCTTCCAAAACATCCTGGCGAAGCCTGAGTTCGCTCAGACCGAGCGCGGCCGCGAGATGCTCAGCTTGTTTGAGGACCACACGCGGCTGGCCGAGATCCTGCCGCTCGATCTCGGCGCCGGTGACGTTCACGTCTCGATCGGAAGCGAGCATCGGCTCGAGCCGCTGCGCGATTGCAGCTTCATCTTCGGGCGGTACGGGAGCGACGCGGTCGGCTTCGTCGGCGTCCTGGGACCCACGCGGATGGACTACGCGCGGTCCATCGGTGCCGTCCGCTACGTCGGATCGCTCATGAGCGATCTGGTCCGGGTCATGGAGGGTCGCTGATGGACGACAAAATTCGCCGCGCCGAGCAGCTCCTCGAGGAGCGGGCGCGTCCCCGCACCAACGGGCACGCCGTACCGGAGAGCGAAGCGCCGGAGTCGGAGGGGTCGGCTGGCTCAATCCCGGAGGACCCCAAGGTGGCCGAGCTGACCAATGATCTCAAGCGGCTGGCCGCCGACTTCAGCAATTATCGAAAGCGGAACGAAGCGGAGCGCACGGACTTCGCAAAGTTCGCGAAGGCGGACCTCATCGCCAAGCTCCTTGACGTACTTGATGGATACGACCGCGCGCTCGCGACCGTTCCTGACGATCTCAAGGGACAGCCCTGGGTCGAAGGAATGTGGCTCGTCGAGCGCAAGCTCCGCGCGATCCTCGAGGGCGAGGGCCTCGAAGCGGTCGACTCGCTCGGTACGCCGTTCGACCCCTACCTTCACCAAGCGGTCACGTACGTCCCCTCGGAGAAGCCCGAGGGCACGGTCATCGAGGAGCATCAGAAGGCGTATCGCCTGCACGACAGAGTCATCCGCCCTGCACTCGTGACGGTCTCGAGTGGGAGCGAAGAGAAGGAGAAACAGAATGGCTAGGGTCATTGGCATTGACCTCGGCACCACGAACTCGGCCGTCGCCTACATGGAGGGCGGCGAGCCAACGATCATCGCGAATGCGGAGGGCGGGCGGATCACGCCGTCGGTCGTCGCGTTCACCAAGAGCGGGGAGCGTCTTGTCGGCCAGGTCGCGAAGCGGCAGGCCATCACGAACCCCGAGAACACGATCTACTCGGTCAAGCGCCTCATGGGTCGGCGCTTCTCTGACCCCGAGGTGCAGCGGACCATCAAGATGGTCCCGTACAAGATCCAGCAGGCCGGAAACGGCGGCGTCGAGATCGTGCTCGGCAACGGGCAACGGCTCAGCCCGCCGGAGGTCTCCGCGATGATCCTGCAGAAGCTGAAGACGGACTCCGAGGCGTACCTGGGCGAGAAGATCACCCAGGCGGTCATCACCGTCCCCGCGTACTTCGACGATCAGCAGCGGCAGGCCACGAAAGATGCCGGCCAGATCGCCGGTCTCGAGGTCCTCCGCATCATCAACGAGCCGACCTCAGCGTCCCTCGCGTACGGCCTCGACAAGAAGAAGGACGAGGTCATCGCGGTGTACGACCTGGGCGGCGGCACGTTCGACATCTCGGTGCTACAGCTTGGCGAAGGCGTCTTCGAGGTGAAAGCCACGAACGGCGACACCCACCTTGGCGGCGACGATTTCGATCAGCGGGTCATCGACTGGCTGGTCGAGGAGTTCAAGAAGGACCAGGGCATCGACCTGCGCAGCGACCGTCAAGCGCTCCAGCGTCTCAAGGAAGCTGCCGAGAAGGCGAAGATCGAGCTCAGCTCGACGCAGCAGACCGAGGTCAACCTGCCGTTCATCACCGCGGACCAGTCGGGTCCGAAGCACCTCGTCATCACGCTCACCCGCAGTAAGCTCGAGCAGCTCGTCGGCGACCTGGTGGAAAAGACCACCGCGCCGGTGAGGCAGTGCCTCAAGGACGCGGACCTGACCGCCGAGAAGATCGACGAGATCGTCCTCGTCGGCGGCATGACACGCATGCCGCTCGTTGTCGAGACCGTCCGCAAGCTCTTCGCCGGCAAGGAGCCGAACAAGAGCGTGAACCCTGACGAGGTCGTCGCGGTGGGCGCCGCGATCCAGGCCGGCGTGCTCAAGGGCGAGGTCAAGGACGTCCTCCTCCTCGACGTCACGCCGCTCTCGCTCGGCATCGAGACGCTCGGTGGCGTCGCCACCAAGCTCATCGAGCGCAACAGCACGATCCCGACCTCGAAGTCGCAGGTCTTCACGACCGCGAGCGACGGGCAGACGCAGGTCGAGATCCACGTCGTTCAGGGCGAGCGCGAGCTTGCCGCAGACAACAAGAGCCTCGCTCGCTTCATTCTCGACGGCATACCGCCCGCGCCGCGGGGGATCCCGCAGGTCGAGGTGAGCTTCGACATCGATGCGAACGGCATCGTGAATGTGAAGGCAAAGGACAAGGCGACCAGTCGAGAGCAGCACGTCACCATCACCGCGTCGAGCGGCCTTTCGAAGGACGAGGTCTCGCGCCTCGTCAAGGATGCGGAGATGCACGCCGAGGACGACCGCCGCAACCGCGAGCGGATCGAGACGCGCAACCAGGCGGACACGTTCGCGTACTCCATCGAGAAGACGCTCAAGGACCTCGGTGACAAGGTGCCCGCCGACACGAAGAAGGACGTCGAGGAGAAGCTCGCCGCCTTGCGCGACGCGCTCAAGACCGACGACACCGACCGGATCAAGTCCGCGATGGAGGCGCTCCAGACCTCTTCGCAGAAGATCGGCGAGCTCATGTACCAGCAGCAACAGGCTCAGGGGACGACCCCGCCTGGCGGACAGCCGGAAGGCGAGCGCGAGGGTGAGCCGGCGGCCGCGGGTTCGAAGAAGGACGGCGACACGATCGAGGGCGAGTTCAAAGAGCAAAGCTGAGATTGAAGGGGGCTTCGCCCCCTTCAGATCCCCCCGGCATCCCTTCTGCAAATATTGGCGGCGCGACGAAAGTCGCGCCGCTTTCATTTCGGTGGGGAGGTGCGCGATGCCGTACGAAGCCGAGCCGGTCGACGAGACCGATCCCGTGTGCGGGATGGAGGTCGACCCCGAGCAGGCCCGCGATCTCGGGTTGCAGATAGAGCATGCGGGTCAGCAGTACGTGTTCTGCAGCGTGACATGCCGGGATACGTTCAAGAACGATCCCTCGCGCTACGTCCGTCCGGAGAGTCAGCCGACCGTCTAGGGCTACTCGGTCCAGTCCCAGTCGTCCGGATCGGATAACCAGCCGTACGCGCCGAACGCGCTCGGAAAGCGGAGGAGCGGCGTTCCGTTTGCGCCTTGCGCGTCGGTGAGCCAGATCTCGAGCGAAGTGTGTGGGATCGCAGAGATGCTGGCGGCTTCGATCGTCTTCCGCCGCAAGACGAGCAGCCGTTCACCGTTTCGCGAGGGCCGCGCGCCCTCCTCGGCATATCCAGGCTCATGCGCGAGGGCGTGCGCCTTCGCAGAGGCGATCCGGTACACGGAGATCGATCGGTCGCCGGGCCCCCGTCCCGCCCAGATCCGAAGAGGGTCGTATTGACCGGCCGGTCCGCTTGCGAAGTAGAGGCTCCCGCCATCAGCGCTCCAAACCGGAGCGAACGCCGCAGCCGAAGAGGGCGACACGTCACTGAGTCCCTCCTCCGGCGACCAGAGTCGCAACGCCTTGCTGTCCCAGAGCATCCGGAAGCTCCCTGAGACGAACGCGAGCGTGTGCGGAGACCTCCACGCCGTCGTGCCGAACAGGAGCGTCCGACCGAGATTCACCTGCGCGCCGTTCGCGGCGTCGATGACGATGAGCGGCCGGCCATCCTGATCGACCGAGCCGCTGTACTGCTCGATCTCCCAGAGAGCGACGAACCTGCCATCAGGCGACCAGCCCAGCCAATAGAACATCTCCGGCGCGCGATAGATCGTGCGCTCCGGACCGCCGGGCCGATCGCGGACCGCCAGCTCCTTCGAGAACGCATAGCCTCCAGGCGTCAGGCTCTGTCGCTCGATCGCCGTGAGCGTCCCCGTAGGAGACGGATGCTCGATCCGCTCAGCTGCGGACACCGCGGGCACGAGCGTTCCCTGTCGCCCGTCGTACCGCCACCCGCCGCGGTACGGCAGCACGAACGAGCCGGCCTCGGGCACTGCCCGCAGGAGGACGGGCGAGTCGCCGGCCCACATCAGCAGGGCGCTCGGACGGGTGAGCCGAATTCCGTTGGGAGTCGCGCCGGCGGTCATGCCAGTGGCGTCAACGGACTCGCACGCGGCCGCGACGCAGACGATCACCGCTGCGGCGACCAAGGAACGCACGGGTCCGATCGTGGACGCGCCCTGTCGGGCGCGCATCCGAGTTGGAGCGTGTAAGTCGTATGCGCTTAGGGATGCACCCTCAAAACGCCCACCATCCCGTAGGCCTCGTGGCCCGGAAAGTGGCAGATGAAGGTGAGCTCGCCCGGCTTGTCGAACGTGATCGTGGTCGTCTTCGTCGTCATCGGCGGGAGTGAGATCTCGTTCGGGCGATCGCCGTGGACGGCCTCGGTGCCGAGCCGATGGCGTGCATGAAAGGCCTCGTCCCCGAGGAGCCACTCGTGCTCGATCGGGTCGTCGTTCACCAGCGTGAACGTGACCGGAACGCCGATCGGGACGTCGATCTTGTCGGGCGAGAAGTGCGAGTAATGGATGCGGATGCCGATCTGCGTCGGCAAGGATGCCGCGCTCGCCGGAGCGCAGGCGCCCGCCGCGAACGCGGCGAGCGCCAGCGCGAGAACGGCGCGGATCACGCGATGACCCGCTGTGTGGTGCGGAGGAGGACGACCGTGCCGCCTGCCGCGATGGCGATGCCGATCAGGGCGAAGAGCTCGGCGCTCTGCTGCGTCGGCGCGGGAGCGCTCGCCGGTGGCTCGAGGCCCGCGGCGACGCGCGAGGGCGACACGCCGCTCGTGCCGACCGCGAGGTCATAGGTGAGCTGGCTCGCGGACGCGTCGATCGCGATCTTGGTGAGCCATGCGGACTGGGGGATCCAGCCCATGCCCTTGTCCGAGCGCAGGTCGTTCAGCAGCGACGTGGTCGCGGCCGCGCTGTGGTCGAGGCGCATGCCGTTCGCGAACGGGTAAGGAAGCAGGGCGGGACGCTGGTCGGTCAAGAGGTAGACGTCCGCGTCGACGCGGTCGTCGGCCTTCTTGCCGAGGCTCAGGATGCGGAGCGGGACCCATGGGCTCTCGGTGGGGATCGTGAGGTGAACCGGCGTGCCGTCGCCGATGTTCTGCCCACGAGCCTTCGCCGCGTCGGCGTCGAACACCGCGGCCATGAAGATTGGGCTGCGGTTCGCGTAGAAGTCGAGGACCTCAGGCGCGTCGGCGGGAAGCCGGAAGCCGTGCTCGGTGGCCCACTGGCCCACCTCGGCGCCGCCGCCCTTGAGAACGGTGATGTCGAGCGCGTCGACGCGTGCCGTGAGGATGACCTGTGCAGGCGCGGGAGCGGCGGCCAGCGCGCTCCGCTGCAACGCATCGAACCGTCCGACCGGAGCGGTCTCGCGCACGAGCCGCTGGAGCGTCCAGTCCCCGCCACGCTCGACCTTGTCCGGGATGCCGGGCAGCGGAATGAGCGACCCGAACTGGCCGCTTCCGCCCGCGAACTGGAACGACGTGACGTAGTGCTCGACGCCGTCGTGGTAGCCCGCGAACGTACTGGTGCGAAGCAGGTTGACCGCGCCGTTCGGGCCGATGAGCCCCGCGCACGCCGCGGCCGGTTGCGCTGCCGCGACGAACGTCGCGACGAGCGCGGCAAGGCCCGCGAGGAACGCTCGCATACCGACCTCCTCTCCCGAGTGCCGGGGAATGCCGGTATGACGACGGCGGCACGCCCTGGTTCCCAGGCGGCCGTCCTGGGGTGGAAAGAGCCGTGCCGTCTACTGCACGGATGAAAGAATCCGGCCGATTCTTTCAGTTCAGCTGAAGCGGGCGGTCACCATGGCGATGAGGATCGCGGCGCCGACGACGAGCTGCCCGTAGCCGAAGCGGCGGACTCGCTCCGCGACGAGCGGCATCTCGGCCGCGGCTGCTTGATCGCCGCCGGCGGCCTTGGGACCAAGCTCGAGCAGGCGGTTGGCCCAACCCACCAGGCGCGCGCGCGAGGCGACGTAGATCCCGACCGCGAGGACGATCCCGACGAGGATCGCCCACGACCACCGGGTGTCGAGGCGGAGGAGCTCGCCGCCACGGCCGCTCACGAACAGGTTGAGCAAGCCGGTGACGATCGTGAACTCGGCGACCCGAAAGATGTAGCGGAACTGGCGCGGCACGAACTGCGCGAGCGCGGCGCCTCGGGCGGGAGCCGGCGTAGCGAGAAGCGCCGGAAGCTGTACCAGGACGGTGTAGAAGCCGCCGCCGATCCAGAGAACGGCCGAGGTGACGTGCAGCCATTGCACGGCGATGCGGAAAACCACGTCCATTCGCCGGGATAATGACAGGGATGGCGACGACGACGGACTTCTACCAGCTCTTGGGTGTCTCGCGGGGCGCGACCGACGAGCAGATCCGCAGCGCCTACCGCAAGCTCGCCCGCCAGCTTCACCCCGACGTGAACAAGGAGCCGGACGCCGCACAGCGGTTCAAGGAGATCACCGAGGCGTACGAGATCCTTACCGATCCGCAGCGCCGCCAGCGATACGACATGTTCGGCTCGACGACCGCGGGCGGGTTCGGCGACTTCGGCATCGGCGATCTCTTCGAGACATTCTTCGGCGGCGACCTTCGCCGTCGCGAGCCGCGCGGGCCGATGCGCGGCGCCGATCTGCGCATGGAGATCGAGATCGATCTCCTCGATGCGGTCCAGGGTCGCGAGCGCGTGGTGACGGTGCCGCGGCTCGAGACCTGCGAGCGGTGCAAGGGATCGGGCGCCGAGCCGGGGTCCTCGATATCGACCTGCCCGACCTGCAACGGCCGGGGTGAGGTCCGGCAGGTGCAGCAGTCGGTCTTCGGCCGGTTTGTCAACGTCTCCACCTGTCCGCGGTGCGGCGGCGCCGGCAAGACTGTCGACAAGGTCTGCGCGCGCTGCCGCGGCGAAGGGCGCGAGCGCAAGGATCGCGAGATCACGCTGACCATCCCGCCGGGCATCGACGACGGCCAGCAGCTTCGCGTCGCCGGCGAAGGCGAGGCCGGCATGCGCGGTGGCCCCACCGGCGATCTCTATGTGCTCATCCGCATCAAGGACCACGAGTCGTTCAAGCGCGACAATGACGACCTCGTCCACGTGCTGCGCATCTCGCCGGCGCAGGCCGTACTCGGCGACGAGGTCAGCGTGCCCACGATCGAGGGCGGCGAGGTGAAGGTGCGCATCCCCCCGTCGGCGCAGCACGGCCAGATGGTCCGCGTCCGCGGGAAGGGTGTGCCGCATCTGGGGAGCGCGGGCCGCGGCGACCAGCTCGTGTATCTCGACGTCGTTGTGCCCCGGTCGCTCTCGAAGGAGCAGCGCCGGCTGTACGAGCAGCTGCGCGACATCGAGGCTCCGCCGTCGCAAGACGCCGAAGATTCCGATCTCTTCGGACGCATCAAAGACGCGATGGGTGGGAACTAGCGCGCTTCGCTGGCTCGAGCTCGCGGTGCCGACGCACGCGGAAGCGGTCGAAGCGGCAAGCGAGATCCTGAGCCGGGTGGGCCACAACGGCATCGCCGTAGAAGTGCCCCTCGAGCCGCGTGGCGGCACGGACCACACCGTCAAGGCGTACATCACCCTGGACGCCGATGCCTACGCGAAAGTCTCGGACATCCGAGATGCGCTCGGGCACCTTCAAGCCTTCGGCCTCGGTCCGATCGGCGAGCTCGCGGTCCATGAGGTACGCGACGAGGACTGGCTCGAAAGCTGGAAGGCGTCGTTCACGCCGATTCGCGTTGGTGACTTCCTCATCCGGCCGACGTGGTCGGAGGCGGTCCCGGATGGCGCGACGGAGATCGTCCTCGATCCGGGGATGGCGTTCGGCACGGGCCTGCATCCCACCACGCGCCAGTGCCTCGAAGCCATCTGCGCGCTCGCCATCGACGGTCGTCGGGTGCTCGATGTCGGGACCGGTTCGGGGATCCTCGCGATCGCGGCGGCGAAGCGTGGAGCGCGCGAGGTGATCGCGGTCGACACCGATCAGATCGCGGTCGACGCCGCGCGCGAGAACGCGGAGCGCAACGGCGTCCGGATCGACGTGCGGCATGCCTCGGCCGCCGGTGTCGACGGCGCGTTCGATGTCGTGCTCGCGAACCTCGTCGGCGCCACGTTGATGCAGATCGCGTCCGACTTGCGGGCGCGCGTGGCGCGTTCGGGAAGGCTCGTGGCCGCCGGGATCACGCGCGAGCGCGAGCCTGAGGTCGTCGCGGCCCTCGCGGCACACGGCCTGCGCGTCGTCGAGCGCGACGAGCGCGACGACTGGGTCCGGCTCATTCTCACGCCTTAGATGACCCACCGGTTCTTCGTGGAAGGTCCGATCGGCGACGACGCGCTTCTTCGCGGCGAGCGGGCCCGTCAGATCGCGAATGTCCTTCGTCTGGCGCCGGGCGACGTCGTGGCCCTCGTCTGGGAGGGCATCGAAGCGATCACCGTGCTCGACAAGGTCACCGGCGAGGAGGTCCACGGCCGCGTACGCGAGAAACGAAAGATCGAGGACACGGAACCGCGGATCCAGCTCACGCTCGGCGTGCCTCTGCTCAAAGGCGAGCGCTCCGAAGAGATCGTCGAAGCCGTCACTCAGCTCGGCGTCACGACCATCGTTCCGTTCGTTTCGGTCCGCTCGGTCGTGCGAGCGCTCTCCGAATCCAAGCTCGAACGCTGGCGCCGGATCGCGCGCGAATCCGCAGAGACGGCACGTCGCGGCCACACTCCTACGATCGAGCCGGTCGCGCAGTGGGCGACACTCTTCGAGCGTCTTTCCAAGCCCGTTCTCATCCCCTGGGAGGGCGAGGCTCTTCGCACATTGACCGACGCACTGCCGAAAGCGTCGGCATTCTCGCTGGTCGTCGGGCCAGAGGGCGGGATTGGCGTGGACGAGATCCGCTACGCCTGGGAACAGGGCGCGACCACGGTGACACTGGGCCGTAGGAACCTACGCAGCGAGACCGCGGCGATCGCCTCGGTGGCACAGGTGATGGGACTGCTCGAGCGTTAAGCCGTGAATCAGGGCAGACGAGGCGGCGCGCTCAAGCGAGAGCTCGGACCAATCAGCGCGACGCTCTTCACCGCGGGCATGATGGTCGGCATCGGCATCTTCGCCGCCTTTGGCGCGGCGACGGAGGCCGCAGGCAGCGGAATTCTGGTCGCGATGCTCCTCGGCGGCAGCGTCGCCCTCGCGACGGGCATCAGCGCGGCGCAGCTGGGCGTGAACAACCCGACCGAGGGCGGTGCGTTCACGTGGGCCAGGGACTTCGATCACGACACGCTTGGCTTCATCGCGGGCTGCGGCTACCTCGGGAAGAACCTCGTCTCGATGAGCGTCATCGCGCTGGCGTTCGCTACATATCTCGGCCAGGTGATCCCGGGTCTTCCGGAACATCTCGTCGCGGCCGCCGGAGTGCTCGCGATCATGGGACTCAATCTGTTCGGCATTCAGCTCACCTCGCGCGTACTCATCGGGCTCCTCACGATCGACGTCCTCCTCCTGGCCTTGTACGGCGGTGCGTCACTGCACTCGGTGGATGCGCGTCACTTCGCACCGGTCCTCGGGGACAAGGGGACCGGCCTGTTCGCCGGCGCGGCGATCTTCTTTTGGACCTGGGATGGCTTCATGCGCATGGCGATCATGGCGAGCGAGGTGAAGCAGCCGCGGCGCACGATCCCGATTGCCGTCATCGGCGGCATCGCGATCGCCACTGTGACGTACATCGGCGTTGGCGCGATCACGCTCGGCGTGCTCGGCGCTGACGCGATCGGTCAGCAGGACACGCCGTTGCTTGCCACCGCGCAGAAGGTCATCGGTCAGTGGGGTGTGGCCATCGTGCTCGCGGCAGCGATCCTCGCCGCTCTCGCGGAGATTCTGGGCGATCTGCTCAGCGCCTCGCGCGTCGTCCTCCCAATGGCCAGGGCGGGCGAGCTTCCGGCCTGGCTTGGCAAGATCCACCAGCGATCGCGCGTCCCGCACCGGGCGGTCCTCGCCCTCGGTCTGCTCAGCGCCGGCTCCGACCTCGTGTTCGATCTGCGCCCGCTGATCGAGACGGCTGGTTCGTTCATGCTCGCCTGGTATTTCATCACGCATTACTCGGCGCTCCAGCTGCCGAAGGCCCAGCGTCTGGCGTCGCCCGCCTTCGCTTGGTACGGGATCGTCGGCTGTGTGGCGCTCGTCGTCGCGATGCCGCATGCTGCCATCCTCGCCGCGGCCGGTGTCCTGGCGGCCGCGGCGGCGAGCCGCTTCGTGATCCGCCGAGCGCTCGCGCGATCACACTCCACATGAGCCGCCGCAGCTCGCGCCCCGCCGGGCAGGGTCGCTCAGATCGCGACCAGTCCTCGCTCCTGCAGCTCGCT